>DAGO01000129.1 GCA_002498185.1 Euryarchaeota archaeon UBA10 | reverse complement strand
TGCCGCAAAGAAGAATGACACTACTGCAAGGAAGAGGGCCCCTCCTAATGCCATGATTACACTTCCTGTGGCATACCAGTAGAACAAGAAAATCAGTACTACCAAAACTCCGCAGAATGCCATTACTTTGTCTAGTGGCAAATCCATTTCAGTCCTTAACTGTGCCTCGCCGTCGTTACCTTTCTTGAACGCCTTGGATAGACCCTCAGCGATAGTTTTGCGCATTGACCACAGAGTGTAAACACCGCCAACAACCATCGCTCCAACTCCTGCAAAGCGAATTTGTTCTTCCCAGACTTTCTTGTAATCATCAACTCCGATTTGGGTTAGAACATCTGTAGAATCTGGGAATCCATTGAATAAACCGTATATTGGCACTAAAATAGCGAAACCAACCACTCCTCCTAAGAAAATGAATGATGCAATTCGCAATCCCACAATATATCCCACTGACAGAAGAGCAAGAGATAATTCCCCTCCTGCATAGAAACGAGTACCTAACGCCTCACCGACTCCCTGTAACTTTGCATGGGTTGCTTTGAATCCCTTTACCATCCAGCCATATGTTGCACCAATAAGCAGTGCGTAAACAATGGCGATTAATCCCGAGCCTCCTTTTTCTCCAGCAACTAACACCTCACGGCATGCAACACCTTCAGGGTAAGGCAGGGCCTCTTCGACAATGAATAATCGTCGTAATGCAATAGTGAACATTGTGCCTAGTAACCCGCCGAGAATAGCAATCAGAAATGTATCTAGCCACACAATATCTTGCCAAATTCCCAACACCAGAAGGGCAGGTACAGTAAAGATAACGCCTGCTGCTAGGGATTCTCCTGCACTCGCCATAGTTTGTACAGAGTTGTTTTCGAGAATCGTAACATCCTTGAATTTGAAACCACGCAAAATTAGCATACTCATTACAGCTGCTGGAATCGATGCTGAAACGGTCATGCCTACATACAGTCCGAGGTAGGCATTGGCGGCGGTCATTACGCCACCAAGAAGAACACCGATTACAATTACCCTAACGGTCAGTTCTTGGATGTTCATGTGAGCGGGAATCCAAGGCTCTCCATCTCCGCTCATAACTCTCCGACCAGCAACCTATTTGTCAAATAATCGGCTAAAATGTAAAGGAATACCCACCCGTATAATGATAAGGCGTAAGTTAACCCAAACGCCAGAGCAAATGCTCTGGTGGTGGCATGTCAGAAACTCTTTGGCACACAAAAAGTGGTGACGAAGTCATCACTGAATTCGACACTCCTCTCGGCGGTTTATCATCCAACGAGGCCGAAATCCGCCTTGAAAAATATGGTGAAAATAAGCTCAGAGAGCCTGAAAAGACCTCTGCATTCATCCGATTCCTTTCTCAATACCATGATCCACTAAACTATCTTTTGATAGGTGCAGGTTTGCTCGCACTCGCAACCCATCCCGACCAGCCGGGTGATGCAATTTTCATTGCAATTGTTCTGACGTTGAATGCGTTCTTCGGTTTCTGGCAGGAAAATAAAGCAGAGCAAGAAATGGGTGCGTTAAAACAAATGACGATTTCGAGGTGTGTCGTTTGTCGTGACGGGATGGAATTGGAAATCAATACTTCACAATTGGTCCCCGGAGATATCGTAAAGATCGAAGAGGGATTGAATGTTCCAGCTGATTTACGTGTTAGTGAAGCATGGCAATGTAAGGTAGACGAATCAGCATTGACTGGAGAATCAATGCCTGCAAAAGTTAGTGAAGAAGCATTGCCGCCAGAAACCCTACTTGCAGATAGGAAAAACATGCTTTACATGGGTACTACAATTTCTACAGGTCGGGCTGTTGGAATTGTTACAGCAACAGGAATGCAAACCGAACTTGGGAAAATCGCTAGTGATATTGCTGAAGCAGAAACTCCCAAGACGCCCCTCGAACACAAGTTAGAGTCCTTGGGCAAATTCCTTGGTTTCATTGCTTTGATTGTTGCTGCGTTAATTGTTTCTATTGGATTAATTCTTGAGTACGTAGATGGAGGAGATTTGTGGAAAGAAGCTAAATTCCAGTTCCTGGTTGCTATTGCTATTTTCGTAGCGATTGTTCCCGAGGGATTACCTATTATTCTCGTAACCACGCTCGCTATTGGAATGCGCAATATGGCTCGCCACAAAGCGATAATTCGCCGCATGAAGGCTGTTGAAACCCTAGGGTCAACTACAGTCATCTGTACAGATAAAACTGGTACACTAACCAAGAATCAGATGACTGTCAGACAGTTAATGTTGCCCAAACAAACTTATGGCATCACCGGCGAGGGTTTCATGCCAGAAGGAACCTTGACTTTGAATGACACAGAACTTACTGATGAAGAAATGTCAGAAATGCAAAGGGGGCTTGGATTCAGACTTGCAGCGGCTTGTCTATCCCTCTGCCACAATTCCCAAATCGCTGAAATTGATGGTCAATGGACAGCCATTGGTGACCCTACAGACAGCGCATGCGCTGTGCTTGGTTACAAAATAAATGGGTCAGTTGCAAAATTCGCTCAAAGGCACCCCAGAAAGCATGAGTTTTTCTTCAATACCGATAGAAAAAGAATGTCAGTAATTCACGAGTATGAGGGCGAAGATTGGATCTTTGCTAAGGGTGGAGCTGGTGGTTTCAAAAAGTTGGTCAAATGGAAAGTGAATGATGGCAAAATAGTTCCTATTGAGGATGGTGATTTCGAAAACGCTTCAGAAGCAAATCGTATTATGGCAAGCAAAGCAATGCGTGTCATCGCTCTTTGTGCTAGAAAAGTTCAGCCAGACGACGACATTACCGATATGGAATCTATGGAAGACAATTTGATTTTCTTGGGAATGGTTGGGATCATGGACCCTCCTCGAGCAGAGGTTTATGATGCAATATACAGGTGTCAAAAGGCTGGTATTGCAGTCAAAATGATTACTGGCGACCAACAGATGACTGCACAGGCAATTGGAGAGGATTTGAACATCACTAAGCCTCACATAGATTCTGTTGGCGGGGAAAAATTAGAACAATTAGACGATGATGCAATGAGGCATATCGTCAGCGGCACCGCTATTTTCAGTCGTGTAACTCCAGAGCAAAAAATGCGTATTGTAACTGCATTGCAAGATGAAGGCGAAGTAGTAGCGATGACCGGTGATGGCGTAAATGATGCCCCTGCTTTGTCTAGAGCCAATATAGGAATCTCGATGGGCATCGCAGGAACAGATGTTGCTAAAGACGCATCTGACATGGTTTTACAAGATGATAACTTTGCTAATATTGTAAATGCCGTGGAAGAAGGAAGGAAGATTTACGCTAATATACGTAATTTCGTAAGGTACCAAGTTTCAACTAATGTTGCTGCAGTAGCACTACTCTTGTTGGCAAATGTCGTATTCCAATTACCACTACCACTCACCGCAACACAAATTCTTGTCATCAATATCCTAATGGATGGACCGCCAGCAGTTGCTTTGGGTGTCGAACGCAAGCATGCTAATGTTATGGACAGACCGCCGCGCGCAGTGGACGAAGCTCTTCCAAATTTGCTTGATTTATTGTTGATTTTCTATCTAGGAGCAGTTATGGTAACAGGTACTCTTCTTGTGTACTACCTCGCTCTAGAAAATGGGTCAGAGGCTTACGCTCAAACAATGTGTTTTTGTGTATTTATTGTATTCCAGTTGTTCAATGTTATGAACTGTAGAAGCAATGAACACAGCGTGTTCAAGCTAGGACTTTTCTCTAATAGGGCAATTTACCTCGCAGTACTCTTCTCAATCACACTATTGCTAATAGTAGTCCAAGGGGCTTCTATAGTCATTCCATTTACCTCCTTTGAGATAGGAGAATTACTATCAACAATTCCTCTTGAGCAAAAGGATTGGTTTATCATAATCCTCGTTGCAAGTACAGTGTTCATGGTTGAAGAATTCCGCAAATTAATGCGTTACACTGGAATATTCCGTGTCAGAACTAACAAGCGCGCTTAAACGCTAGTTCAAAAACAACTAGTTTGACGGCTTACCATGGCAGACGGTGAACAGCCTAATTGGCAGGCTAATCTCACCAGTTTGTTGAGACAAGAATCTTGGCCCGATGAACTACGGGATATTGTTGGAAAATTAGGAAACAATGTTCCCCTAAATCTTGAAGACGGCAAGTTCTTGTTCAACTACAGCGATTTGGACTTGATTGGACACCTCGCAAGTATTGTAAAGAGTGCTAGATTTGGAAACAAAGTATTCTTCAATGTTAATGTCCACATCAATCAAACAAACATCTGCACCCTGGCATGCAAATTCTGCGCTTTCAGAAGAGGTAGACGTGCTCAAGATGCTTATCAATTGGAAATCGAAGAATACATTGAAGATTTGAGTAATTACTCCAGCTATGTCGATGAAGTACACTCCGTAGGTGGTCTTCATCCAGAATGGGGAATCGAACACTACACTGAATTGTTTAGTAGGACAAGAAAAGAATTCCCTCACGTTCATATCAAAGCATTAACTGCTGTCGAAGTGAAGCATATCGCTAAACTCTCAAATTTATCTATCAGGGAAACACTTTCGAGATTGAAAAAATCGGGCTTAGGCTCCCTTCCAGGTGGCGGTGCAGAAATCCTCGATGATGATATTCGAGGGGTTATTTGCCGTGGTAAGGAATCCTCAGACGAATATCTAGAGATTCACCGAACAGCACATAGCTTAGGAATACCAACTAATTGCACAATGCTCTACGGCACGATTGAATCAATCGAGCATCGAGTTATGCATATGATAAAATTAAGAGAATTGCAAGATGAAACTGCAGGATTCCAATGCTTTGTCCCATATCCGTTTTTACCTGACGATTCGAGGCTGCCAGAGGCACAATTGGCTACGGGTACCGAGGTCTTACGTGTCATTGCAATCTCTAGGCTGATGTTGAACAACATTCCCCACATCAAAGCATACCGAATGAATCTTGGCGACGAAATTTCTGAACTTGCACTGCAATTCGGAGCTGATGATATCGACGGTACTGTACAGAAGGAATCAATTATGCATCTTGCAGGATCAACTGCACCATTGGACCATGACAAGGCTCAACTGGCGAAGATTGTCTCAAACTCAGGCTCGATTCCAATCCAGAGAAACACAACTTACACTTCTTTTGTGGAGTTCATTCCACCAAAAGTTCCTGCAAGAAGGAGCCTACGCATGGCAACGGGTGATTGAATGACTTGGGAGAAGACAATAGGTAGAGTTTCGTTCATTAATTGTGAACCATTATTCCATGGTCTTTCGGAAAATTGGAATGTTTTACCTGCACCACCTTCTTGGTTAACAGGCCATTTGATTCGTCGTGATTGTATTTTGGCCCCAATACCTGCAGCAGATTTCGCTAAAAATTCCGACAAATTGGTACTAGTTCCAGATCTTTCAATCTCCAGTAAAGGCGAGGTCGGCAGTGTTCTACTATTCGGAGAGAAGCATATCTCCGAAATGAAATCAATAGCCCTTCCATCTGATTCTGCAACTTCTGTAACCCTGCTCAAGTTTTTGATTAAGCACAGGAAATTGAATCCTGAATACGTCGAAATGGGCCCAGATTTGAAAGGCATGCTTGCCAACTGTGATGGTTGTCTATTGATAGGGGACAGAGCGCTTGAAGCGGCTAGAGACCATCCTGAACTGATTAAATTAGATCTCGGTAAGGAATGGAAAGAAGTTAGCGGACACCCCATGGTATTCGGAGTATTCGCAGCACGTAAAGACTCAGACATCAGCAGCGTTAAGGCTGCTTACACAGCATTGATTCAGAGATTAATTGCATTTGAAACCAATTCTTCTGTTAGAAAGGAAGTAATCAAAACCAGCAGTAAGAAGTCATCTCAAACTGTTGACCGTTTAGAGAGATACTTTGGCGAAGTAATAAACAGAATGGATCCAGAAGATATGAATGGACTCAAACAATTTCTAAACTCGGCTTGTCAAATGGACGAAGAGATTACAATGGCTTGGTAATTATTCTTCCTTCAAGAAATCACTTACTAGGTTGTCCTGCAATTTTTCTTCATCAATTTTCTTTCCAGAACCTTTCTTCTTTCTCTTGACAGGTTTTCGCTTCTTTTTCGCTTCGGGTTCAGGTTTGGTTTCTTCTTTCTTTGCGGTCTTAACCTTACGTGTTTTGATCACGTTATCTTCTGGTTTGACCACTTTTTTCTTTCCAGCGACAATAGGTCTGGAAGTCGAAGCCTCTGGATTTTGGTCAATAGAATCTAAGCGTTTTCTTTTCGTTTTCATTATCGGACCATCTTTATTCAATTTGGTTTCCGAAACTCGCCTTTTCTTGGCTAGAGGTTCATTATCTGAGCTTGTGCTGTACATTTTCCGTTTACTAGGCGGAGGAGTCCTTTTCGGTCTTTCTTTGACTACTGTCTCATCATTATCAGCGTTCTGACCTGGAGATGTGTCTGGTTCATCTTCCTCATCTTCTTCATCAGAATCTTCCTCTTCCGCAATTTCTTCATCTTCTACATCGAAATCAATTTTGTTTTGATGTCTCAACCATAAAGTTCCGATTCCAATCAGAACCCCAAGATAGAAGATGAAAGCGATTGGGTGCATTGCCCAGTCAATCGCACTCTCTATGACAGTTCGTTCTTTGACTTCGACTTCCTCTATCGTAACCGATGCACTATCATCCACATTGTTCCACCATAATGGAATTGTTTGACTAACTAAACCATCTCCAGAAAATTTTAGTGCCACGGGATGTGCTGGCGCTAGCCATGAAATTGAACCATCGGTAGGTAGTGGTTGTTCAGATAACGAGATCTGGAGTGGGAAGGTAACTGCGCTATCATACTCGAATGTCGTAACTATTGCAAAAGTAATTTGGGTAGTCGAATCACCGTCCCTTATCATTTCCATTCCATCAACAATAAAGCAACTGATTGTTGCATCTCCCAATTCTCCGTTAGACAGTGAAATCGAATCTCTCCATTGGTCTACAATATCGCTGTGGTCCATGTTTTCACACATCGCATTAGCGAACAGATTTGTCTCACGCGAACTTAGGACTTGGTCCTTAGCAAGTGCATTCCTAGACAGGTTTCGAATATTACTAGAATCCTCGGAAGGTAATGAGATTTGGTCTTTCACAATGAAGTATTCTCCTACTGTAATTTCGATATTTCTGATTTTAGAAAGGTCAGGATACCGAGAACATGGCGTTCCTTCTGGAGCATCGCATCCAATGTCATCATCCCAATCATCAATAATTCCGTCTCCGTCATCATCTTGGTCCAGATTGTCTGGGACAGAATCGCCGTCTAAATCGGAACCAGGTTCACCGAAACCGTCTGCAGCTATGTCGCGCAAATAAACAGCCACTTCACCAGTGCCACCTGCGACAAATAGGGTTTGGATACGGCTATATTCATCATCGATAAATTCGACATCTTCCACTATATGGAAAAAGTTGGTTCGCTGCAATTCATTGAAATTAGCGTAGTCATATGTTACTAGACCTATGAAGTCGTCATTCTCTACCGAAATATGCATTCGTGTTCCAGAATAAGAAAACATGATTTCTTCTGCACCTTTGATTGTAGTGACATGGTTTTCCAAGCCATCAAATGTCCTGGATGTGATTGTTCCATCTTCACCTAGCAGTATGATGTCAAGTCCATCAGGTGAAAATTTGCAATCTAGAAGTCCTTCTCCGTATTCAATATACGAACCCTGTTTTTGCCCTTGCATATTCCAAACAGCCCACCTTCCAGATTCATCCCCCGTCAAGATGTATTCACCATCGGACCGATAATCAATGCAAGTTACGTCTACTACATGCACCCCATGAAGAGTATTCTTTATTGTCAGCTCTGGGTAACGATATTGCTCAACGACTTCACCGTCGTAACCGTGGGCAGAAATGACCATCCCATCCACACTCCAAGCGATATCACGAAATCTATCGTCAGCGAGCACACCGCTATCGAATACCTGAAGAGTTTCTACATCGATTAGTTTGATGGATTCACGAATTTGCGCAGTAGAGCGTTTGTTAATTGCTAAAACCGTACCATTGGGATTAAATTCCATTCCTGCAATATCTTCATCAAAACTAATTTTACCAATCTGCTCGAAAGTCGTTGTATTGAACAAAATGATATCCTTGCCATGGTATGATGCAAGAATGGTTCCATTTGGGTTGATTGCAAGCAAATCTCCTTCATCACCATCATTGGTAGACCATGTGGAATCTAGGTAGGTTAGTCCGGACGGGTTAGCCGAAACTAAAGGTATTGAAAACAAGCAAAACAGCGTAACAAGAAGAGTAAGCCTTGCTCTGGTCATGTCCGCCCCGTTTAACGCAGGATATGTTATTCTTGAAAGTCTAACGGAATATTTGCTATTTTCATTAGGATTTTTGGAG
>DAGO01000092.1 GCA_002498185.1 Euryarchaeota archaeon UBA10 | reverse complement strand
GCATATCATGAACTCAAAGCCAAAAATAGAGTTTGGAGAATGCAGGGAGTAAGCCCCTTTCTGTTTCCTTTCGGTGACTGCATTCAACTAAGCATCCTACCTGTCCCTGTGCGTGCAACATTAACGGGACTGTTTGGACTTGCTCCAGCGGGGTTGCTCGTCTCATCGACAACGTGGCAATCTCGTCCTTCCGGATTCATCGTACACACCACACATCGTTCGTTTCTGCACCATTGACCGACCCATTTCTGTGTCTCGACTTGTGTCGACCGCCTGCACTATGGAGAGGGGACTTTCCTCAGACTCGAAGTCTGTCAGCAGTCCTCCTGCATCCTCCACGCTACCGTGAAGCCTTTCACATTTCAAACCATTGTAGGTATTAGGCGAACTCGCTATCCTCAAAATCGTCATCTCTCGGCTTCTTTCCAGAAATCACCAAGAATCCTAACAGTCCAATCATTACAAAGGTGATTACTGCAAATCCTGTAAGCATAGCTCCGCTAGCACCTTCTAGACTTTCGATAACGAATGTAGAATCTCCATTCTCAACCTGCACAGGATTTGTTCTTGCGAATTTCCCATCTGGAGTTGAAATTTCAATCCAAGCTGCACCTTCATCTTCTGGAACCCATTTTGCTTCAAAAGAGGCTGATGAGTTTGCAGGAACCTCGATGTTTACAATTTCGATTAAACGACGCTTATCGCCGTCTTCAATAACTTCAACTCGAACACTGGTCAAGCCGTCGACTTGACCGTCGTTGTAAACCGTTACATTGACTAAAATTGCATCACCTGTTTTTGGATACTCGCTTTCAACAAGAATTCCTTCTGAATCCAATCTCAGGTCTGCATCTCGATTTGCTAACTGTAGAATTGCCAAAGGCGAACTTCTGCTATTATTCTGTGAAACGATTTGCTGGCCGGCTAAATCTTCACCCTCTATCCAAATCCAAAGGTCCCATGAGTTCTGCCGACTGACTTCAGGAACGATTGAATCTACATCCAAAGTTGCTGAGAGTGGAATTGATGATCCTGCGCCTGTACCTGCAATTAGGTCCATGCTGACATTTCCACCTAGAAGTGCTAATTCAGGAATCGCCATTCCATGTGGTACAATAAGCCAATTCATTTGTAGCGAATCTAGATTGAGCCCTTCGGTTTCATTGACCATGACTTCAAATCTCAGATTTTCCCAATCCCTTTCTTGGACCAAGTCTAGAGGGTCTGGCGACAGTAATTGTAGTACACGTGGCTGATTGCTGTCAACAACCATCCAAGCAACGATTTGTTCTGTATCGGTTCTGTCAATTGCACCAGATGGTAAATTGATTAAATCTAATTTTATCGGATGTATTCCTGTTGAATTCGGAGCTACTAATGTTAAGTTAACCATACCACTCTCGGATAATCCAAATTGCTCTGAGCCATCGATTGATGCTGATACGTCCACGATGGTGTCAACCAATTGCCCACCTCTAGTCCAAATTATATCAGCATTCAGAATACTAGTCTGGCCGGGTGCCACGAATGCAGAGGATTGAGTAAATCCTGCACTGTTTAGGTCGATTTCCATTTCGCTTGAATATCTCCAGGTCGAATCTAGTTCACTACGATGTGATTGTCCAGAATCATCGCTTGCAGTTATTCTGATACTTCTTTCTAAAGATGTATCAGGGTTAAAATCCCAGTTGAATGACATCACGACCTCAAGGGTAAATACTGGGTCGAAATGATGTGAATCGCCAACTATGAAGCAATCCTCTACAATAATCGATGGATTGGATGAAGAACATCCTGATTGAGCATTCCAATCGATAACAAGAATCTCACTGGAATCGGACGCAAGGTCAATTGATACTGATTCGATATCGCCATAGCCATTTGCGTCCTGAATTGGAATTTGCATGCTGTAATTCTGACCGGGATGCAACCAGTTGTCGCTATGAGTCCAACCTAGCCCGTCCTGCAAGATTACCGGGGCTCCATCAGGTCCAAAACTGATGATGAACATAGGATTCTCTTCACTACCTGAATCGGGAAGTGGATGTCCCGCAGGGTCGAAAACTTCCAACCAACCAGACATTGAATCCCCGAGTTCAGCATCGCTAATATCGAATATTGTCGAATACACTCCTTGGAAGCCATTCAGGTTTGCAGGTTGGTCTAACTGAATGGTTTTCTCACCTTGCCAAGATGTCTCTACATGAAGTAAAGAATGGCGTGGAAGAACCGGCCTATCACCAATTTCGAAAGTTAGTTCGAGAGGCATGTCCGTGCTCCTGTGATCTAATGGTGCAACATTCGTCGAAATCAAAACTGGAGCTAGGTCATCAATCAAGAATGTAGCATTTTTTGGAACTTTCCAATTTACGTTTTGGCCATATAATCCGCTCACTGCAACTTGTAAATCAACTTGAGAGGCTAGAGAATTAGGAGTAAACATTAGGGTAGCAACTCCATCGGTAAGCGATTGAGTAGTATCTGTAAGTGCGCCATCCACATACAAAGCCACGCTGAATGTTGAAGAACGTGGAGAGTCCTCTAGATCCTCAAACGCCAATTCGACCTCAACAATACCAGGATTTGCAGGGTCAAAATATAGAGCGTCCCAAGATGATTCTGCGCCATTCATGAACGACAAATGCCAGTCTACGACATCTACATCTTGTTCTACTCCCATAGACCAACCTGCGCCAAATCTAATCTGATTTGGCTGTGATGCGGGACCATTCATATCTATTGAGCTCGAAGCAATCAATGCGGATTCATCGGGCCAGATAGAGGAAATCTGAATCCTGTGGTAGAACTCAACCTCAGAGTTAGAAAAATGATAAGAGAAGTCATCAACAATAATGCCCTGTTCTGCATTGCAACTGTTACTGACTATTGAACAATGAAGTGAACGAGTCCATTCACTTCCCCCCAAAGTGAAAACCGAAGACCATCCCTCGTTACTAAAATGGGTTGCAGCATCGCTAATACCAATATTGGAGAGGTCAAATGTACTGTTAAACTCATACCAATCATTGCCTGCAACTAATGTGTCGGTTTGATTTGTCATCGTCATTCCAGTCGGCAATGGTGAACCCAGAGTCTGTAGTCCGTAATCCCAAATCAATAACTTCCCAGGGTTTGTCATTACAATAGGAATTGGGACTTCTTTCACACCATTTGATGGAGATATTTGGGACAATTGCGAATTTATTGCAGCTATTATTGGCAAAGCAGAATCCCCTTCAATGTGAGCATCATATCGATATGGAATCGATAGACCAGAAACCTGTAACACCCCACCTGTGCTTGAAGAAACTGAAACTTCAATCTTGTGAGCATCCAATTCTCCAACAACATTCATTTCCGCAGTCCTAGAATCCATTTCAGTAACTAAATCTTGTACTTGTACATCTGTAAGCGTTATTCTCGCAGAGTTTTGGATGAACCCTAATGATTCGGTTACAATGTCATTTCCACCTACTGATAGTGTGACCTCAACATCATTCAGTGGCGCACCTACAGCAGTAAATGCCAACATCATATTACCTGTTGAATCATATGATGGATGTGACTGCCCTGTTCTGATTGGATAGTATAGGGAAGTAGAATCTGTTCCTGAAGGAGCTATTGACAATTCTATACTTTTCTCGCCGTTTTCGAGTACATCTTGTAGACCCCATCCGCCAATCATTTCATTTGAGAATGACCACTCACTTACCCCATCTAATCCAATGTCAATTCTGGCATCTTGGGGAGAAGATTGCCGGTGTAAATCGATACTAATGGAATCTATAGAATAACTTCCTGTGCCACTCCATCTGAGATTTAGATATGTAGCAGGCGCATCCATCTGTAACTTACCATCAGTTGGGATTGAAGTCCATCCCGAAGATGAGCACATGCTTGAATCAGTAAAGCAAGCTTCGAAATTTCCACTACCAGTCCCTGTCCAAGACATGTCAATTGCACTAAATGGGTGAGTCAGCCTCCACTCTGGCGAATTCAACATTCCCGTGCCTGAAACCTTTCCATTACTATGAGAAGAAAATCCAGACCAACCTTTGGAGGTTGGATTATCTGTAAATGATTCAATGATTCCGCCTCCTAGTTTTATTGAATGAATAATCGGGGTTTCACTAACTGATTCCATTTGGATTTTCAGTTGGACTTTAGGGTGCTTCTTGAAATCTATTATAGACAAATCTGCCTGAAGTGTTTCAAGTTCAGAAAAACCAGGAATGACGCTAGAATCATTTGCATCGATTAGGCTCCATCGCATAATCGCTCCTTGGGGTATTGTGGCATCTATGGCCATCAATCCGTGCTGCATTTCCATCATACCCGAAGCCCCCGGGCCGAATGCTTGACTTGTCCAATTCGCTGAACCTGTACCTGTATTTCCTCGAGGCTCAATCAATACATCGTCAACGTTCCATCCTGTGTAAGTTACAGAACTATCAGTAGTACCTAGACCAAATCTTACTTGGAATGCTGAGTTTCCTGTGATGTGACTACTAATGTCGTAACTAACTTGAGTGTATGAGCCATCATTTGTGGTACCATAAGGGTTAGAATAGACATTAGTCCATCCACCGCTGTTTGTCTTTACTGAAACATATGCTCTGTCATATGAAGAGGATTCAACTCCCAATCTCTTCCAAAACTTCAGATCCCAAGTGCCTGTACAAGATGAGCAATCAATAGTTGGGGAGGTAGCCCAGTATGGGCCACCCATATTGTTGGGATAATTACCATTGTATGTGTAGATTGCAGAAGTTCCTGAATGAACCCCGTTAACAGAACCTAGTGTTGAATCGTATCCATGGGCCCATCCTCCTCCTGAATTCAAGGTCCATCCTTGTACTGAACCTTCAAAATCCCATTCATGCGACATAGGAAGAATCCTCAAACCCGTTAGGTTGTAATCGATACCGTCCATTGAATCTCCATTCATCCAATCTGTTTTGTCCTCAAAGGTAACTACGTCATTAATAGGCCATGGTTTCTCGAAAACTTTCACATCAAAATCTGTTACAATTTCGCCATCCGGCACCTCGATTGTAAATTGGTCGGACATTCCATTTGGACCTAGACCAATGACGACATCTACATTTCGATTAGGGTTAGCATTCACCATTGGCAAACATGACATTGCACAGAACATTAACACCAGAAATAGTGCCATACTCTGTCTCGCCATGATTATGGCATGAACTCTAAGCACTTCAGACATTCGCCTTCACATTGCTTATTGACTTCTGGGTTTTGGAAGTGCCATGGCAGATGTTGAACAAT
>DAGO01000109.1:26396-26520 GCA_002498185.1 Euryarchaeota archaeon UBA10 | reverse complement strand
GCAATGAATACAATCATTGCACCAATACCGATTGACCCCCAATCGTTGTTTTCTTCGTTCATATTTTTCTTCTGCATTGGTTTTCACCTCTTTTTTTCTTTTTTGTATCTCTACATCCTCCCTA
>DAGO01000109.1:14549-26073 GCA_002498185.1 Euryarchaeota archaeon UBA10 | reverse complement strand
CGGCTCAACCGCCGCAGGGTGGAAAATGATCAGGCGGTGGATCCACCTCCATCGCCCATGTCTATTACGAGTGGCATAGTTACCACTCCGGTTTCATCTGGAGAGAGTTTCTCAACCAGAGGGAGAGTATCTGTCTTGTAGCCAGGAGGCATCCAAGGTTGTAACAGTAGGTCGCGGATAGTTTCCATGCTGCGATTTTGTACGCGCATCGTTACTCTTACTTGTCCTGCTTCTACTTCATACCCTGTCTGAATTGCTAGCTTACGGGAAAGTGGAATCTCATCTAATCCAAAGCGCAACCCCGGTTTAACTTCGAACCGGACAAGAATGACATCACCTGGTCGCATGATTGGCAAATCAATCGATTCTGGGACACATTGCCAGTCTTCTGGCACTGGTGGTGCTAGGCGCATTTCTGGAATTGGACGTGTGCCGTCATTACAGATTCTGACAATCATCACACCGGTTTCTCCACCTGCTGGCCAGCGTGTGTCGACACCCATCCAGAAGTTTCTGAACAAGAATGGGTTGAGTGCGACTGCAGAATCTACGACAAGATCGCCGATTAATTGCTCGACTTCTTCGGCGGCATAGCCGACTTCACCGACTTCAGCGGCTCCAGTAGCATTCCGCAAACGGCGTAGAATAATCTCAATCTCAGCTTCAGTTAGAGTTTTTTCTTTGAGCAGACGATTTAGCATTGCAATATTCCTTCGCAAGTCTACTACATCTTCTTCCAAGGCACTAAGAGCTTTTTCAGCACGCCTCACAGAGCGGCTTGCACGCATCAGTTGATGCTGCTCAAGGCTTGATCTCGCCTCGGTGATATCGTACTCTGTGGCTGCTAATGAAGAGTCATCTCTCGAAACTCCATACACGATGTGTTCTAGTTCACGGCTTGCACGAATCAATCTATCCGCACTAGTCTGTGAATCACGAATCACTCTGCGAGCGTCTTCGAGGTCTGAGGCCCCCACATCATACTCTTCTGATTCAGTCATCGATTCCCACCTCCTCGTCGCTGAACAAATCTTCGACATCAATGCCTTCCATGATGTTTTGAGGCTCTTCTCCAGAGATTTCCTCTAATGGGATGGAATCTTCAGTAGGTGTAACATCCTCGGATGCCAACCCGATGTCGATTGATTCCGGAGGTTTTTCCTCTTCGTCCATCAGTACACCAACATCCTCATCCCAATCGATTACAATTGATTCGGGAGCATTTCCTAAGGCAGCCGCTGCCGTGGATCTTGGCTGAGATACTATTGAACTGATATCCAAACCATCGCTTGCCAGTTCAGTCAGCAACCTAGCAGGGTCGCCCAAATCTCTCTCGATGCGGCTGGCCTGCACTTCGACTTCTGTTAGTCTGCCGTAGAGTGAACCGTACATTCTGTTTGCGTACCAAATTAGGAAGGTCACTCCAAATACTACCACAACCAAGTATGTGACTAATGAGAACATGTTTGTTGAATCTGGATTCATTTGAGGTGGGAATCCTAAGATTACACCAATCATACCTAATATTGGCATTGCAAGAATAATCGATAATTGGCGTTTTGAGTTGGATAAAACATCGAAATGGTCGCTGTAAAGAGTGCTTATACCCTTTCTAGCACGCTGATAATCTTCGTGAATTAGTTGGAACTCTATTGTAGACTTCCACGTCATTATCCATACCCACAATGCTGCAATAAACAGGATTGCAGGTCCTCCCCAATCGCTGGAAACCAATCCCATTAGATGGAAGGCAAATCCAAGAGCGAGAACTCCTGAATAGATAGCTGCGAGGCGGAACTTGTCATTCTGACCGACCAATCGAAGCAGACCTACAGATGCAACTAGAAGTACAAGGACTGCGATAAATGAAATCGTAACACCTGGCGACCAAGAGTTCACAGTAGTGTCACGACTTACGGTACTAGGCGCTAGAGGAGTTCCATTCCATGCAATTCCATTCATTTGCAGTTCGCAAGACACTTCGGTGGATTGCGCCCACCAATCAAGGTGGTCGCTTTCGACTTCCCACTGTACGTTACGGGTTTCACTTGCAACCATCATTCCGTGGTCAATTACTGGGTCAAGAACTTCAACGCCTTCACAAGTTAGAGTCGAGGTTACTCCTATTGCAATCGAGGTTCCTATGTTGCCAACTGTTGCAGAAATTGTTGAAATTGATCCCTCTTGCATTTCATCATCATCGAACTTGAAATTAGCGATGCTGAGAGATGCCTTTTGTGCAAAGTAGAATGAGAATGTCTCTTCTGTATATTCTGTGAAGCCGTTGTGCTCGTTAGGATGGTACAGCCTGAATGTTAAATCATAACCATCGTTCTCCAAGGTGTACGGGCCATTTGGAGTGTCGATTACTACAACCAATGGATTCTCGGTTTCCCATGCTGGCCTTGCTGGCAAAGAAATAACTGAATGAGAAAGGCCATCACAATCATTATCCAAGTTCAGTTCCTGATTTTCACCGCCTACTTCTAGAGCAAACGCCCACTCAAAATCTTCAGGGTCAAGGTTTAACCGAGTCAAATTGACTCTTCTTTGAGCATCACACAACTCAATCATGTACTCAACAGGATCTTCTCCAGCAAGTCCTGGAATGTGTGACCAAATTATCTCCTCGGTTAGATTAGAGTTATCTTTAGGAGGAAGGCTGAGTTGATAATCCATGTATGCGAACATTCTCGACATTTTCAGTGCTGTTTCCGCTATTGCTGAGCCATTAACTTCTGAATCATCAGGAGTCAAAGTTAGTCGTAGCAGTCCCTCTAGATAGAGGTCGGGCTCGAATTCTTTAGCTTCAACCGAGAAAGAAAGTTCTCTAGATTGTCCAACAGGTAAGAACATCGAGGTTGGCGCAGGCTGAGATACTTCCCATGCTATAGAGTTGATTTCTAATCCTGCACGAAGAACATCATATTGCAAATCCGCTGTGACATCCTTGTTTCCAACATTGGTGATAGTTACCTTCCAATCTCTGACCCACTGCCTGTGATAATTCACTTCAGTTGGCCAATCTTCAAACTCGACCAAGAATAACGGAGCGACAACTAATTTGATTGTCCTAGAGAATAGGAAGTCTCCGTCATTTGTATGGTACAGAGAAATCGTGACATTGTGAATGTCGCCGTTAGCGAGCGAGAAGTCTCCACCTAATGCAGGTACCACGATTGTCAAATCATTCTCAAGACTACCATTAATTGGCAGAACCATCTGATTTTCAACCCAACTGGATTCCCAACCACCCTCAATAACTGCAGTTACGTTCAGGAATTCTTGCAGGTTTCCTTTGTTGGTGAATTCTACATCTATTGTTTGGTTGACACCTGGCGTCACGGAGATCAAATCTTGCACATCAATTTCCAAGTGGTGGTCCGCAGACATATTTGCAACAATGCTTGCTGACAAATTCATTCCGCCTACCGCTTCGACCCATAGGGTGGTCATGTGTAATTCATCAGCGCTTGCTTCTAGGTCTGGAGTCAGTCTAATCTTGACCGAATCCAAATATCCCGGAGCAACAATCACTTCTGTTGGAGATTCTAGGGAAAAGTCAACGTCGTTAGCTTGGGAATTATCTAGCCAGACTAGGAATGTTGTAGCGACGTTTCCTGTGTTGTTGATGTAGACACGAGTTAGCGGGTTTTCATACGGGGACAATTCCACTGTATGATTGGTAGGTTGAAGTTCAAAATTAATCGATTCTTCAACTCTAATCAGTAGCGTGTTTAGTGAAAGAATCTCTCCTGTGTCTCTGTCTTCCACCCTAATGGTAAGTGGTTGTAGTGTATCTGCAGGAGCCTGTGGATCCGTAGTAACTTTGAGTGTAACGTTGGAAATGTGTGCATTTCCTGTGATAGGATGGTCTGCCATTGAAGGAGACAAATTAGCGACAATTGATGGATTGTTTTGGTCAGAAGTTTCGATACTTGCAGACCAAAGATCAGGAAGGTTATCTTCGATCACTAGCCTGTAAGATGAAAGGTCGTTTCCTGAGTTTGCCAACTTGATTGTGAAATTAGTTAGATTGCCTACGTCTGCATCTAGAGGCCCTTCAGTGATGATTTCTCCATCGATAACACTTGGAACTACAATAGTGATGTTTCTCGTGACGCTACTAGCCAGTACACCGTTTGCTTGCTGACTTGCCGTCAAGATTGGAGTTGCTGTAACTGGAACAACTAGCTCTCCAGCGAGCGGAAGTTCATCTCCCGGCCCATCTATTGCAAGCCAAGATTGGAAAATTTCTCCGACTTCTAGACCAGATACGGAATTAGGCGTCACATTGGTAATCCATCTTGCAGCCTCGTTGTTGCCTCCAGTATTTACCGGTTTGAACAGAGCGGTAGAGGTAGTGATATTGGCGTCCACGCCCCCAGTTACTGTACCTCCAAGGTTGTGTCTCACTTCGACAGAAAGAGATAGAATTCGATCTATTCCGCCAGTTCCGTTTGCTTCAATAATGTCCTGTTGAGTTAGAATAATTTGGTCAGTCTCTGGGCCCGGGTCAACTGCGATAACGGCTCTAATCACAAGTTGTGTAGAGTTGATTGCAGGAATACCACCATCCACTGGAGTTGCCGATAGCCAAGCATACAGGCTATCACCGGCTGCGTTTCTCTCTCCCGGGTCAAGCGGGGAAGAGATAGGAGCAGGTGTGACTTGGACAGAAACTGAAACATTCGCTCCAACCGGAATCACATCGGTTCTGGTTGCGGATGCTTGTACCTGCCAATTGTCAGCTGCAGCAGATAAGCCAGCCGTAATATCAAATGCAGCAGGTACGTTTCCGCTATTTGTTATTGTGAATAGAAGGGAAGAAGTCTGTGCGGGCGTGACAGTGACTGGCCCGCTAGGACCTACCACTTCCGCTTGGTATTGGTCGCCAACCATGACATGAGCTACGCTTCGTGCAGTGTATGGGGACGCAGAATTGCTTGTCAAATTCAGGTAGACATTCTCTAGAGTAGGCTTTACTGCGTTAGCAGGCACCGTCACTGGCACTACTATTGATGTAGATTCACCAGCATTTATGCTGATGACGTTTCCATTCTGACCGTTATCATGCCACCCCAGGTCTGAGCCCAATTCAATTGTCAAGGTATCCGTGTTTCCAATATTAGATACGATCCAAGTAAGCGTGGTAGTAGCACCCGGTTCAATTGCTCTATCTCCCGGAGTAGACAAGTCTACAATGAAATCTGAGAATGTAACAACGATTACATCTGCAACGATCATGTTTGTCCACATAGTTCCATTGAAGTAAACCTTAGATGCCATCGTCCAAGAACCCATCATAGAGGTCGAATCAAATGAGACCGAGAGTGGCGAGCCGCTAGATGGATACAGCAAACTTCCTGGTGCTAAGATTTGAGTGTTTGACCAATAGGAAACTTGGTTACTTGGATTTGAATTGTCGGTGAAGTTCAATTCGTAAACAGCTGACAGATCCATTACTCCGTCATTCCTGACAGTAGCCGTGTAAGAATGTACAGAGTGGTTCAGTCTCAAGTCAGTAAATCCTGGTGTTGGCCCCGGTACGTTGTGTCCCAGAACTGTTCCTTCGTGATACATGGTCACATCGAAGTTAATTGGACGTTCATTGTTCGAAGTATCTGTGTCAGCCACAGAAACAACCCTCGCATAGAGAGTCTGTCCGTCGCCAGAAGATGCTGTCCAGTTAATCAAGACCGGATTCGAAGAGGATGCGCCTCCGATGGTCCCTAAATCGATTGAGGTCACAGGAGTCTCGCCAGATGATGCTGAGGCACGGTGAACAATGTTCAGTATCGCTGAACCTGCACCTGCGCCGTTATTGGTGACTACAACTCGGAGGATGTGATCACCAGGTGCGAGTTTGATTTGCCCTGCGTCGTCAATTGAGCCTCCTGAAGAGAAAGTCATCACTGAGACATTGAAATCCGGGGAGTTCCTTCCTGACGTTGCATCCGCAGGAATGATTGGAACTACAACCTGTACAAAGAGGAGAAGAAGCATTGAGAATGCAACCTTACGATTAGACATCTGTCATACCTCCTCTAAATGCATGAATCTGAACAGATTTTCCTTGGCGGGTCCAAACAGCCAGCAATTGCTCCATGAGTTGATTGTGAACTTGGTCGCCAATGCCTAACCTCCTACGCTCTTCCCAGAGCAGGAGTTGTTCTGCCTGAGTTAAGACGCCGTCCTTGAGATAAAGTTCGAGTGTTCGCCTGTACGAGTCACGGTCTGAAACTGCGTAGACAATCTCATCCCCTGGCAAAGTGTCAGCTCTGTCCTGCAGGATGTTCCCTAAATTCAGTGCCTCTTCGTACGAGAGATTTCTCCTGTCGAGGTCGCTTTGGATATTGGAAGCGATTTCCTGTAAAGCATATCGGGTGGTAGCCTTGTGGATTTGTCGCATGAACTTGCGACATCTCCTTGACATACGTCCGGCTGCCATGGCTGTGTGTTAGAACCGGGCGGATTATAAGACAATCGCTCGCAGTACCTGATTTGATGCGTCATGAATGCAATATTATTCAGTCTGCATAAAAGGACTATAGAGTTGCAAGATATTGAAAAAACAGCCAATGAAAGCCTTGATTTGCTATCACTTTCTGGGGGAGCCATGGCAGAAGCAATAACACTCGAAACCGGAGACAAATCACCGCTATTTGACGCACTAGATTCAAAGGGAGAAAGGCATAACCTAACAGATTTGATTTCATCTGGAAACAAGGTCATCCTGTACTTCTATCCAAGAGATTCCACACCAGGTTGCACGGTTCAAGCATGTGACTTCAGAGATGACATGGCCAGATTGGCCTCGCTTGGATACAAGGTCTATGGCGTATCCAAAGATTCAGTAAAGAGCCACGAGAATTTCATCGACAAGCAGGAGTTGAATTTCCCATTGCTAATGGATGAAGATGGAGCGATTCACGAAGCATTCGGTACATGGAGAATGAAGAAGAATTACGGCAAGGAATACATGGGTTGTGCAAGATCAACTTTCGTAATTGGCGAAGACGGTAATCTGATTTTCGCTCGCTACAATGTAAAAGCAAAGGGCCATGTCTCTATGCTAATGCGAGAGTTGGGAATAGATGAGTGATCTCAACGGCCAAAAGGTCGGATTGCCAAATGGCGCAACTGCTTGGCAACCTTGCATGATTGCAAGCGATTCTATTGGCTCAGGCACTAACATTGGCGCATTATCTCACATCGGCAGGAACGTTACCATAGGAGCAAGATGCAAAATCCAAGGGTCAGTCTACATTGCAGATGAGTGTGTAATCGGTGATGAAGTATTCATTGGGCCAAATGCAACACTCACAAACGATCGCCATCCGCCATCAGGAGGCAATTGGTCCCCGGTTGTGGTTGAAGACAAAGTGGTAATAGGAGCTAACTCTACAGTAGTTGCAGGAGTTAGGCTAAACACAGGTTGTGTAATTGCAGCAGGTTCTGTCGTAACAAAGGATGTGCCAAGTGGGGAAGTGTGGGCAGGGAACCCTGCAAAATTTCTAATGACCTTAGAGCAGTACAAATCAAGGAGGGAATCAAGTGAGTAAAAAATCTGTATGCGATTTCCTAAGAAGATGCATTGAATATGCAGACGCTTCGATGAAAAGAAAGGAAGAAAGGGGCGACGATTCCAATATAATCGATGAATGGAAAGCATATCGCAACTATACTCAATACGCACTCGAAGAAATTGAAAAGGGTGATTTAGACCACTGGTTTGAGCGAAAATTCTCCACAGCAGAAATGGAGGTTGAAATGGATGAACTCGACCACATCACCCGTGCAAAGTGGCTGACTGCTACTGCATCTCCGAGACCACTTGCCATGGTATCTACCAGAAATCAAGAACGAGAAAATATTGCTCCGATGACTAGTATTTCAGTTGTTTCGAATACTCCACCACTCATCGTAATGTCGCTATCACAAAACAGAGAAGGTAGGCAGAGAGACACCTACCTCAACCTCATTGAAACCAAGGAATGTGAATTGCAATTCCTTGCTCCCACTAGGAAAGCTGCAGAAGAAGTCGACCTTGCGAGTAAGCCCGTAGAAGGTAGTGAATGGGAACTGCTTGAAAGCGATGGACCGATTCATCCACTAGCAGTAGTGGTAATGAAGTGCAGATTAGTTGAAGATAATCCTCTACCGGAAGGTGCTGTTGCTAGGCTACTCACATTGAGAGTTGAAAGTATGATTGTCCCCTCATACCTACCGCCTGAAGAAGGGCTATCCTTGCTATGCCAGCATGGAATGGATATGTTGACTCCTAGCCCAATTGACTGGTCCCATACTGCTACTCATCACAGAAGTTGAGACAAACCGTCATCAAGGCCTGTCTTAGCAGCCCAGTCGATTTCTTTGTTCATCGACAAGTCCGGCAATCTTCTCTTGCTATCTCCATGATTTGATTCACCGTGAATGATTTCAACGCCCCTGAGTTTTGCGATTTTTGTTGCCAAATCCAGCATGCTAATCTCATCGTTAGTACCGAGATTGAAGGCCTTTCCAGATAGATTAACTCCATCATTTACCCTCAGTAAACCCTCAATAACATCATGAATCCAGGTGAGACTTCTTGTCTGCAGTCCATCACCGTGGACCACTATCGGATTGGATTCCATCATCATGGAAACAACTTGTCCATTGTCATCTCCACGAAGCCTAGGGCCGTATACATTGCATGGGCGCACTATTCTAACATCCAATCCTTTCCTAAATTCGAATTGACACAATAACTCACCAATGTGTTTTGACGCACCATAGGAATGGCGCTGGTGCAAATGTGCAGGCGTGAATATGCTTGTTGAATCGTTTCGCAGCGGCATGTTTTCCTGCTCACCGAATGCCTCAGGAGATGAGTAAAAAATGAGAGTTGAGTTATGCTCCTTTGCTGCCTTCAATGACATCCTAGTGCCGTTGACATTGACATCTACTACCAGGTCCGCCTCTTTGTGGAATCTGCGTGTACCGTTAATTGCGGCCAAGTGATGAATAACCTCTGGATCAAATCCATCACACGCTTTCTCCCAATCTGAAAATAAGCGTACATCGCCTTGAACGAATCTTGCCCCTTGATTGATTTGCGATTTATCTCCCCTCGATAAATCATCTAAGACAACCACCTCATCTCCACGCTTCACCAAAGCATCCACTAAATGCGAACCGAGGAAACCTGCTCCCCCTGTTACGAGAATTCGCATTTACTCACCTACGCGCTCCATTACCTGGAGTGTCACCTTGTCACCAACTTTACTGACTCTGATTTTGTCACCATGGTTGACAGCCTGACAAGGGTCTTCATCAAATCCATGAGAATAAGGCATGTCAAGAAGGCTGCACGCAGGCAAGGTCAAGGAACATACATCACGATTGACAATAGCTTTCGGACCCTTGCCGGTGTAGATTAGACCCATCAGTACGTAAGGCGCAACCGTAGAGCCTGAACCCTTTGGATAAATCAGAATCTTGTCTTCAATAGCCTGACCGTCGAGAGGGTGTCCAACTTCCTCAATCACACCACTGTCTCTGTTAACATATCCAAGGTATGTGATTGGCACATCTGTAACCATCGCTATTCCTTCAACTTCCCAATCCCCTTGCGAGTTAAGACCACCACCAGAGAGTGAACACTCTCCTGATTGATGCGTCTTGGCAGAAGCATGCTGAGGCTGAGCCTTAGGCTGCAATTGTGTAACTTTACCCTCACTCAAACTTGGATTGAAGGCGTGCGCCACACAATCCTGAATCGTTCCAACAGAGGTTGGCATCTTGTTTAGACCACTTGTAAGATAGTGCTCTGCTTTGAGTGAGTTTGTCATCAAATGGTTGTAGTGGTTGCGATTATAGGGAGTAACTTCTGGACAAGTATCTTGCAAAATTACGGCTCCCGCCTCTTCTAGAACACCAATGGAACCATCTGCCTCTGCGAGTTCGTAATTGTGCCTCGAGGTGAAAACCCACAATCGCTCATTGGGGATTAATTTCCCCATTTCACTGTGTGAGCGTACTGCAGCAGCCGTTATTCGAATCTCTTCGAGGCTGGCTTGGGGGCAACCGATTACAATGAGGTCAACTTGTCCTTTTGGCGCAAGTTCATCGTATCGTGTGGACAAATCAAGCTCTGTGAACACGAGTGATTGTTCAGAACCTGTCAAATCAGGGCATTCAGTGTGGCCTTCCGCCCACAGCATTGCACAACCATAATTCGCAGCTGCGGCAGTCAATGCTTTCTTCGATGCGAAACTGATGTAGGAAGGAAGTCCTCGAATCATCGGCATAGGCCCGAATGGAACATTCCACCCAGGCCTTACTTGCTTGCCGATCCAATCTCCAAGGATTGACCAATCCGCTAATGATGTCAATTCACACTCAATATCTACAACGATGTTTGGAACTCGATTTTCTTCCAAGTGCAGACCCCATTTAGGAGCATATCCCGTCAATGCAGTAGCCAAGGCAGATAATCCTGATTCACGATTTGTGACTAAATCTGTCCATGAATTTGAGAACGCTACAGCATTAGACTCAGCCCAAGAAGCAATCCCAGATTCTCCTTCGACCCCCCTATCATATGGGGTACAGGAGAGGGTTGACTCGATTCCTAATTTCTCGTAAGCTGTGATGATTTCGAATTGTTGTTCTAGGAAATCTGGATAATCAATATCCATCTCTTCCATCTTCCTCTTGTCACAACCTGCTGAGTTCAAAGTCGTGGGAATTGCAACTGAACCCTCGCCTGCTAAATCAGCGAGAAATCTTCGTAATCCGTGACCTCCAGTGATTACTGAAACACCTGAAACGTGACTATGGTCTACCTCAATGAAACCTTGTGCACCAGCAGTTCTGGCCAAATCTATCACCAACCTAGCGGCTTTCTGTCTGGTGAGACCTTCTGCGCCCGAAAGCATCGATGCGAGCCTTTCGGGTAACTCCATGAATAGACGCTGGAGAAACACTCACATGAACACTTTGTAGGGAATAGGCTCTAATCCAAGGAAGTCTGTGACACGCCTATGAAGGGTGAAAAGGGCAAGCGTAGACAAAAAATAATGAAATTTTTAGCGATATCTTCGATTATTACATCACTGGTTTTGAGCAGTATTGCATTGCATAACTCAACCGATTTGGACGAATTAAAGTCCGGTGATGATGGTGAGACTTCGCTGTCGAGAATCGGTGACCTGTATGGCACTAATGGCTGTGAAAATGGAGGATTTAGTATCCAAATAGGTGTCGACGACGACCGCAATGGAGTCCTTGATGATGCTGAAGTTAGCGAGATTCGAAATGTATGTCACGGCGCTCAAGGGCCTCCTGGCCCAATGGGCAATAGAGGATATTGGGGTCACAATGGAACTGATGGATTAAATGGAAGTGACGGAGTGATTGGCACATCTGCATTCATCGATTCATTTGTGGGACAACATGGGCCATGTCCACATGCAGCCATTATTGAGATGGGAAATAATTCGACTTCAGGAGTGGTCGATTCAAGTATCAAAATCTG
>DAGO01000109.1:2952-14156 GCA_002498185.1 Euryarchaeota archaeon UBA10 | reverse complement strand
TGGAGGTGCAACACATGGCGATTTATTCCTATTCGCTGCTGCTCGTGATGGCAACTGTTTACTATACAAATTCGATAATGGAATCATCGAACAAGTCTCTGCAAATGTCGACTTTTTGCCAGGGGCAATACTTGGTTTCGAAGTTCATGAAGACCGTATCTGGTTCGATGCAAACGATGGCTCAGGCAGGCAGATGTGGTCAAGTGATGGTAACACATTATGGAGGGAAACCAACCTTTCTTCACAAATCCAAGAAGGTGATGAAATGATAATGGTTCAAGATGAATTGATTCTTAATCATCAAGGTGGGATGACCATTTTTGCAGAATCCGATACCATGATTAGCGGAACTTTTTCTAATTTATCAAGCGCCAATCAAACCTTGATTTACAATACAGTAAACGGTTTTTCATTACTTGGAAACAATTGGCCGGGAGAGATTCATTCTGGTGTCACCTACTATTCTGATTACTATTGGTTCATTGCAGAAACCGATTCATTTGGCAAGCAATTGCACAGAGCTAATTCTTCTGCTGTTGAGCGTATTACTACTCAGTTAACCGGAAATCCCGGCCAAATCATCAGTCCTACAAACCTAGGAGAAAGAATCGTCTTCGACTCGAATGGGCTCGTTTCACTCGACATCAATTCTCTACAAATCACTGAACTGAATACCTCAATCCAATCGATTCCACAGGATTCTGACTGGATTGTTAACGATGAATTACTTTGGTTCGAATGTGGAATCCCTTCCAACGGTTACGAATTATGTGTAAGCGATGGAGAGAATGCTTGGTTGCATTCAGACCATGTAGCAGGGATGGAATCCTCAAGCCCTGCCAAGTTTGCTTTGGTTGGAGATGAAGTCATTCTACTGATTGAAGACCCAACACAGGGAGGGCAATTAGCAAGGATTACTGATACCGGGTTAGAAATGCTATGGGATCACGATTCAAGCAATCTTGAATCGGGAGTTCATGGCCAATTGTGGGTCAGCAATGATTTCGTCTTCTTCATCGCTGATAATTCGAGTCTTGGACTCGAACTATACGCATGGGCTCACGGAGAGATGAGCGAGGAATGGATAATCATTCATTGACGCCAATCGTGACGAGCAGCTAGAGGTTGACGCCAACCCTGTCCGAATGCTCGCTTGGAAACTCGAGGTGCTGGCGGCATTTGCCAACGCTTGTGTTCGTTCTTCGCTAGTCGAATTAGAACTTCCTTCACGATTTTACTGTCATAACCTTCCGCTGCAATTTCAGTCGCATCAAGGCCATCTTCAATGTGTAAACGTAGAATCTCATCTAGAATTGGATAAGGTGGCAAGCTATCTTCGTCCTTCTGGTCAGGCGCTAATTCCGCACTAGGAGGTTTAGTCAGGGTTGATTCGGTCACCGCTTCAATTCCCATTCTCTCGTTGAATTGCTTAGCTAAAGCATAGACTTCCATCTTGTATAAGTCGCCCAATGGAGCATATCCTCCTGCCATATCTCCGTACAGTGTACAATAACCTTGACCCAGTTCTGATTTATTTCCTGTAGCAATCGCCATCGCTCCGTGAGCATTGGCGTGTGCCATGACAATCAATCCACGAAGTCTTGCTTGCAAATTTTCACCTGCGACCGGATGTCCGCCTTCTAGGATATCCTCGAGCGCCGTGTCAGAAGCCGCATGTAAATCTGTAATTGGTTGAATGATGAAGTTGAGACCCAATGCCTCTGCAGTTGCCTTTGCATCATCGATACTGTGCTGACTTGAATGCTTGGAGGGCATAGAAATTCCTGTGACATTCTGAGCACCTACTGCAGCACTTGCCACACATGCTGCTAGAGCAGAATCGATTCCCCCTGACAAGCCTAGCACTATCTTCGAAATGCCACTCTTTCTACAGTAATCTGCCAAGCCGATTACAATTGCATCGAGCAAATCGTTTTCATCCTCTTCCAACTCTTCACCCGGCTTGAGAATAGTAACTTCGTCATCACCAATCCATTTGCATCCCTTAGGGTCCGACAAATCCGTTAGCAAAACACCGCGAGTCCACGCTGGTGCAACAACTGCTGTGCCATCTGGCCAAGCAATGATTGAGCGACCATCAAACAACAAATCGTCGTTACCACCTACCTGATTTGCTAGTAAGAAGGGATGGTTGAGAGATGATGCCGCGCTGCGCGCAACTGCAATTCTAATCCCAGATTTGTTTGCGTGATAAGGTGATGCGGAAAGGTTCACTGTTGCATCTAAAACAACACCTTGGCGTCCCCATTCAACAATTTGAGCGATAGGGTCGCTATCATAATCGTTCGGAGTTGCTCCACAATGCTGCCAAGCATCCTCACAAATTGTAACTCCTATGTCAAGGCCCGCAATAGTTCTGGCAATACCTGGCCTTTCATCAGCCTCGAAGTATCTTGCTTCATCGAATACATCGTAAGTTGGTAGCAATTGTTTGCGGGTTACTTCTCTTACTGAATCACCCGCTCTAACTACTCCATTCCCCGGCAATGAACGGTCGTTAACCGGAGGAACTGGGGTTCCAACCAATACCGGAATCTCTGTTTCTAGTGAACTTGCAACTTGATGGCACTCGGTCACGAAATCAGATTGAATCAACAAATCACGTGGTGGATAACCACTTATCGCCAACTCTGTAGTTACTGCGAAACTAGCTCCTTCTTCGGCTGCAATCGAGGCTAGACCACAAATCATCATTGCATTACCAGCAATATCCCCTACGACGGGATTTGCTTGCAATAAGGCGATTTTTGAAGTCATATTATCCCTCTTTGACACAATAGACTCAATCTTCGTCGAACTCTTCGTCCAATTCCCATTCTAATTCGGATTCTCCTTGCCTTGCAGTAGCGACACGCATCCAAGACAGTACGAACAATAATCCAATACAGATCATTGTCATCGTCGTACCTAGTATCCATGGATTTGTTGCGCCGATCGCGTCCTCAAGGAATCCTCTTTCCTTAGTTGGTTTGACGTCGATAAACTCTGATTTATCAGTTGTCTCACTTAGTGTAACTTCTATTCTTTGCATTCCAGGAGCATCTGGGCGCCAGTCTACTACTAATGTTGAGACTGACTCTGCTTCTACGAATATTGACGACTTACTCAATTGCGTGCGTGTTCCAGACAAGTCTACAACTTCTACAAGCACTTCAGCATCGCCTCCAAGCATACCGTCATTGCGAACATGAACTTGGACGATTGTCGGTTCATCGACTTCTAAGTTCGATTTAGACAATTCAATGCCGCTATGTTCTAGTGAGAAATCTGGGGTGTAGTGAATTAAATTCCAAACACCAGCAGGGAATGCTTCGCTGTTGCCGTCTCTCTCAAACTGATTTCCTGCGATATCTCTGCCCTCGAATCTCATTTTCAATACAGCTTGCTCCTGCAAAAATTCCGTATCCATTCCTGAAAAGTCAATCATACCTGTGAACGATAGACGCAAGCCTGTAGTCTCGCTTCCTTCCAATGTTAATGGTGTAGAGCCAGAGATAATCGCATCGTTCTGGCCTTTGCTTGTGACCCACCAAAACAACTCAACAGAATCAGCATCAATTCCATAATTTTCTGAAATGATTACTCTAACAAAGTGCTCTCCTATCTCAAGAGTTGATGACTCCCTAGGAGAAGAGAACTCGACTACTTGTGGGCCTACTGCGTCTACTAAAATCCACATTACTGCCTCGGTAGGACTGGTCATGTCAATACCCTGCTCAGGCATGCAATCAACGCTCCATGTCATAGCGTGCTGCCCAGATGAAATCGGGGCGTTGAGGGATGCAGTGAACAATCCATCAATTGCCACTGTAGGTGACTTAACTCCGTTCAAGCGAACTTCAATATCGCAATCGAATTGTGGCTTTTCCATGCTTTGTGCGAATACTACGCTACCAGATAATTCGAGTGTCGAACCTGGGGCAACACGTGCACCATCGTCATTCAATGCACCACTTTCAACCCATAGTGAGAGGTCGTCTGTCACCATCATTTCAGCAGAGAATCTCCACCTGTTCTGCGGGAATGTCGCAATATCTTGGTTCCCTGCTCTATCATGAATAATCACTGCAGGCTCCCTCCTTGTTTCTCCCAAATCAGGCATAGTCCATTGAGGCACTATTTCGAGATAGAGAACCAAATCTTTGTCATATGGGCCCGGAGCGATTCCATCAAGGTCATTTACCTTACACGATGCAACAATAATGTGAGCAGTCTCGCTGTGACATTGCCTTGTATCTGAATTCCACTTAACAGTCAATTTGTCACTAGGAATGTTATCGGCAAGGGATATTTCGATTACATCAATGTCTGAGATTCCATTCAATTCGGTGAATGAAACATTTAGCCCATATGTTTGCCCTGGATGCAGCCAAGCTCGTCTGTCGTCGACCCATTCAAATCCATCTGAATCGATAACAGGAGTTCCATCATTCATGATTTGATACATGAATAAGTGATTATCTGCGGACTCCGAACCTCCGCCTAGAAGTGCATGTCCGGATGGGTCGACTCCGATTACATAACCAGCAACCTTCTCCCCTGGGAAGGCTGCTGTATCATCAATAATCGCCTGATATAGGCCGTAATTTTGGTCTAAATCGGTGGGATTGGACATTGTTCTTGCAATGAATTCACCTTCGCTAGGCCAGCCATCGCCGTCGTAATCATTTGCCCATTCAGTCCAAAGCATCAGAGTGACGTCCTCTGGCAGTACAGGTTGGTCTGAGATATTGATGATTAATTGCTGACTTGCAGAGGATTGCAAGTGGTCGAAATGGCGTATGTTTGAGTGAGTTACGACAGGTGCAAGTGGATCTATTTCGAAGGTTCTGTTTAGAACAATTGTATCTCCAACTCCTCCTCCTTTTAGAGGAGTGACACTGACTTCGTAAGTTATGTTTCCACTAGTGAATGGCGTTCTTGTATCAACAACCCATTCAGTACCTTCGTATCCTGTAGTGTTAGCCAGAAGTTCTCCATTCCTGGTCAGTGTAAGTTCATATTCTCCCGGGAATGGTTTCTCATCCGCATCACTATTTTCGAATCCAACATCAACTTTGATTGTCAGATTATCTTCTGCCATCAAGTAGTTCAAACTAGGAGAAATCATGCCTCTGTCTGTGTACACATTCATCGATTCGAGAATCATATCATTGTCTATTGCCGCATTATTCCAATAATGTACGGCAGGCATAGACACTACGCCGTTAGCCAGTTGTATTCTCGATTCAAACCGTAAATTGCTTTGGTCATCGAATGATTGCGCAGTCCTGAATCCCGTCATCAAGTCATGAATGCCTCCGGATTCACTATGTGCGATAGCAGCATCTGAAAAGATGAACATATCATGGTCACCGGTTGCAATCATACTGCCACCTAGTATCGGCAAAAACCACATTGCGGACTTATCATCTGAATACATATTCACTATCAATCGATGTGGCGAGGAATCGTGTGTCTGAGCTCTGGTGTTAAACTCACGCCAATGCTGAGAAGGAGTGAGAGTGTGTGAATGATTGTTCCAAGTTAGGGCACCCATGGTTATGTCTCCCGATGAGGTAGAAGACAGCAGTGATACCTTGAGTGAACAAGCAGAATCTGCATAGAATGTCAGAGGCAAATTAGCCGCTTTATTCGGCACAAGACGTGCCCGGTTCATTGCAAGAACCAGTTCATCGATTGCAGTTGCAGAAACTGTATCTTCAGCATCATAACCGATACTTAGACCGCCAAGTCGATGGCTCCCCGCATCAGAAATCAGTTCTATTCTTGCGTGGACAAACTCGGTTCCTGCAACTATTTTCACCGGAGGAGTAGTACCAGTTTCATAATTCAGCAAATCGATTTCAGACTCATTAAGTGTCAATCGCAGACTATCAACATGCCCAACTCCTCCAGTCTGAGCAACAATCGTATTGCCCACCCATAACGCAATTGTTTGAACTCCCAATCCTACTGAATCTACATGGTCTGCAGAGACTTCGAATGATTTTGCATTCCTAGGTACTAACACACTTTGCCATGAAGTTGGGTTGAAACCAACTGCGAATACAGAGCTGTAGTTACCATCAATGAAGACATCCTGATTGCCCCAAGTGCCTACGCCTTCGCTAGATGCTGACCATTCATTTCTACCGTCTTGGTCGATATCCATACGTGGGGAAATGATTGCACTGCTTGGATACAATTGCAATCGAATGTCATCCAGGGACCAACCATTTCCTAAGCCCTGATACCTAACTTGAATCACGGAGGATGGCTTGTCGAGGTCAATTCTTTGTGAAGATGAATTGACCTGTGTCCAATTTCCACGATCAATTGAAACAAATGCGATGACATCACCCAACTGTGTGGATTGGAACTTGTATGAAGAGAATGGCATATTGAGGTCTAACTCTGGAGATTTTACAGCAGAATTGGAGTTGCCAGATATTGTGAATGTTGTATTGCTCCAACTTGAATTATCCAATTCCCAACCCATCTCTTCAGGGTTTGAATTGAACCCGTCGTGATATTTCCCACCGCCAGATATTCCGAATAACCTAGGTGAATCACCCCGCGGGTTTGAGGCGAACTCAATATTCAGTCGAAGCGATTTGTGCTTCTGCCAATCTACTGCTGCCAGGTCAATCCATTGACCTGTACGATTGGTGAACCCGGGTATCGGAATACCGGTATCTGCATCGATGACTGTCCAATTTAGATGGGCATCTTCTGGAATATCCGCATCGATGAAGACTGGAGAATATCGACCCTCATCGATTTTTTCATGTGATCCTGCGGACCAACCAAAGGAGCGTGTTGTCAAGTTTGCTCCACTAGTTCCTGGAATGATGATGTCATCGAAGAACCAGTAGTCACAACAAGTTCCCGAACCTGCGTTTTGCCTTGCCCTAATTTGGAAACTGGGATGATATGCATTAGAGGGGAGATTGTAATTTACATTGGTAACAGTACCGCCGGATGTCGCACCAGATAGGTATTGGACCTGAGTCCACCCATTGTTCGAGTTCTTGTATTCAAGGTAAAAATTCTCGTTAGAATCCGGTTCTTCGCCACATTGGTAGTTACCTTGCTTTATCCATGCTTGCAAGGATAATCCGGAATGGCCCGCGAGATTAACTTGCGGGCTTGTGACGGAAACTGAGCCACCTCTTGTCCACCAAGATGCGCCGCTACCTCCACTCATTCCACATGTTGTCGCAGTGTTTCTTTGGCCGTAACTTGAACTCGATGAAGTCCATCCGTTTGCGTTCTTGTCGAAATCCCAATTTATTCCTTGGAACCCAAGAATCAATGCTCCATCATCGTCCAAAGTTAGCCCCTGCTTAGAAAATCCATTCTGGTCCCAATCAGACCAATTGAACCCGGACGCCCTAATATCGTCGCCAGGTGATACTGAGAACGAAACTGTCTGCAGAGCGTGAGTCGCGTCTAATGCGAGATTTGGACCCACTCCTGCAGAATTAGGGCCTGAAATCACGACCTCAGTATATTCCGAGGCTCCGCTTGAAAATGTAGCAACTTCATCAAGCTCAATTTGGAAATTATGGGGCAGAGAAAAGTGCGATAGCGGGCCAGAAAATAGGAATAAGAGACTTAGCGCGAACGCCAGAACTCCTCTATTTGGGGTTGCCATGCGTACACTGGATGGAGTCAATGTAATTCAAAGCAACCCCTGCCACCCACTTCTACGAAGTGGAATTTTCCGGGGAAAATCCGAGGGTTTTGGAAACGACTGTTTCAAGACATGTTGGCATCTCGGAATGAACATGGCCACTCCTCGGACGACCAGCGAATTAGATTCGGTTGCATTAGAAACCGAACTACTTTCCACTTGGCAAGATGAGAAATTGTTCGAGGCTACAGTGGAAAATAGGGCTGAAGGAGAGCCTTTCATTTTCCTAGAAGGACCGCCTACTGCGAACGGTAAACCGGGAATTCACCACGTTGTTGCAAGGACCTACAAGGACTTGGTTTGCAGATGGAAAACAATGCAAGGAAATTTCGTTGAGAGAAAGGGTGGCTGGGACACTCACGGACTACCGGTTGAAATCGAAGTCCAAAAGCGTCTGGACTTGATGAGTAATGAAGCAATTGAAGCATTCGGAATGGAAGAGTTCAACAAAGAATGCCGTGAATCTGTTTGGACCTATGAAGCTGCATGGAGAGAGATGACCGAGAGAATGGCATATTGGTGTGATTTGGACGACCCATATGTCACCCTACACAACGAATTCATCGAATCTTGTTGGTGGGCGCTCAAGCAAATGTTCGACAAAGGTCTGCTGTACCGTGGATACAAAGTTCTGCCGTACTGCCCGCAAACAGGTACATCCTACTCCAGTCACGAAGTTGCTCTTGGATACAAAGAAGTCGAAGAGCCATCTGTATATGTCAAGTTCAAATTAGAAGATACCAATGCTTCTATTCTAGCATGGACTACAACCCCATGGACACTTCCAGGAAATGTTGGATTAGCAGTTGGACCGGATGTAGAATACGTCAGAGTTCGAGTAACCGCTACACCAGAAAAGTGGGAAGGACACGGGGGAGCCGAAATTGGCGAAGAATTGATTCTAGCCAAGGACCTATTCAAAGAGGTCATTCGCCACCACTGTGAAGAGGTTGAAACCTTCCCCGGAAGCGATTTAATTGGCCGTTCATATGAACCACTATTCCCCGGAGCAGTGGACAGAAACGGCTCAGAATCCGCATGGACTGTAATCGGTGCAGATTGGGTTACTACCACTGATGGAACTGGTGTAGTTCACACCGCTGTAATGTATGGTGAGGATGACTACAACCTCGGAATGGAAGTCGGTCTTCCTGCTCAACACACCGTTGGCATGGATGGTTCATTCTTGGAAGGAACACACTCGAAACTTGATGGACGATATGTCAAAGATTGTGATGAAACCATAATCGGTCTACTACACGATGGAAATCTCTTGTACAGAGAGAAAATGTATCTCCACGATTACCCGCATTGCTGGAGAACAGGGCATCCATTGCTATACTACGCAATGGATTCATGGTTCGTGAAAATGACCGCTGTCAAAGACAAGCTCCTAGAGTTCAACTCTCAAGTTGAATGGGCGCCTGATTGGGTCGGCGAAGGTCGATTCGGCGAATGGCTGCGCAATGTCAAGGATTGGGCTATTAGCAGAGAGAGATACTGGGGTACTCCACTCCCGGTTTGGATCTGTGGCGAATGTGGCACACAGCATTGTGTTGGCTCAACTGAAGAAATGGCGAGTATGGCAAAAGAAGGAAGCCCCGTAGCAGAAGATTTGCACCGCCCATATGTCGATGACACGGTTTTGGTTTGCCCGGAATGTAATGGCGATATGAAGAGAGAGCCATTCGTGATGGATTGCTGGTTCGATTCAGGTTGTGCTTCATTCGCACAATGGCATCATCCTTTCGGAGAAGAAGGAAAGTTCGAGAACAACTTCCCAATCGACTACATCTGTGAAGGAGTAGACCAAACACGAGGATGGTTCTACACCTTACTGGCGGTCAGCACCACTGTTTTCGATTCGATTTGTTACAAGCGATGTCTATCCTTAGGATTGATTCTGGATGCAGAGGGGAAGAAAATGTCGAAGTCAAAAGGCAACATTGTCGACCCTTGGGACCACTTCAACCGGGAAGGAGCAGACGCTACTCGTTGGTACATGGTTACTGCAGGAGCGCCTTGGAACCCATTGAAATTCGACCCAAACGGAGTTCGTGAAACGTATGGAAAGATGTTCCTAACTCTGTGGAACGTTCACAGATTCCACTCTGATTACGCTGCACTGGACGGCTTCGACCCTGCTTCTTCCCCTAAGGGCAAGAATACGCCACTGGATGATTGGGTTCTATCTAGGCTTGCTGAGGTAGTTGCTGGAACCACTAAGCAATTCGAAGAGTGGGACTTCCACAAAGCCTGCAGAGATATCGAAGAATTCGTCGTCAACGATGTATCGAACTGGTATGTTCGCCGCTCACGCAGACGACTTTGGGATGAAGCTGACAGCGATGACAAGTTAGCATGTCAGCACACTCTACACACCGTTTTGGTGACAGTTTCACGGCTTATGGCCCCAGTTTCACCGTTCATGTCAGATGCAATTCACAGGAACCTGGAAGGCGAATCCGTGCATATGGCTGATTGGCCAGAGGCTGGAGAGATCGATTCTGAAATCATCGAGACCATGGCATTGGTAAGGGAACTTGCTGAAACAGGCCGCAGAATCAGAGTAGACGCAGATAGGAGACAGAGACTCCCGTGTGCAGAAGGCTGGATTGTTAGTGGCCCTGATTTGTCAGCATTCCATGAAATCCTTGCAGAAGAATTGAATGTAGAAGTCATTTCTCTAGAGAAAGACTTGGACCGATTCCAAAAGATCGAAGTCGTTCCTAATCGAAGGTCACTAGGTGCAAAGTGCCGTCAAGATTTACCGGCTGTACTTCAGGGAATTGCTGATGGTGATAGCGAAGCAATGCTCGCTAGTATCGAAGCAGGTAATCTTGTGATTGCTGGATATGATATCGGAAAGGATGACATCGAATTGCGACGCGTAGAGCGCGAAGGATTCGCTGCACAAACTGTACAGATTGCAGATTCATCTGTCTCCTTAGTTCTAGATATGAGCGATACTCCTGAACTATTATCGAAGGGACTTGCAAGAGATATTACTCGTAGAATCCAAGCTGCTAGAAAGGACTTGGACCTTGCAATTGAAGACACTATTTCTCTACAAGTTTGGATGAAGGATGCACCTGAATTATTCGGAGAAGACAGTGCTTGGATTATCAACGAAACTCGTGCAAGCAGTGCAGACTTCAACATCGGAGAAGGTCAAGGAGAATCCTTCGAAGTAGATGGTGCTACAATTTGGTATAACGTTTCGAGGTCTTGAGATGAAGAGAGTATCACTTGCAATTGTACTTGCTCTGAGCACTATGCTCGCCGGATGTTTCGGTGGAGGAGAAACAGTGATTGAGGAGTCAGCGGAAGAAAATCCAATTTGGTTGGATTACGAAATCATTGACCCTATTGCGCCAATCTCCCCATGGGAATTTACTACAATAGATTTGAATCTAAACCAAAGCACCTCAACCTCTTGGGCTGTATTCAACAAAGACTACGGTGGAAATTGTTGCGAACATTACCTTGCAACAACAATTGATGG
>DAGO01000109.1:1641-2579 GCA_002498185.1 Euryarchaeota archaeon UBA10 | reverse complement strand
GAGTGGGATACTTATGTCCCGGGAGTATTCACTGATGAGACATGTCGCACACCGGTTCCAACCAATCCTGGACAAGAGGGACTTGGAGAAGGCAGCATAGTCCAAGCAACAAATGGAGACATCATCTCAATGTCATGGTTCCCATATGTAGGAGGCGACTTGAAACTTGACAAGTTCTATGCAATTCTTTACGACGCTTCAGAAGATGAATGGACATGGTGTTACAACAGACTGACTGAGCCTTTCTATGACCGCTCATGGCAAGTTGAGGTCATAGGACCAATCTCTTCAAACATAGGTAGTGGGGATTGGGCTAGCTTGGTAGTTTCTAACTTCTGGCATCAGACTCAGAACGCTGGAGGGCAAATCAGCGTTGATGGATTGAACTACTATAATTTCCAATTCGCTGGACGCAACTCTAACCCTGGTGCTGAAGATGTCGACCTAAACTTCTCAAACATTGGTGAGTACTTCGATGTTAACAAGCCTCACAAGGAGATGAGAGCATTCCCTGTTCCGAGTGGCGGACTATACTTCCCGCAATACTTCAGCGATGGAAGTTCTGCATTCTTGGACACGTCATTGAACTGGAACAAACACGATGTTCAGTTCCCTAGCGAATACTGCCAACTAGATTCTACGGGAGCTTTGCACTGTGTAAGCCTAGCAGGTAATACATTCACACATCATCTATCTTATGATGGAGGAACCACTTGGGCAACACAGAACTATTCTGATGAAAATTGGGCTGCTATTGAAGAGTGGGAGTTCCAAGCTAATGGTGCCCTAGACCTATTCGTGCTGAATGTCAGATACCAGTCCTCTCAGGGACCGGATGTTGATGTGCTATACCACGTCAGAGATTACTCAGAATCGATGGCACCAGATACTCTGACTTACATTGGACTTGGCGACCTTGATTCCACAAGTGGAGCAGG
>DAGO01000109.1:598-1237 GCA_002498185.1 Euryarchaeota archaeon UBA10 | reverse complement strand
CCTCTCTTTGCTGTAGAAGTTGAGATGCCAGTTTACTGAATAAATCACAGTGAATCTAAAGTGAAAGTGAACGTTTCACTGTCCATTATCTTCAAAAGCCCTTGACAGTGATTTTTGGACATGGTTCTGAAGGCTTTGCCGGGGGTTGGGGCAGGATTAGCACGGAAATTAACAGACCATTTTGGTACTGAAGACAAAGTCTTGCAACTGCTTGCAGATGGGCAAACTGAGATTATTGCAGAAGTGGAAGGAGTTTCACTCAAGCGTGCTGATAGCTTAGCACGATCATTGAACGGGATAGAGGATTTCTTAGCAACACCTGAATCCATCCGACTACACAAAGAACTCGTCACAAGTATTGCAACTCACGCAGTAAACGCATCCACTCGCTCAAGGCTTCGTAATCTAATGCCGGTTCGAGATATCAACTCAAGAAGAGAAATCATCTCACAGGCGATGGAATGTGACTTCATCATCGAAGGACTACGCATTCCTAGTGAAGTTGAGAGTAATTATGAGCGAGTTGTGGTTTCAAAGAATCCTATTGATGAATTGAAGAGATTCTGTAGAGTCTTAACCCCCTCAGAACAAGAAACTTGGAAGGATTACAAGGTTTTCAAATCTGTAACCTGGGTTGGT
>DAGO01000109.1:0-219 GCA_002498185.1 Euryarchaeota archaeon UBA10 | reverse complement strand
TCAGTAGACATGATTCTACCAGAGAAGTGTGTTGGATGGTTCGAGCATAACAGAGAGTCCCTAGAATTGCTTACTACACTGCCTCAAGGAGACGGGTTCTTCAAGCACTTCAATGAAATTAGAATGACGCAGTTGCGCGAATTACTCGATGAGATGGCAAATGAGGCAGATGCTGAAGCGATTGCCGATGTTCGCGACAAATTATGGCCTACTGCAAAG
>DAGO01000076.1:8613-9476 GCA_002498185.1 Euryarchaeota archaeon UBA10 | reverse complement strand
GCTTTGATGAAACCAGATATTGGTGGAATAATGAAGAAGCCTTGGACTGGACTTCCGCTATTGAGAGATGCAATGTCACTTCCTCCAAAGAAGGTCTGGAGGGGATCTTGTCAAAGAGTAAAAATGGACCTAGACGTCACACAGTTACCAATTCCAAAGACATGGCCAATGGATGGTGGAAGATACATCACACTTCCTCTAGTCGTAACCAAAGACCCGCACTCAGGAGAGCACAACCTAGGAATGTACAGAGGTCAAGTGTTCGGTCCGAAAGAAGTCGGCCTACATTGGCAAATTCACAAGCATGGAGCGGACCATGCTGCGGCTTGGCCGGATGGAAAAATGCCTGTTGCAATTTGTATTGGCGGCCCTCCTGAATTGATTTTCTCGGCAATAGCTCCGCTCCCTGATAATTTAGAAGAATACATGTTTGCGGGATTCCTTGGCAAGAGGCGCCTAAGAATAACCAAAGCACTAACTCAGGACCTTTTGGTACCGGCTGATGCCGACATTGTGATCGAAGGATGGGTTGACGCTACTCAAACTAGAACTGAAGGTCCGTTTGGAGACCATTTTGGGTTCTACTCTTTGACTGGCCAGTATCCTGTTCTGAATGTAACCGCAGTTACCAGAAGGAAAAATGCAATACTACCAGCGACGATTGTAGGTCAACCTCCTATGGAAGATGGGTATCTCGGAGAAGCTATTGGAAAGCAATTCAGGCCGATTTTGTCATTTCAACATAGAGATGTATTGGATTTACACTTACCACTGGAGACCGGTTTCCACAACCTTGCCATCGTCAAAAGCAAGCAGCGATACCCAAGACAAGCCAGGAAAACATGTCTTGGTTTGCTTGGTGC
>DAGO01000076.1:5391-8221 GCA_002498185.1 Euryarchaeota archaeon UBA10 | reverse complement strand
GATGTGCTAAACAACCGAGTCGACCCTGAGACTGACATTACGATAATCGAAGGAATAGTTAGTGACTCTCTCGAGCCTGCTTCCACTTACGAAAATGTGCATTCGAAAGTAATCATTGATGCAACAAAACTTGTCCCTGCTGACCCTAGAAGTGGAAAGCCGCTAGAAGGGTCTCCGATTGAAGAATGTCCTGCTTGGAGAAGAGGGGAAGAAGATGCGCCAGGAATTAGTGAATCTCTGTTGAAACAAATCTCAGAATTAGAAGATGTTGAAGACTGCCTATTGCTGAGAAATTCGATGTTAGTAGTAACAGTTGATATCGAAGGAAGACCGGATCCAAGAACCGGAATGCAATGGCCAAATGAGGACGATGCTAAGGCCCAACGAGAGAAGATTTCTCAATTGAGAAAATCAATTTGGCAATTGGACTCCAAAAATGAATTAAGATGGTTATTTGTAACTGACAATGATATGAATCTTCACGGCGAAGGGGCGATGAGAAGGTTGCTGTGGCAGCTAACTTCACGCTTTGCTGTGGAGCGAGATTTCATAGTAGAGAATGGCAGAATATTCTGGGATGCGACTACACCAATTCCTTCGGTCGAAGGACCAACTCCTGTTCGAAGATGGCCTGCAATTACCATGCATGACCCTGAAACTTTAGATGCGATTGAACGGTTCGATTTACCACCTTGGCCAGACAACTTGGTGATGTGAATGGACCTGAAGCAAATTGCATCCTTCGTAAAAATCGAACACACATTGTTCAGTCTACCATTCGTGTTCATCGGAGCCCTGATGGCTGGTGAACCAACTTACTTGCAATACTTCTGGATATTGATTGCAGCAGTCGGAGCCAGGGGTTTAGCCATGGGCCTTAACAGAATTATCGATAGAGATATCGATGCCGAGAACCCACGTACAGCGAACAGACATCTAGCATCGGGAAGCATGTCTATGCAAACAGCATGGATACTGTGCGGGATTTTCCTAGCCATGCTAGTTGGAGGAGCTGCGATGTTGAACCCATTGTGCCTGTATCTCTCGCCCATTCCTGTACTCGCATTTGTAGTATACCCATATCTGAAGCGATTCACTTGGCTGTGTCATTGGTGGCTCGGAGGTTGTCTGGCCTTAGCACCTGCAGGCGCATGGGTAGCAATTACCGGCGAAATCTCTTCCAACTCTTGGTATCCTGATTTGCTAATCGTTTCAATCGGAGTAATGATTTGGATTGCAGCATTTGACTTAGGGTATGCACAAATGGATATTGAAAGTGACAAAAAAACCGGAGTGAAATCGTTTCCTGCTAGATTCCAACCGCCAATAACCATGGCTGTGATGCTGTTGTCAATTCCAATATGGGCAGCTGCATTCTCTGTTGTTTCACCAATAGGGACTCTAGTCTCCCTAGTTCTGGTTGTAAGCGTGCTAGTCGCATCAGGATCTCAATTCCAAAATTGGTGGTTTAGGGCACACGTATCCACAGGATGGATTCTACTTGCTGCAATGCAACTTTCATAGAGTGGCAAGACTCCCCTCAGGACATGAATCCAATAGTGAAGTCCTTACTAGAATTCAACCAAGCATTTGAAATCCCAAAACTGGACCAACCTGGGCTTGGACCTGATGAAATGATTGAGTTAAGAATCAAACTACTAACCGAAGAAGTTCAGGAATATGCCGAAGCAGCGAGAGCTGGAGACTTGGTAGAAGTTCTCGATGCACTGGCAGACATCGGATACATCTTGGCAGGAACAATCATCAATCATGGTATGCAAGATATCTATGACGATGCGTTCAATGAAGTTCATCGCTCCAATATGGCGAAATTGGTCGATGGTAAAGTACTGCGCAGAGAGGATGGAAAGGTGCTAAAACCAGAAGGTTGGCAACCTCCACAACTTGCACAATTCCTCCAGTGAGTTATTGAGTATCTCCTCCTAGGGATTCCATGCGCACCGCACTTGTGACCGGAGGAGGCAGAGGAATTGGCGCTGCAATTTCCAAGAAATTGGCCGAAGATGGTTACAGAGTTTTACTGACATACTGTAATTCGTCCAAACCTGCCGAAATGGTAGTTGACGAAATACGCAATTCCGGCGTTGATTCAGTTGCTGCCAATTGTGACGTTACGGATGCTAGAGAGGTGGCGCTGTTGGCAACCCACCCCTGGGTAATCGAAGGTATCGATGTACTAGTATTGAACCACGGAAGATATGACAGAATAGATGCTAAGGAACTAGACCTAGACCATTTGCGAAGAACTATGTCAACCAACTTTGAAGGAGCGTTCCTAGTATGGGATGCAGTCAAACCACATCTTTCTACAGATGCTAGAATCTGCGTCATAGGTAGCCAATTAGGCACTAGAGGGTCGCCACATGGTGCAGACTACTCAGCATCTAAAGCAGCCCTTTCAATTTGGGCACGTTCCCTAGCTCAATCACTTGCACCTGAAGGAAAGAGAGTGAATGTCATCGCTCCAGGATTTGTGGACACTGACATTTTGGCAGGCGATAGCCCAGAAAAAAGAGCCAGCCGGGAAGAGGAGGTTCCACTGAAAAGGATCGGAACTCCTGAAGATATTGCAGGAGTGGTATCGTTTTTGGTAGGGGAGAAATCTTCCTACATCACAGGTGCAGTTATTCATGTCAATGGCGGATTGTACCTACCTTAGGAAGTGAGAGAATGAGTGACCCCTTCGACATCTCGAAGGCCCTGGAAGGGGCGGTGAAAGACACGCTTTCACCAGAGTCATCACGCTTCAAAATTCATTCCGAACACGGCACCGCTGGAGACCAAGAAAAAGCAATTGAAAAATTAATTT
>DAGO01000076.1:506-5002 GCA_002498185.1 Euryarchaeota archaeon UBA10 | reverse complement strand
ATGGCCAACATAATTGAGAGGCTGAATATCCCAACGCTCATCATTAGCCACAACAAAACTCTTGCACGTCAACTCTACCAAGAGATGGCTGGTTTGTTCCCAGAAAATGGTATCGAATATTTCGTATCTCACTATGACTACTATCAGCCTGAAGCCTATCTTCCGAAGAGAGACTTGTACATCGACAAAGAGTTGTCAATCAATGAGAGAATAGAGCAAGAAAGATTCGCAACAGTTGCAAGCCTAGTTAGTAGACCCGATTGTGTAGTCGTTTCGTCGGTGTCTTGCATATACGGTCTCAACGCTCCGGAGACCTTCCTATCCTACCATTGTCGAATTCACGTAGACCAAGCAATCGAGCCAATAGACCTGGTTCGAGAGCTAGTAGCACTACAGTATGAAAGAACAAATACGGATTTAGAAAGGGGACAAGTTCGCCTGCGTGGTGAGAACCTCGATGTTTGGATGCCGAGCCGTGATGACCCTCTTAGAATCAGATTTGGATTCGATGGCGTTGAACACATACAGATTTGTGACCCTGTATCTTGGGAGATTCTAGACGAATTGGATGAAGCTTGGATTCATCCCAAGGAGTTCTTCATGGTCTCTCCAGAAAGATTCGAAGAGGCACTCGAGAATATTGAAACCGAATTAGATGGTAGATTTGCTGAACTAAAGAGTGAAGGCAAAGATATCGAGGCACATAGACTTCAACAACGGACTCAATACGATTTAGAGATGTTGAGAGAAGTAGGCCACTGCACAGCTGTTGAAAATTATTCAATGCACTTTGATGGAAGAACCTATGGAGAGCGACCTTACTGTTTGCTCGACTTCTTTGCCGCTGCGGCAAAACAATTCCACGGAGACCCTGAGAAATTCCTTGTAATAATGGATGAGTCACACGTGACTCTACCACAAGTCGGCGGAATGTACGCTGGAGACCGTAGCAGGAAATTGAATCTGATCGAGCACGGATTTAGATTACCGTCAGCGGCAGATAACCGCCCACTGAAATTGAAAGAGTTCCAAAGTTTAGTCCCTCAAATGCTGTACGTAAGCGCCACCCCAGGAGAGCGAGAATTACTACATCTGTGTGAAGTAACTGGACAGGACACTCCAATCGGCCTCAGACACGTATCAGGCGGCGGAGGTGTTGAAGAGCCAGAATACTCGAAAAAGCATCCGGATTCTGAAAGCATGTATGACATGCTGCAAATGATTGAACACATTCCTCGCATGGAAATTCGACCCACTGGATTACTCGATCCTTCGATTGAAGTTAGAGGAACTGAAGGCCAAGTTGCCGACCTTCTATCTGAAATCAACGCTCGAATCGAAAAGGGTGAGAGAACATTGGTGACTGTACTTACAATCAAGTTTGCAGAAGAAGTAGCACATTATCTCAATAAGATGGGGATCAAAGCGCACCATCTTCATTCAGAGATCGACACAATCGAGAGAACTGAAATCCTAAATGCTCTGAGAATCGGACACATAGATGCAATTGTAGGAATTAACTTGCTGAGAGAAGGATTGGATATTCCTGAAGTCAGCCTAGTTGCGATTTTCGATGCAGACCGCCAAGGATTCCTTCGAAATGAAAGAAGCCTGTTACAGACGATTGGGAGAGCTGCTAGAAATTCTAATGGCAAGGTGATTTTGTATGCGGATACAATGAGTCCACCGATGACTGCTTCAATAAAACAAACATTGGAAAGAAGGGACAGACAAATGGCTCACAACGAAAAATTCGGCATCACTCCTGCCACCATCAAGAAGGCACTTCCACAGATGGGAAGCGACATTGATGACCTAATCGCAGGAACAGCTGGCGGCAAGAGATTAGTTGGTTCCAAAGGCGGTCGCAAAGGTGGAGATTGGGCCAGCAATTTGAGAGTTGGAGCAGGCCAATGGGCACGCTCAGATTCGGTAACTAGCAACATTTCACAACCAATTGAAGAATTAAATTATTCAATTGAAGAATTAAAGGAAATGATGAACCAAGCTGCGCTAGAATTAGACTTCGAAAGAGCGGCTATGTTGCGAGACAAAATACGGGACTTGGAGTCGTCATGAAACCGTCATGAGGTTCATATGCGAAAGCCTCGCCCACTGATTATGGCAATCGACCCTGAGTCATTTGACGAGCCGGTCAAAGACTACGATTTTGCATCATTAGGAGATGCTTCTTCCCTCATCGACCAAATGGCAACAGCTGGTGGTTTCACAGCGACAAAACTAGCCTATGCTAGAGACATTCTCAAAGACATGAAGGCAGAGATTGACGAAGTTGATGGTGATGCAAGCAAAGTCACTAACTGGCTTTCTTTCCCTGCTTGCCTGTGTGCTACCGGGACAAGGGGATTCTTTGTTGAAGCCGTAAAGCGAAAAATGTTCAACGTATTGTCAACAACATGCGGAATGCTTGACCACGACATTGCTAGAGCGTACAAGCACTACTACCACGGTGCATTCGAATTAGATGATATTGAGTTGGGGGAGCATGAATTGATGCGACTAGGGAATGTAATCGTTCCAAACGCTAGTTATGGTGAAATTATCGAAGCAGTGGTCCTTCCAGTGCTTGAAGATATCAGAAATGACCGCCTGGCTGAAACTGGTAAAGAAGGAGCAGATGCATGGGTTGGATTCGGTTCAATCCACCTCGTGTGGGAACTCGGTAAGAGAATTGGAACTCCTGATTCTTTGATCTACTGGGCTTACAAGAACAAAATCCCTGTGTGCATCCCTGGAATAACTGATGGCAGTATTGGCGCTCAGTTGTTCATGTTTAGGCAAAAGTATCGTGATTTCCACATCGACACTCTAGCCGATGAGCAAGTAATGAGCGACCTAACATGGGATGTTGAGAAATCAAACGCCCTCATGGTTGGAGGCGGCATATCCAAGCACCACGTTATTTGGTGGAATCAATACCGTGGCGGCCTAGATTCTGCAATCTACATCACTACAGCCCCTGAGCACGACGGAAGCCTTTCTGGCGCACGCCTACGTGAAGCCATTAGTTGGGGTAAGATGCGCCCAGAAGCACCGAATGTGTGCGTTGAAGGAGATGCATCTGTCCTTCTGCCACTTCTTGGCTCGGATCTATTCAAAGGTGAGTGAATGAGAACGATATTTCTGTCATTATTGATGGTAAGTGCATCGCTTGCAGGCTGCTTTGGAGAAGAAGAAAGCGAACCGGTTGTTGCTGAACGCACAGTATGGGATTTTGAGCGACCTGAACTGACATGGTACCACTTTGAGGACGCTGTAGATGCTTGGGGCAATAATGAGTTCAACTTTGATGACAGAAACATGCCTTTCATTGCAACTGGGACTTACTACGGCATAGGAATGTCAACATTCGAACCGACTATGGGAATAACACAAACTGACACCATGGTGATGAGTTCTTACGGTAACGGCCCAGGTGGCTCGACTGCAGTTGTTTCATGTGATTTAATCGGCATGTATGACACTCTATCCTATTCTTGCGAAAATGTGTATGACCCACTACTACCAATCGTCAATTCGAACGACCCTTACATCTACGTTGACCCGTGGACTGGACGAATAATGAAATTCGATATGCACGCTTTACTTGGCATGACAGTAGAATGGTCTGATGACGACGGAGAATCATGGGACGGGCCGAGTGTTGCTACGCAAATCTACTCTGTTCAAGACCACCAAACCATCGCTAGCAGCAATATGCCAGCTTTCGCCCATCCGACAACTTGGATGTTCTGTATCAACGGAAATGCACCTCACCCGCTGTGTTCTTCAAGTCAAGATGGTGGCGCGACATGGGGCCCTGAAACCTCAGGAGCGCCCGTTACATGCAACTCTGGAGGCCTTTCTGCACACTTAGTGGGTAGTGTGGATGGAAACTTCTACCGTGGCAATAAGGGATGTACAGGAGACGGTTATTCTGTATTCAGAACAACAAATGCTGGACTATCCTGGACCGAACATGTTCTGCCAACAACTGAAACCGGTATAGCTGACACCTGGAATGCTGAGGAAGCTCAAGTCGAAGTCGATACTGAAGGAAATGTGCACGCTATGTGGATGGGCCTTGACAACATGCCCTACTGGTCTTATTCAAGAGACCAAGGAGACACATGGTCTAACGCTACCATGATTGCACCACCAATCAATTTGTCTGGTACTGGCTTCCCTGTAGTGGTAGCGGGTGATACAGGAACTGTGGCATTCGGTTATGTTGGTGAAACTGAAGGAGAAGACGAGGTATGGAATGCATACCTTACCTATGCAACTGATGCCTTCAACGAGACACCGTTGTTCACAACAGTGCAATTGAATGGTGATGATGACCCAATCGACACAGTAGTCGATTGTGGGTACAATCGATGTGGAGGCCTAGGTGACTTCCTAGACATCAGAGTAGATGCCTACGGACGAACCTGGTTCTCACTGTCTCACAACATAGCAGATATTGGTATATTCGCCACCTTTGACGTTGGACC
>DAGO01000076.1:0-140 GCA_002498185.1 Euryarchaeota archaeon UBA10 | reverse complement strand
CCTCAGACTTTGTGATTCACAGATTTGTGACTTTACCACTGACACGGTTCAAGATGAGTTTTACCGCCCATCAAGGGAACTAGGCAATCAGGGACTCTTACTCTGCCATCTTCGAGTTGATTTTGCTCCATAATCGCCAC
>DAGO01000118.1 GCA_002498185.1 Euryarchaeota archaeon UBA10 | reverse complement strand
CTAGGCCGATTTGGCAGTTCGACATACTTCAACAAAATTTTCGAACATCTCTTTTCCAAATTCAGAATCATTTACTTCAGGATGAAATTGTAATCCGAATCTATTTCCTTCTTCATTTTCCATACCCTGTACCTTGCATGATTCAGAAGAAGCTGTGATGAAGAAACCGTCAGGAACTACATGGACCTCATCATTGTGACTTTCCCAAACGGTTTGAGTTTGTGCTGTATTGGCAAAAATCACTCCTCCGCCGTTAACTAACTCTATGCTCATCGCCCCATATTCAGGCTCGGGAGATTCTCTAGCATCTCCGCCATAGTGTCTTGCCATGAATTGATGGCCAGCACAAATCCCCAAAATTGGAATATCCAACTCAAGGAATGCTGCACAATTACCCAATTCTCCAGACAAACCAATCCTAGCAGCACCTCCGGACAATATCAAACCGTCGAGTTCTCTAAGATCTTCAATCGGAGTAGTATTTTCGATAATCTGGGTATCTACGCCGAGATATCTCAACATCCTCCATTCACGATGGGTCCATTGGCCTCCGTTGTCAACAACATCGATGACTAGTTTGCCCTCTCCCATATCATTAACGTGCCAAGTTACGCCCATGAACATTGCTTGTGACAAAGGACACCTTCAAAGAGGAGAGGCCGGTCGCGCAGATGAGCGTGAACGCCATGGCTGACCTTACTGTAGACTACAAGTGCGCAAATTGTGGTACAATTCAGAGTTTCACTCGTGACCGTGAAGGAAAGTGGCAACCTGCAATGACATGCAAGCATTGTGGAACCCGTATTTTCATCAAATTGCGAAGAACTGGACACAAAATCCTAGACGCAGAGTGAGCATATTTCACCGAGGGGTTGAAAGACCCATTCGCTAACATTCTCGTTGATGGCATCTTGGCTCGAGTCATACGCGCCTCGTCGGTTCGACGAGTTAGCTATGAGTGAGTCCATTCGAGAAAATCTTGAGAGAGTTTCAGTCCAAGCAAATCCTCCTCATCTCATTTTAGCCGGCCCAGCAGGTGTTGGTAAGACGGCCGCCTGGAGATTGGTGGCGAGACAAATCCTAGGCCCTTCTTGGAAATCAACAACCCATGTACTACAAGCAAGAGACTTAGCCAAAAGCGCTGGCGCCATGAAAAAATTTGAGGAATTTTTGCGCCCCGAGGGAACTTCATCAGGAGATACTTTGGCGGGCCGCTCTTCCCTAGATTCGTTTGATGCAAACCTAACTCAAGCAGCAGAAGGAGATGCCCCTCCTGCTGGAAAGGAAAATAGGGAAATCAACACCGGCGGGGAAAGTTACGTCTCACGCCTAATTATCATCGAGGATGCAGACCACTTGGGCCCGACAAGACAACCATATTTGCGCAGGATGATGGAATCCACATCCTCCACTTCGCGCTTTATTTTCACAGCACGGTCACCTTCTCGTATCATTGATGCATTACGCTCTAGGTCTAAACAAATTAGAATCCCTTCTGCACCAAACAAAATCATCACCCAACGACTTGAAGAAATTGCAAACAAAGAAGATTTAGCTCCAGTTAGGGGAATTCTTGGTGATATAGCACACGTATCTAACGGTAATCTTCGCAGAGCAGTATTCCTGCTTGAATTATTGGCGCGAAAGAAGAATCTTCACGATAGGAAAAACTTGCAAAATGTAGTTGCTGCAACAACAATAGTTGGTGTGCAGAGGGTGTTTGAAGAAGCGCTCAGAGGAAGAGTTCACGACTGGCGTTGGGAAAAACAAGGAGGCCGTAATAAGCGTGTTTTGAAAGGAGCACTAGGCGCTCTTGATGAAGTGATGAACGAACATGCATTGGAGGCTGAAGATGTTGTGATGCATTTACACCGTTTGTTAACCACAGGCCGATTATTATTGGATGAGAATATGCTTTGTGATCTATTGGAAGCATTAGCAGATTGTGATGTTAAATTACAAACTTCAATGCATGGAAGGGTGCAATTAGAAGAATTCCTGCATCGAGTGAAGGAAATCGCTGTAACACAATCAGTGTAGGCGGACACGGCAGGATTCGAACCCGCGATCTGTGGCTTAGGAGGCCACCGCCTTATCCAGCTGGGCCACGTGTCCATGCCGAGGGGCGAGGAACCCTTTCAACAACCTATCGCTGCAAAATATCTTCCAAAAATGACATACCAATGTGCGGAGTGCCAGTGTCATGGCTGAGGAATCTCCATTGAAGAAAGTGATTCCCGGCAAAGAATCCACTCTGCCTAATCCATACAGCAAGGATTTCGACCGTGGTGAAGATTCACTTTCAGTGTCTCTAGCCGAATACAAATTAGCTGAGGTGCACCGAGTGAAATATGGAAAATTGGCTTGCCGTCCATCTTTACTGATAACTCGTAGAGCCGTTGGTTTACTGATGGCGCTAACCGCTCTTGCAGGAGTCGTTGCTCCGTTTCATCCACTCGCTAGGCCAACATTGATGATTCTACTTTGGATACCTTTGCTTGCAATTTCGATTGCACCATCGTTTATCGCCGCGGAGCGAGGAATGACAGCGCTTACTCTTCGCTCATCCCTGTGGAAAGATGAAGCGATAGTCGATGGGTTTCGCAGAGATATGATGGCTGAACCAGGAATGGACAGGATAAAAGCCGGTCTGAATGATGTTCGATTGCACAATGCCACAGCTACAATTCTAGCATCAATCTCGATATTTTTGCT
>DAGO01000062.1 GCA_002498185.1 Euryarchaeota archaeon UBA10 | reverse complement strand
CAGCACAAGTCGCACTGCCTACAACCGAAGAAGTGGAACAGGTCGCATTACCCGGTAGCGAGGAAACAGCGCCAGTCGCCGCTCCAACAACTGCAGATGAAAGTGTACCACTGCCGACAGGCGAGCCTGAAGTGGACGATATGCCCGCTATTGAGAGAGAATTCCGAAACTTGATTCAGGAATTGTTGGATGCTGGTGTTGACCCTTCAGAAATGATGAGTGATGCTCGCCTAGAAGACATCAATGAGAGGGCTTTAGCCCAGAATTTCGAAACATGGCCTGTGTTTATGCAGATGGTTAGTTGAATGCGAGGGTTCAAGGACAAGTTAGGATTGGGATTATCATGGCATTCTGTACAAACTGCGGGCAAATGTTAGCTGACGGGACAAGGTTCTGCAGATTTTGTGGAAGCCAACAGCCTGGTGACCAACTGATTGCTAGACTAAGAATGGAAGCAGAGTCCATCAGATACCAGATGCAGCAAATGCAAACCCAGCAGATGCAGGGTGCAAATTACGGCCAGCAACAAAATCAGCGACGTTGGTGATTGAAGTGAAGCTTCGCCACTTGGCGATATCCCTATCGAAACTACCTGCACATCCATGTAATCATGTGGAATTAGAGCAGTATCAAACCGAAGGCGACCTTGCCGCATTGTGGCTTGCACAGATTGATGCTCATGATGGTCTTCAAGGAAAGACTGTCTTAGATTTGGGAGCAGGTAATGGAATACTTGGGCACGGTGCCCAACTCCTAGGTGCCGAAGTTACCTTTGTTGAATGTGATGAAGATGCGGCAGCATTGTGTAAAGACCTAGGAACCACAATTGTGGGACGAGTTGGTGAAGTCGAACTTCCTGAGGTTGATATTGTGATTTCCAACCCGCCATGGGGAGTTCAAACCCATGGTGCAGACCGTGCATTTATCGATGCGGCCATGCAATGCGCACCCGTTGTTCATATGATGCATAGCGCCGCAGCAACGCACTTACCGGAAGGCGAAGTTATCCTTGAAGGAGAGTTTAGAATGCCTGCAATATACCAGCACCATTCTTCGAGAATGGGTGCAACTTCCATCAAATGCTGGCGCTTCACTCGATGAGAGGGGTTCAAAAGCAAACAGCCCTCGCCTCAACTATCCCCTTCCCGTCACCCGTAGGGTGATTCCCCAAAACATGAGCGTGAAAATATGGCGACAATCGTCACCCCCGGAACTGTAGTTGGATCTGCAGAGAACAAAAGCCCAGGACAGGGCACAGCTGAAGAAAATGGCAACCTAATCGCATTATTGACCGGTGTTGTCAGCGAAAGTGATGGCGTTGTTAGCGTCCGTACATACAACGAAATGTTGCGAGTACAAGTTGGCGACACCGTCATTGGAGAAGTTGTCAAACTAAACGAAAAGTCTGGAGAAATAAAAATCCTCAGCGTAGAAGGAAAGCCAAACCGTTCAGTTATGGCAGACCAAGAGTATGCACAATTCCACGTCACAAAAATCACCGACAGATTCCTTCACAACACAGCCGATGGACTGCGCCGCAGAGATATCGTGCGTGCTAAGGTCATTGAAGCAGGCAATGTAATTCGAATCGACATGCGTGAAGACGATGACTGTGGAGTCCTTTGGGCTCTATGCCCATCATGTGGAGACACATATGAAGCCGAGCAAGAAGGTGATTGGAATGTCGTCTGTAGAACAAATGGAGAGCGTTCATTCCGTGCTCTTGCTGACGATTTCGGTGGGGAATCTGGAATGGCTGCACTGAATGGTGCGGGCAAGCGTTGGAGTGGAGAAGCCGAAGCAAAGTTCGCAAAAGGAAGTGCAGGACGTGCGACTTTCATCGCAGAAGATATTCGCGAAGACGGCCGTGAAAGAGAGTACTTCAGATTCGAAGGCGAAGGCGGTCAAGGTGGCCGTGGCCGCAGACAGAAGGCTGCACCAGGTTGCCGACTATTCGTTGGTGGACTTTCAAGAGATGTCGAAGAGGATGAAGTGCGTGACATGTTCAAGAAGCATGGCAAGGTAACTGACTTTGCATTGATGCGAGATGATGCAGGTAACCTTCGTGGATTCGGTTTCATTACATACGAGTCAAAGGAAATGGCTGATGCAGCAACTGCAGCATTGAATGGTCAGAGAATCAAAGGGCGCAGAATCGGAGTCAGAGACGCCGACGCTCCAAGAGAGGAGAAGCCAAAGCGTGCTCGCCCTGAAGGCGCTAGACTGTATGTCGGAAATCTTCCATTCAAAGCAACTGAGGATGATTTGTCTGCTCTATTCAAGGACCACTGTGACAAAGTTCACGTCCAGTGGGCAACCGATAGGTCTGGTCGCAAGAAAGCATTCGCATTCGTTACAATTCAACCTGAATCAAAGGGCGAAGAAGTCGTTAGCAAACTGAACGGCAGCGACTTCATGGGCCGCAATATCAAGGTCGATGTCTCCAAACCTCAGAACCGTGACAAGAGAGGAGGGCCCGGTGGTAAACCCGGTGGCAAGTCCGCTCGTGAATTGCGTGCTCTTGCTGAAGAGGAAGAAGACGCCAAGAAGAAAAAGCGCCGACCTCGAAAGGAATGAGGTGGAAAAATGAGTGAGTCCGGAGATGCCTCCTGGCTCATCATCGACGGCTACGAGGATGAGCCAGCCGCTTTCGGTGTTCCACCATATGTTGGATTTCACATCAGATACATTTGTGGAGTACTTGAAGAGAAGGGAATCGACTACGAATACTGCCCCATAGATTCGTATAGAATTAATCCGCCTTCACTAGAAAATCGACTCGGAGTTGTCGTATTAGCCGGAGCAATCGTCCCGGGCAAATATCTCAGAGGCACTCCGATTTCACTTCGTGAAACAAAGGAAATTATTTCTGGAACACCGGGTGATACACCAATCCTTTGTGGAGGATGGGCGATTAGAGGATGGAGGCATCAAGGCTGGAGTCCACTTCGAAGAAAACTATTCTTGGCATTACAGGATACTGATGCTACTCTTGATTACTTCTTGTCGAATGATGAGTGGAAACATCAGCGTAGAACTGCAGAGCAGTGGACTGCATGGGCTCATGCTGGAGCTCGCTCTAAGGCTGTCACTCACAATCCAGATTTGGATGGACCACTGACGTACGAAGTCGAAGTCTACCAAGGATGTGTACGCTACAAGCGAGGATGTAAATTCTGTATTGAACCCAAGAAAGGTGTTCCAATTTGGCGTAGTCCAGAGGATATCATTCAGGAAGTCTCAATCGCACACGACATGGGAGTAGAACACGTAAGGCTTGGAGGAATGACTGATACTTACACCTACATGGCTGAAGGCGTAGTAGAGATGGAATATCCTCGGCCTAATCCGGAGCCAATCGCAAAATTGCTACACGGTTTAAGGGATGATGAACGCCTAGGAATACTTCATACTGACAATGGAAATCCTTCGATTATTGCAGAGCACTTAGAAGAGTCTGAAGAGATTACAAAGACCCTCGTCGAAACTCTATCTGATGGCGCAGTACTATCTTTTGGCCTAGAATCTGCTGACCCTAAAGTGCATGAAGCTAACTGGCTGAACTGCGATTCAAAGCAACTCAAATCCGCTATTGCCCTAATCAACAAACACGGCCGAGTTCGTGGTGAAAGAGGCCTGCCAAAACTGCTACCGGGATTGAATTTTATTGCTGGTCTAAACGGCGAAACTAGTGCTACATATGGGATTAATCTCAAACTCCTCAATGAATTGAAAGACGAAGGACACATGATTCGCAGAGTCAACATTCGCCAAGTAGAAGGCGAAGGATTCCAAGAAATCGACGATGCTGATTTCAAGGCATTCAAGACCACGGTGCGTGATGAATTCGATGGACCTTTACTGGAAGAAATGCTTCCCACTGGCACGATTCTGAACGATGTTTGGTGGGAAGCACATGAAGGAAGAACTCGTCTTCCTAGGCACCTAGAGCCCGAGGCTCGCTCTGCTGATGTGCACGGTAAAGCAGGAATTACCTTCGGTCGACAAATCGGTGCGTATCCAATTTTGGTTGGAATGAATTACCTCGCACCTCTAGAATCTTACAGCAACATCATGGTTACTGGACACGGCGCCCGATCTATTACCGGAATAGAGACTGGGCTTGATTGGAAGTCTGCAACTGAAAAGCAACTCGCAGCAATCCCAGGTATTTCTGCCAAAGGCGCATGGAATCTAATCGGTGCCAGAGCTAAAGCGATTTCAAAGGGTCGAGAACTCGAAAGTATCGAGCAATGGTTCGATTCTGCAGGTGTTCAAATACCTGAGATAGTTGATATCTCTAAGATAATCTCGTGATTACTCGCCAACCCAAGCATAGGTTCGCATTCCTTCTTCGACACCTTCGTCGCCGACTTCAACAAGTGCGAATTCTCCTTTAGGAGTGACAATAGATTCCTTTGCCAATCCCTTGTGAAGTGCTTCGTAAGTAACACGGTCGATTGCGATTCTACCTTCGAGTCTCTCGAATAGGTTCCAGCGGCTGGCGATTTCTCTCCATGTTGGCTGTACTTCTGCCTCGAATACCTTAGCCTTAGCACCTGAACCATATCCACACAGTCCAAATGTTACATTGTCGAGGTTTGCATTCTCCTCATAGTCCGCTTCAAAGGTGGACATTAGTGCAAGGAAAATTGAGCCAGTGTATTGGTTACCAATCAATGAAGATGCTCTTTGACCCTTTTCGATTCTATCTTCTACGAATTGCTTGAATGATTCAGTCTTGGAGATTGCACGGCGGTATCCGTCCATTGCTTTCTCCCATTCTTCAGTGGATTCAAAGTCTGACTCCTCTGGCATTGCACCGATTTCAGATTCGACATGCTTCCAAGAATCTAGGTGTTGTCTATCGTGGCGGAATACGTCCGGGAACATTCTCTTTGCTTGGAATGCATATGGCAAATGCATGATGATTCTAGCCCACTGCTCGGTCAGGATTACATCCATGTCTGGGTCAAATCTGTTCTGAGCAATTGCCTTTTCAGAGAAATGAGTGAAAGCCTGCTTCACCGCTTCACGGTAACATCGGTTTGAGAACTGACCGTCGAAAACCGGCTCATCTCGGTGGACCTTAACATTCTCTTCACCGTGTGCAAATATTCCTAGACGGCGTACGGTAGATTCTGGCAAGTGCTTGATCATCGCCTCTGCCATTCCGTCACGGATGGTTGCACCCGCTTCAGCAGCGAGTTGCAAAACGTGGTTGATTACGCTTTGAATAGAAACTTCTCTTCTTGGCTTGAAGAAATCGTGGACAGGTGTTGTCGAGACACCCCAGCGGTCTGGCACAACGATTAGACGAGGATTGTGGCGAACTAGAAGCGCTCCACCACCTGCACCTTGTGTGTATTCACCGGAGGATTCCAAATCGTATTTTGCATTGTCAGAGAAAACAACAATTCCCATGCGGTCTTCTTCTTCTCCACCTCTTGCAACCCAGTCGAGGGTGTTGTGAAGTGCGTCAACTGCTCCAATACAAGCGAATGTCATGTCAACTACGTCACAGCCCCTGAAGCAATCTTCTCCAAAGCGCTCTCCATAGCGATGGGTTAGCATATCTACGATGTAGGTAGCTGTTGGCTTAGCACCGTCTAGTGCGGATTCAGTTCCTAGGTAGATTCTACCAATCTTCCTTGGGTCGATACCATTTCTATCAATCAGCCTGCAAACAGCATTTGCACCCATTGTAGCAGTATCTTCGTGAACGTCTGGAATTGCCATTGCAGCAAGTCCAAGGCCCTTGTTCAATTTACCGTAATCGGCCCCTCGCATCTCTGCGAAGTCCTCCATATCCATGTATAATCTAGGAAAGTGGAGTGCCATATCGTCGATTCCGACCTTTGCTCCCATCATCTTCAGTCGAAGAATAAGCGTATATAGCCGTATGTGTCAATTCATAGGGCAAAGTAGGTGTTCTGAACTACACCGTTTACAGCGACTGATTTTTCATCCTAACCCGAGTGAGAGCAGACATGGGAGTCATAGAATCGGCCAAAAAATTGTCCGATAAATGCGACACTCTGACTAAATCTATTCTGCGTCAAACCTCTCTCGCATACGTCACAAATCCGCTGAATTATGCTTGGGAATATCACGAATCATATCTTTCACAATATTCTGGACTTGGAGCTAAAACATTGCTGCTGGGAATGAATCCTGGACCGTACGGGATGGCTCAATGTGGCGTTCCATTCGGTGCAACAAATATCGCAAAGGACTTCCTTAAGATTACAGGAGATTTCACCGACCCCGAAGGAAGACACCCCAAACGCCCAGTTGAAGGCCTGAATTTCGAGCGTCAAGAAATCAGTGGTACTCGTCTTTGGGGGCTACTTCAGGAAATCTGGGGCACGCCAGAAGAAATTCACAAACACGTGTTTTTGGTGAATCATTGTCCTTTGCTATTACTGGGGGAGACTGGAAAAAATATCACTCCCGACAAAATCAGTGGAAATGCGGTCAAAAAATTGCTAAAAGCATGCGATGACCACCTGAAAGAAGTCGTTACTAAGATGGGGATTACGAGGGTCATCGGTGTTGGAAAATACGCTGAAAAGAGGGCACTACTAGCCCTCAAGGGACTTGATATTGAGATAGGCACATGCTGGCATCCTTCACCCGCTTCACCACTTGCTAATCGTAACGATGGTGCGGATTGGCGCGCTAATGTACGCAGAATTTTGCTGGCAGAGCATTCATAACAAATACCGAATCTGTCGAGCCATGGCGAAAGAACAAGCCTGGCCAAGACAGCCTTCAGATAGACAATGGGAAAAGCCGGAAGGCGATGACCCTCGAACATTATACCAGATGCTTATGGTAAGCCAGGAAATGTTTGGCGATGCTCCATGTATTGGATACATCCCTGCTCCAGGAATGCCTAGAGTACACCTTTCATACAACGAATTCGGTGACCTTGCAACAGCAACTGCAAAGGGACTGAGAGACATTGGTGTCGAAAAGGGCGACCGTGTTGCAATCATTATCGACAACTCCGTTGAGTGGGCTGCACTATCCTATGGTGCAAACGCACTAGGTGCAGCATACACTGCAATGTACACTCACCAGCACGGCAAGGACTGGGCTTACATCATCGCTGATGCAACTCCTAAGGTCGTTGCAGTTGCTAACACCGAGGTTCTTGACAAGTTGTGCGACGCACTTCCTGCTGATGGATGGCCTGCATCTGGAGTTATCCTACTAGGTGATGACCCAGCAAACAAGTTGCCTCCTGAAGGAGTTGAAGTTCGCTCATGGACAGACTTAGTCAAGACTGGCAGAGCTGGCGAAGACTTGGCAGAAATCGCTGATGATCCAACTGCTCTATCGACTCTGATTTACACATCAGGAACCACTGGTAACCCTAAGGGTGTAATGCTATCCAACTGGAACACTCTATCCAACGTACTGTGTGTACAAGGTGTGTTCGAGTTGTACCCTGGTGACAAGAACGCTGCGTTCTTGCCGTGGGCTCACTCCTTCGGTTCTACCTTCGATCTGCACTGGATGATTAGAATGGGAGTTCACATCAACCTCATCTCTGACCTAACCAAGATTGCAGACGAGTGTATCGAAATCAAGCCTGCTGCACTACTGGCTGTTCCTCGTGTTTGGAACAAGTTCTACGACCGTGTCAACAGTCAATTCGAGAGCGCAACCGGTGTCAAGAAACTCTTCGTAGGCAAGGCTCAGAAGGCTGCTGCTAAGAGAATCGCAAAGGCTGGTGTCGAGTGTGACGCAGTCGCTCCAAGCGGATTCTTTGACAAGTTGTGGGACAAGTTGGTTTGGGCTAAGGTCCGTGCAAGATTCGGTGGTAACATCAGATTCTGTATGTCCGGTGCTGCTGCACTATCCCCTGACGTCGCTTCATTCGTTCAGAAAGTTGGATTCAACTGCTACGAAGGATATGGTCTAACCGAAACCAGCCCTCTAGTTGCTGCTAACGGTTGGATGGGCAAGGGAATGTCCCGCCTAAACACAGTTGGTATGCCTGCAAATGGTGTCCGTGTTGAAATCGATACCAGTGCATGGGATGACCCTGACCGACCTGATGAAGGAGAAGTCATTGTCTATGGTCCAAACATCATGCAAGGATACTGGAATCTTCCAGAAGCTACCGCTGAAGTCATGACAGAAGACGGTGGATTCAGAACTGGTGACCTCGGAAAGATGGTCGATGGATACCTATCCATCACCGGCCGTGTAAAGAGCCAATTCAAGTTAGAAAATGGAAAGTATGTATCTCCTGCACCTCTAGAAGAGAACCTCAAACTCAGCCCACTTGTTGAGCAGGCTGTACTAGATGGACGTAACATGAAGAATACTTACCTAATCGTTCACCCATCATTGGATGCACTAAGAACTGCAGCTAGCGCTGCTGGAGTTTCTGTACCTGCTGACAATGCAGCAATGTGTGCAGATGAAGGAGTCAAGTCTTGGCTACTAGGCAACCTAACTGAGAACAACATGCTTGCACCAAAGTGGAAGGGATACGAAGTTGCTCGCAACATCATCCTCGACCCAGTCGAGTGGTCTGTTGACAACGACATGATGACACCTTCAATGAAGGTCAAGTTGCGAAACTTGCTAAGCCATCACGAGGAAGCAATCAACTCCCTTTGA
>DAGO01000045.1 GCA_002498185.1 Euryarchaeota archaeon UBA10 | reverse complement strand
GTCTGGAGTTGATGAACTCATTGAGGTAGGTGCATTGTTTGCATAGTAGTATTCTACAGGTATGATTAGAACTAAAATTCCAACCATGAAACCCGCAGTGACCGATTTTTCAGGTAGCTTTTCCAACCAATGGTCTTTGTTTTCATTCAGTATCAGTATGAAGTGAACAATGAATGCCGCACCCATTCCTGGGACTGATTCAAAGATATGGACGTTGTATCCTTTAACTCTCCAAAATATTACTGCCACCAATGCTGCGGTCATCATCATAATCGAATGTTGCGAACTTGGTTTGTATCCAGACATTCGCACGAGAATTAGTGGAATGAACATTCCACCTAAACCATACACTGCGAGAACAACGAGTGAGAAAACAGAATTATTTCCTGAAAAGTATGCTCCCAAGGATAAACAAGTGGCAACGTATGCCATCACAATTGTAGTGATTTTTGTTTTCTTATGATCTGTAGACCATTCCGGAAACACATCGTCAGTGATTGCAGCAGTACATGCGAGAACCTGAGAATCTGCGGTTGACATTGTTGCTGCAAATATTGAAGCTAAAATTAGACCGACCCAAAATGGCCCTAAAACATCCATTGCAAGCATTGGAAGGGCCAGTTCGGGGTCGAAATTATTAGACTCAGGGAATATGACTCTCGATGCTAATCCAATAATTATCATCAAAATCAGGAACGGTGTTTGCCAAACGAAGAACCAAAGACATGCTTGCTTACGGTCTTCTTCGGATTCTAATGTCATTATTCTGGAAACTACTTGTGGTTGGCCTGCAACTCCTAGTCCTCCAAGGAAGAAGGCAAACACCCACATACTGAATCCAAATTCAAGACCGGGTGGAGTTACTGAGGTGAGTGCGGGGTCAATACTCTTCAAGGAAGTATGTAGACCACTAAACCAACCGACTTCACTAAGTGCAACGTAACACAGCAGCGTAGAACCTACAATCATTACACACGATTGAGCCGCATCAGTCCAGATTGATGCTCTTATTCCCCCTGCATAGCAATAGGCTACAACTAAAACAAAACCGATTAGGATACCAACCCATTCTGCCCAATCTAACATTGCAAACAGTGCTTTACCACCACTGGATAATTGAGCACCAGCATAGATTAGCAAGAAAGCGACAGAACAAATTGCTGCCATTTTTGCTTCAGGTGCACCTTTGACATTGGCAACCAGTGAGGATAGAGAGCGAATGTTTCTCTCATTGCCTTCCTTTTGGATGTACTTGTACAGCCATATCCATGCCACCAACTGTCCAATTGTGGAAATGATAGATATCCAGATTGCAGAATAACCCATCATCCACATGAATCCGATAAAACCGATGAACATGTAACCTGAGTTCCATGTTGATACTGCAGAAAGAGCGGCCAGTGCTGGGTGCATTCCTCTTCCGGCTACTAGATAGTCATCAGTAGTGTCTTTTTTGACACGAATACTGGCTATTCCTACACCAGCAAATAAGAACATGAATATGAGAAATGAGATAATGACCCACGTCTCTTCTGACATCTTACCAACCTCAAGTTAGAACTTCGAGTAGTCGGTCTTGTTCAGCAGCTCTTCGTAGTTCCATCGCTATTCTTCGGCCTGAAGACATCGGCTTTCTCCAAGTCGCATTTCCGTACGGGTGTCCGACGGAAACATGCACATTTGTTCCTCCACCTACACGAGGTGCAACATCATAGATTGAGTAATTCATGTCTTTGTCAATGCAGGTTTGAAGACAGAACGGACCAATAATTCCAGGGTCGTAATGTTCCTTGGAAGCGGTAATGAATTTCTCACCTAACTCGAAAGCCTCCTCAAGAAGTGACTCTCTAATTGTTGCAGTGTTGTGACCTACAACTGTCATTTCTGGGATTTGCTGATGAGCAGGCATTGTCATTTGCTGAGGTGCAGGAAGTCGAACATGCCCATCAAGTGAAGACTCAAATCTCCAATCAACACCTAGAAGTTCTAATTTTGGCATGTCTTCTTCAAGCGGGCTGTAGAAGAAGTTCAGATTGAATACAGGTCCGATTACGTACCTCTCGATTCTAGCACCATCTAGGCTCTCTTGGTCAATTGTGCCTTCCTTCAGCAGTGTTTGTGATTTCTCAACATATTCTTCATATGATGCACAAGTGAAGAATCCTCTCTCCAATTTCTTTTGAGCGTGATGTAGTTTTACGATTACGAGGCAATCGATATCTTGTGGGTCTTCGATAGCTTCCGGGTATGGTAGGCCAGCCTTGTCGAGGATCCAATAGTAATCTTGGTCCTCGGTCCTCTCCTCCATTCTGAGCATATTTCTTGAACCGAACATTGGGACGTGAAAATTATTCTCTACATCATCAATGCTTGAGTAAGATGTGAACGACCTGTTCGGGATGTAGACAACGTTTCTCTTGCGCATTTCACCCTGCATCTCTGGATTCATGACATCGTTGAACGAATCCATTACAATCGATTTGTCAACCATTCCTCGTCTAACTCTTCCTGAAGTGGTTCTTTGAGTTTTGAAGTAGTCGGAATAGGTTTTTTCTCGTCCCTTTTGGCAATATGCCACAGTTGGAAATCCTTCTTCGATTGCTCCATCGCAGATGTCCAGAGCAGAATGGCTAGCAGTCATTCCAACTCGTAATTTTAGACGGTCATAGTCCTCGATGATCGAAGCAATGTCGTCCTTGCCAATCATTTTCCATCTCTCCCTAATTCTACTGTAATAATCGATGGCCTTTGAAGTTAGTCAAAGCGTTGTAACTGCATCATTTCCTCGGTAGAAATAGTGTCGCCACTCATCAATTTAGCCATCAGATCTTGGACTTCTCCACGAGCACCTCTCTGGGCCTCACCAGTTGCAGTGCCCTGCATGGCTCTTAGGATATCTTGAATCGAGTGTAGGCACCTTAGTGAAACAATGTAGAAGTGGTGTGCTTTGTCCGCTTCTTTCTTTGATTTGCGAAGTTCACGGTGCGCCTCTTCAGCGAGTTCCCTTTGTCGGTCAACTTCCTTGTTCCATTGGAGCATCAAGTCGTGTGCTTCTTGAGCAGCCTTTGCAGCCTTCTGAACTTCAACGTGAGCATCTTCTTGCTCAATCATTGCCTCTTTGAGTAGGCCTCTTGCCTCTTTCAAATCACCATTTGAGTCTTCAGAAGCTTGCATGTCTTTGATTTGAGAGCGAATTTCTTTCATTCGCTTCATGACTTTCTTTTCATTTTGTCCAAGATGCTTACCCATTTCCATTTCGCGGTCGAGTCTGTCGAATTCTCTTTTCAGAGAATGGACGGTGACTTTGCGCTCTCGGCGACCTCCACGATGCCCAGGTTCTCGCTCATCTTTTTCAGAGCGCTGAGAATCTAGCATGGACTTTGCTTGCTTGACTTTCTTGTTCGCTTCGTTACGAACGGATTTCTTTTCACGCACTAATTCGTTCATTTGCTCACGAATCTCGCGTTGTTGGCGGACATTTTGGATTAGTTCACGAACTTCAGCATTCAGTTCGTTTCTGATTACAGTATGCTCCTTGGTTCGTGAGTTCCATTCGTCACGAGTAGTGCGGTACTGCGTAGCCTTTTGGTTAACCAATTTGCGCTTTTCTTCCAAAGTGTCCTTTAATTCTGCCATTATCCATCGCACCTGTTCGCCTTGTACTCCCGTACCTTCAGCGACAGACCGACTTGCCTATCCCATTTGAAGCCTCCCTACGGGAGGGCTTCACAAAAATGGCAGAATTGCTACTTTGGCTTTTGTTAATTTGAGCCTAGCTTTGCCCAAATTTCCATCATTTGGGCATTGAATAACAATGCAATGACCTGTTTCAATTCTAGTTGCAACTACAGTAGATTCCTCGCCGACTACGGTAATCAATTCACTGTCCGGCTGCAGATCTAAAATTTCATTCATTGAAGTCGGCTTGAATTGGCTGGAAGTTCTCTCGATTGTGAATCCATCTTGGTCCATTAATGCGGCAGAAATAATGCATTCATTATCGACCAAATCTGCGATGACCGTGTTTCCCACGATGGACCTGAATCATTGACAGGACATGACTATTTGCATCATATTTTACCACGCATTACATATCCAATTCCTGCCTTGTAGTAGCCTTCTAAAGTGCTAACTACCTTCAAGCCTCTTTTTCTATAGAACTCAATTGCGAATTGATTATCGCCGCGAACCTCCAACTGTATTTCTGAATGACCATCACTGCGAGCGGCTTCAACTAGTATGTCCCAAGCTTGTGAACCGTAACCATTTCCTTTGTAGTCTGAGTCGATTGCGAAAGCGACAATTCTTACCCTTCTTTCATTGAATTTGTTTGCCCAGAGCAATCCTCGAATCATATCGTTAGTATCGAGAAGGACCAGGTTACCTCCCCATTCAGGAATCGGGAGACTCCTAACAGATGCTCCAGCGTATCTTTCTCCCGTTTGGTCAAGGAATAGTTGCTTTAT
>DAGO01000074.1:4942-5094 GCA_002498185.1 Euryarchaeota archaeon UBA10 | reverse complement strand
GGTAAATTGTCTAGGTCTGTGAATGTAAGAGTCGCACCTGGGCCAATTCCACCTTCGATTCTTTCTGACATTGGGCATCGAACATTCAACTGGATTCGTCCACGATTTCTTGTTAGATCGTAAGATTGTGGATTCAATTTTTCAATCGCTTG
>DAGO01000074.1:0-4599 GCA_002498185.1 Euryarchaeota archaeon UBA10 | reverse complement strand
CCTTGCCACCATGCATATCCCCATTGGAAGGTAACTCCAACGGCAGTTGCGCAATACAGTACCATCAGAACTGTGGCTGCGAATAGGATAGTGTTTCCATCATCTCTAGCTTCAGTCATCAAGTCACGACCAAGTAAGAATAGAAGTCCGACACCGACAATTGGTGTAAGCATCGAATCCAACCAATCAGCAATTGGGATTATTCTTCCTCGTGCAGGGTCGACCAAGACAAGGTTTGATTCGAGTGCAGTAGCGACAATTCCAACGATTCCCAGTAACAGAACATAGAATAGCCCTGCAAGGATGAATTCAGTCATCAGGGAATCTAGGCGTAATGTCCAGTGAATGATCAACCATGAGAAAAGTCCCAAGAATACTACGCGAGGGACTTTGTGGAAATGGACAGCGATATTGGATGCATCCAGAACTTTAGCGTCATTACTGCAATGGTCATTTCCTGCATCAGGAACGTGGATGATTTGTTTTCCAAACCAAGTTTCAAGTAATTTGATTGCATTAATCAAAAGCTTCCTACGAATCAATAATACCTCCAATAGGTAAAGAACAGGGATTCCAAGAATTATAATTGGTAAGGTGGCGATTGCCACGATGGGCAGAATGAAAACCATCGGGACTAACAAAAAGTGAGTTATTGTGAGGGGATACAACATATCTGTTTCGTTCAGTTTCGCTCTACTCGCTTTAATTCCCAACCTGCGAGATTCTTCATCAAGTACTTCACGAAAATGCTCTACCTGCATCCCGGAGTCAAGAATTTTCTGAACTGTAGCCCGGTAATTTCTTTCTGCCGGCCCGACGCCTAGAATTACTGTTTGATAGAGCAATTTTGCTGGCAAAGCGAGAATAACCGGGAGGGCCAAAATACCGATGGCCCACAACAAATTCCCGACATCGAGACTAGAGGCCATATTGTCCCGTGTATGCCTACCCCTCAAGAATGTTCATGGAGGGACTACGTCAGAACTACCGATAATGGCACGAATTGCTGTTACCGACGGTATGGCTCCGGCTGCTGTTGCAGTACTAGAAAAAGCGGGTCACGAAGTAGTCTTAGGATACATAGAAAAATCTGATTTGTTATCAGGCGCACTAGATGGTTTTGATGCAATTATTGTACGTAGTGCGACAAAGTTGACAGCAGATGTTATCGAGGTAAGTCAAGGACTTTCTGTCATTGGACGTGCCGGTGTGGGCGTTGACAACATCGACCTTGAAGCGGCTGGGTCAGCAGGAATAATGGTGGTTAATGCTCCTAATGCATCAACGCAATCTGTTGTCGAGTTGACTATTGGACATCTTTTGTCTTCAGTCCGTCATATACCAAAATCTGATAGAAGTATGCGCCAAAATAAGTGGGAAAAGAAAGCAATGAAGGGAACAGAGCTTTCAGGTAAATGCCTCGGATTAATTGGATTTGGGAGAATTGCCCAAGGGGTTGCTAATGTTGCAAAATCCCTAGGTATGGAAATTCACACCTACGATCCTTATCTGCCGCCAAAAGTTGCTAAAGCACAAGGCGCCTATTTGCACAAGAAGATTGACTCTCTATTCAAGACATGTACTCACATCTCAATACACTGTAATCTAACCGAAGAAACCCACCATTTAGTTAACGAGAAACGAATGAAAATGATGCCCGGAAAGAAAGGTGGAATCGTGTGCGGCAATCACATCATCAATTGTGCCCGTGGAGGGATTGTTGATGAGGGTGCACTCTTGGAAGCACTTGAAGTTGGCACAATCGCAAGCGCAGCTTTAGACGTGTTTGAAATCGAACCAGTTCCTGATAGTGCTCCACTAATTCAGCACGAAAACTTCCACGGCACTCCACACATTGGTGCTGCTACTTTAGAGGCTCAGCACAGGGTTGGAATTGACATTGCACAGGAAGTTATCACCGCATTGAAGGGTCAAAAGCCAACAACTTTGGTCAACTCAAAATTCCTTTGACTAAGATTTGTCAAGTAGGGTGAAGTAAACTAGAGTAATTTCGATTGCAAATAGAACCAAAATTGCTCCCCAACCGCCTGAAACATCATAATTCACTGTAACATTGAATTCATCGATAAATGACTGAGAATTTTTTTGACTGCTGAAGGGCCAAGGGTCATCATCATCTTCGTCATCTTCCTCCTCAGCATCTTCTAATGAGCCAATCATTATGTGAAATTCTTCTCCATCTGGTATCCAGTCAAATTTCGAATCTGAACCGGAGGATGGACCGCCAGCGATGAACTCAATCCTTGAATCGCACGATACAATCTCTCCCTCCGAATTTCCTCCTAACTTTTCTAATGAATTGTAGTCGCCAACAGATATGATTCCAATCCATACGGTATTGTCATCCCATGAAACTTCGACTTCGATATCGAGCAGAGCGCTTGCTCCAGGCACTGTATCAAATGCTTCCTTTGTTACTCCGCAAAGCCCAGCATCGGGCTTAGGTACATCAGGTATAATCTCTTGACCGGAATAACCGATAAGAGAACCCAGCAATAACAATCCAACTACAGCCGAAAGTATTGATTTGACTTTGCCCATGACCATCCTTAGCCAATGCTTCTTCATTTAAGCATGGGTTTCGCGTTCTTCAAAAACCTCCGACTTTCTATTCAGGTCATGGCACCGAGGATACTAATCCATTGTGACTTGGATGCCTTCTTTGCTGCTGTTGAAACGCTGCACCATAACTTGGACCCTAGTGTTCCACTAATCTTAGGTTCTGACCCAAAGGATGGTAAGGGCAGAGGCATTGTCTCTACTTGCAATTACGCTGCTAGGAAATATGGAATTCGCTCCGCAATGCCAATTGGAGAAGCATGGAGAAGATGTCCGGGCCCTCCACATGGACCAGGTAATTATCTAAAATCAACCAGAGGTCTCTACTCGCGTGCTAGTAGAAAAGTGATGTCAATACTCTCACAGAATGCTGACAAGTTTGAGCAAGCAAGCATCGATGAAGCTTACCTAGATGTCACAGAATATTGCGAGGGTGACTGGGATAAGTCGTTGGCATTTGCGAAAAGATTGCAAACAAAAATCATGAACGAGTTAGGGCTTTCAACCTCATTTGGCATTGGTTCTACTCGCATTCTAGCGAAGATGGGAAGTGAAGAAAATAAGCCTGCAGGAATTCACAGAACATTACCTGACCAAATTGAGGACTTCTTTGAGGGCCGCTCTGTCAGAGAAATTCCCGGCATCGGGCCAAAAACAGCTACTAGGCTTGCGGAGTGGGGAATCAACACTATGTCTGAGGCAGCAGAGTATGGTGAAATCGCTTTGGCCAGATTTACATCTGAAAGGTTTGCATCGTGGATGATTCGGGTCATGGAAGGCGAAACTAGCAATGATGTTAGCCCGCTAAGAAGTAGGAAATCAGTAGGTAAGGAACATACATTTGAGTTCGACCAAATTGATAGCGAGAATGTATTGTCTCAACTGTCTGTATTGGTTAGTAAAGTGATGAAACGCGCGAAAGAAATGGGTGTAGCAGGTAGACTAGGAGAAGTCAAAATCCGCTATCAAGGATTTGAAACGCACACACATGGTCGCTCAATTCCAGTCGCAATGGATGATGAAACCGTGTTCATGCGAATAGCACATGGATTGTTTGCAGAGAATATCGAGTTTGAACGTCCAGTAAGACTAATTGGATTTCGCCTAGGTAACTTGGAAATGCCATTGACTCGTCAATCAACTTTAGACGTTGAAGAGTAATCATTCTAGTTTGTGCATTTGAGTCAATATGCTTGTGAATTCACTCAATTCATCTGGAATGTCAATTCCCGAAATCGGAGTATTTAGAGACAATCCAGAATCCTTCTTCTTTCTCCATGTGGAACCATTAAACTCCTCAATTGCACTGGTTAATTCTCTGAGATTTTCATCATCTGGAGTTCTAGCAGGGAACTCTCTGATATCGACGGCACTTTGTTCATACAATGTGCTAGAAATGTGGTGTGTAAAGAAAGGACAAACCGGCGATAATGCTGACATCAGGTCTCGAACAATTCGATGAATCGTCCATGCTGCATTTACATCTCCATCATACAATCTAGATTTCGACATCTCCAGCCAATGGCTCGGTAAAACTCCAGTTCCGAATGTCTTCAGTGCTTGAGTTGCAGTGTAAATATCAAGTCCAGTCCATGCAGTCTCCACTCTGCTCATTGTGTCAGCAAACTCAGATAAAATCCAGCGATCTTCTACCGATAGGTTATCTGGTACTGAATCCAAATTCTCAGGTACATCAAATTGGCTAGCGAATCTAGCTACATTGAACAATTTAGTAAGTACACCGAAATATTTCGCTTCGATTTCCTCAGGGTTAATGTGGAAGTCGTCACCTACTTGGGCATCACAAGCTTTCCACAATCTGAAACACTCAGAACCAATTTTGTTAGCTTTCAGTTGCACGCTCTTTTCCGGACCTTTGACTCTCCAAGAACCAGTTCTACCACCTGCGCCACACTCAAGAACGCTGTCAGCATCGATTCCATTTCCAAGTGATTTGGACATTTTTCTGCCCCATGGGTCCATTCCAAGTCCGTCAATCCAAACATGCTTAAATCCAGG
>DAGO01000105.1 GCA_002498185.1 Euryarchaeota archaeon UBA10 | reverse complement strand
GTAATTGCAAGAGATATTGATGCGCAAATAACCGATGAAAGATATATGTCATGGACAAGTGAAGCCACGGTGATTACTAGTGATATGCACAGAGGCTATGTTGTACCTGATGGCTGGGATGAATACCAATTCAATCGAGGAGCTTCGATAACTGTAGACTTATCCGGTCCTGTATTACAACTACTTACATTTAGAAAATCGATGAAACAAAAGTTTGGTGAATGACTTGGAACTTAAGGATCACATTCGAGGAATCCCAGATTTTCCAATCCCAGGAATTTTATTCTATGACATCTCAACTTTACTTTCTAATCCTGAAGCATGGAAGTTTGCATTGGATGAACTCGAGAAAATCGTAGCAGAATGGAGTCCAGATATTCTCGCTGGTATTGAAAGCCGAGGTTTCTTACTTGCTGCACCATTAGCTGATAGAATGAGTTTGCCGATGACAATGATTAGGAAAAAAGGAAAATTACCAGGAGATGTTGTTTCATATGAATATGAATTAGAATATGGCACTGATGTTATCGAAATTCAATCAGATGCTATTTCTCCGGGGCAGAAGGTTGTAATCTTGGATGATTTACTCGCCACAGGAGGGACCTTACAGGCCTCCATACATCTCTGCAAGCAAGTAGGAGCCGAAGTTGTAGGTAGTGCTGTAATCGTTGAATTGGACTTCCTCAATGGTAAAGAAAATCTTGGTGTTTCTTTCAATTCATTGGTAAATTACGACCAATGACGGCTATCGATTTTTGATGGAAAAAATGCTTTTTGTGATTTTTATTCTACAAAAAGCATCATAACCCCTCTGTACTATCAACATTCTAACCCAAGGAGGGTGAAAAGAAAAATGAGTTTAGAACAAAAGATGAGTGATTTCTTCAAATTTGAAGAAAATGATACAGACATGCAAGGTGAAATCCGAGCGGGAATTACAACATTCCTGACTATGGCTTACATCCTGCTTGTTAACCCAGCAATGCTTGCAGTCAGTGGAATTCCATTCGACGATGCATTGTTTGCTACAGCCATTGCTGCATTCGTAGGATGTACAGTAATGGGATTGTGGGCAAACAAACCATATGCATTAGCACCAGGTATGGGATTGAACGCATACTTCGTGTTTGCAGTGGTAATCGGAATGGGAATTTCTTGGCAAGTCGCATTAGCTGCTGTTCTTGTTGAAGGTGTAATTTTCATGATTATCTCTATCCCACAGATTGGATGGAGAACCAAGATGATAAATGCAATTCCTAAGGATCTGAAGATTGCTACTGGCGCAGGTATTGGAATGTTCCTAGCAATTATCGGTCTTCGTGAAATGGGATGGATTCAGGATGATGGAGCGACTCTAGTTAATCTGGCAACCACTGAATCATTCGGTTACGACCACGGAGCGGTAATCAGTATGGTTGCCTTAGTTGCAATCACAGTGATGATGGCGAAAGGAATCAAGGGTGCAATCATTTACGGTATTCTAGGCGCGTCATTATACGGATGGGCCGTTGGTGCCTATGACCCATACAATGACTTCGCAGCAGGCGGAGCAGGATGGGGTTCATCCACAGCAGAATGGCCAGAAATGGGCGAAATTGTTGGCTTCGTTGGACTTCCTGAAGAAAGCATGGGTGCGGCATTTAACGCATTGGGAGATGTAGGAGACGACCTTGCAGGATTCATGCTAGTAATGATAGCATTCCTGTTTGTAGATATCTTTGACACCGCAGGAACTCTATACTCTGTTGGCCGCCAAGCGGGCGACTTAGACGAGGATGGAAACCTAATCGATTCAGAAGAGGCATTCATGTCTGACGCAGCAGCAACCATTGTTGGTGCAGCATTGGGTACAAGCACCACAACCACCTACATCGAATCCGCAGCCGGAGTCGAAGAAGGAGGAAGAACTGGTCTAACTGCAGTTGTAGTTGGTATTTTGATGCTATCCGGATTATTCCTATCTGGACTATTCCAAGCAATCCCAACATTCGCAATGGCATGTGCTCTGGTAGTAATTGGTGCAATGATGATGAAGCAAGCTACGGAAATCAACTGGGATGACAAAGAGGTAGTATTACCTGCATTCCTCACAATGGTTCTAATGCCGTTCACCTACTCTATCGCAGACGGTATCGCATGGGGTGTAATCTCATACGTACTAATCAAGATTGGAATGGGCAAGTTCGAAGAACCAGGACCGATTATGTATGGAATTGCAATCTTCATGACAATGTTCTACCTGGGACCAGGAGATATGTCCACCTTTGGTTGGATATTCGACAAGGTTCTGTGAAACTATTGTTTTGAGATGATTACTGTCAATTGACAGAAGCCGCAGCGGCTGGGGTTTCGGCCCCAGTCGCTGCTCCTATTCTTCTTCTCTAATTTTTAGGAATAGTTCATTTGCTAGAGGCTCTAGCGGGTTGTAATGTCTGATGAAAGGTTCGAAATTCTACGCCGAAGTATTGTAGAAGCACCTGTCATAATGAAAGGTGAATACCCCTACTTCATCCACCCATTGTCAGACGGAGTACCAATCCAATCCGCTGAACTGTTAGCTGCTGCTCGTGACTTGATTAACGAGAATGTAGACTGGTCAAAAATCGATGTTATTCTAGGCATAGAAGCGATGGGAATACCACTAGCTGCCGCACTTTGCCTACATTCAGGCAAGCCACTGGTCATAGGTAGGAAAAGAGAGTATGGACTGCCTGGAGAAACTCCAATTGACCAGTCAACCGGTTACTCAAAAGGAGCAATCTATCTAAATGATATTCACGAGGGAGACAGAGTATTCATTGTAGATGATGTAGTTTCAACCGGTGGCACACTATTACCCATTCTCAAAGGAATTGACAAGATTGGTGCAATAGTTGCTGATTGTTGGATTGTATTCGAAAAGGGAGAGGGAATGAATTACGTTAGATCTCATGGCGATTGGCCACTAAACAGCCTTGTTCGAATCGAAATGCAAGGTAACAAAGTAGTACTTCTAGAATAGTGGTGTAAAAAGTAAACCGCTATAGGTAAAAAAAAGTGGAAACGGGGGACCG
>DAGO01000073.1:5069-8508 GCA_002498185.1 Euryarchaeota archaeon UBA10 | reverse complement strand
GGGACTTCAACCTGCTCAAGAGGAGAGAAGTGTGGAATATATCCAACTGAATGTAATTCTGCTGAGTTATCCTTGACATATCCGTATGAACGTAGAGATTCATCGTTGTTGTTGAAGGTTACACAGGGGCTGATTACATCGATCAAAGCGAATCCTTTGTGTGACATTGCTGCCTTGATGATTGCAGTTAACTGCTTCTTTGAGCCACTGAATGAACGTGCCACGAAAGAGCATCCGAGGTTGATTGCCATAGCACAAAGATCGATTGGCTGGGTTTCGTTTACAGCCCCCTTCTTCTTCTTAGAACCGACATCTGCAGTTGCAGAGTATTGTCCTTTAGTAAGTCCGTAAACACCGTTGTTTTCTACGATGTAAACCATGTTGACATTTCTTCTAATTGCGTGAATCAATTGTCCAATTCCAATTGAAGCTGAGTCTCCGTCTCCTGATACTCCAAGGTAGGTTAGATCGGTGTTGACTACGTTAGCACCGGTAGTAACAGATGGCATCCTTCCATGGACCGTGTTAAATCCGTGGGATTGACCGAGGTAGTAAGCAGGTGTCTTAGATGAACATCCAATTCCACTCATCTTTGCAATACGATGTGGCTTGATTCCGTTCTCCCATGCAGCGTTAACAATAACGCTGGAGATTTGGTCGTGTCCACAACCTGGACATAGAGATGATTTTCCTCCAGTGTAGGAGTCTTTTGGCTCGTTGATTACGTTCAACTTGACTGCTCTAACAGGCTTCTCACTCATGCGCCCACCTCCTTGAGAACATTGATGATTCTCTCAGCATACAATCTTGCACGAGGCGGCATTCCATCGCTGTAAGCAACGCTGTGCATCTTGTCCAACAAGTGATTTGGATATTCTTTGCGCATGATTCCGTATAGTTGTGCATCTCTGTTGATTTCGAGAACAACCACGTTGTTATGTCTCTCAACAAACGCTTCAACTTCACTGTGCAGCGGAAGTGCTCGTACTCTTAGAGTGCTGATTTTCTTGCCAGTCATCTCTTCGAGAATATCGTCGATTTCTTCGATAGTATTCTCCATTGAACCGTAGAATACAATTCCGATATCCATCTCTTCTTCCTCACGAACAATCGGTGCTGGTAACTTGTCCCTTGCTCCGTCAATCTTGCGTTTCAAGCGTCCCATCAATTTGTAGTAGACATCTGGTTTCTCTGAATATGTACCATCTTCATCGTGACCAGTTCCTCTGTATAGGATCGGATCTAAGCCGGAACCTGGTAGAGTTCTGTAAGGGATTCCATCCCCGTCAACATCACGGTATCGGCCGTAATTCTCGATAGAATCCATTTGTTCCTGGGTCAGGACAACCTTTCCTCTATCCATTGATTCAGTGGGGTACTCAAACCCTTGGCTAGCCCATTTGTTCATGCCTAAGTCTAGGTCAGAGAATCCAAAGACAGGAGTTTGATATCTTTCAGCAGCATCGAATACTCTCCATCCGAATTCGAAACATTCCTCTACAGTTCCTGGGATGAAAACAATGTGCTGAGTATCTCCATGGCTTCCTTCGTACAGCATTGATAAGTCACCTTGCTGGGTTCTTGTTGGCAAACCTGTAGAAGGACCAACACGGTTTACGTCCCAGAATACTGCTGGCACTTCTGCGAAGTAGGAAAGCCCGATGAATTCCTGCATCAATGAGATACCTGGTCCAGAGGTAGCAGTCATTCCCCGAGCGCCAGCCCAACCTGCTCCGAGTACCATTCCAGCAGCAGCCAACTCGTCTTCCGCTTGTAGAACGGCGTAAGTTGCCTTGCCTTCATGAGTTCTCAATTCAGGTAGCCAAGCGATAATTCCTTCTGCAAGGCTTGATGATGGAGTGATTGGATACCATGAGAGCATCTGAACTCCACCGAAAATAGAACCTAATGCAACTGCTTCATTACCTTCAACAAAGAATCCGCCTTCGAGAACCTCTCTTGCCTCGACAGCATAGGAATCACTCTTAGTTAATTCTTCAGCACAGTAAGCTCTGCCCAATCTTGCTGCTTCTGCATTCAATTCGATTGCTTTTGCTTTGCCACCAAATTGCTTTGCAATGGCCGCTTCAAGCACATTTTGGTCCATCCCAAGCAGTTCAGCTAGAACGCCAACATAAACTACGTTAGCAATCATCCTAGCCAATTTAGGATTCAACCCACGAGCAATTTTTGTCATTGGTACTGGATAAGAAATCACGTCGTCTCGCTCCATCGGCATTTTTGAGTCCATGTTCCAAATTACCACGGTTCCCGGCTCTAGAGAAGCAAGATCTTCTTCCCAAGTAGCCGGATTTACTAGAACTTGAATGTGAGTTCTATCGCCCGGTGCTTGGTACCCTTTTTCAGACAGCCTAACGATGTACCAAGTTGGTAAGCCAGAGATGTTTGAAGGGAATAAATTCTTTCCGCTTACAGGAATTCCCATGTCGAACAAAGTCTGTAGGAGAATTAGATTAGCGGACTGTGAACCAGTACCATTTGCTGTTGCGATGTTGATAGTAAAATCGTTTACAATCCTGTCCATTTCGGGTTGTCCCCTATGTCCTCACCCCCGAAGGGGGTTGTCCATTGACCCCCTGCGTTGGCCTACGACCTTTGAATGTGTTGGCGACAAAATTCGATTTTTACTAGGGGTAGTGCTCAAAACCAAAAGGGTTGTCGGCGAATCATGGCCGACAAAGATATAGCAGATTCTTGGAGGGATGCAGAAAAGCTCCTAGACAAAGGTAAGTACGAAGAAGCCTTGTCAATACTACGCCAGGTTGATGCTGACGGAAAAGAGGCCACTACGCTTAGATTAGCTGGAAAAGCAATGCATTTGAAGGCAGGGAAAACTGGGTCCTCTTCTGACTACAGGAAATCTGCAAGTTTGTACCGTGATGCAGTCAAAATTAATCCCAGAGACAAGCAGGCAAATGCACAATACAATCAACTTCTAAATGAGATGCAAGACCAGAGAATTTCTCAAACCATATTTCCTAGACTTGTAAATGAAGGAACCCCTACCCCTGCTGGATTATTTGCAATTGTAGCAACACTACTACTTCTTTTAGCGACTATTCAGCTCTTCCAATCTAGTGAAGCATTAGAAGATGGTGAAGCAGTAATGCGAATAACTTGGACAGATGAGTACGGCGTTTTCCATGATGAAACCATAACAATCGCACTTCACAGAGCAGAGGCCCCGGTACATGTTGAAAACTTCATTCTACACGCAGAAGATGGCAATTACAACAGTGTTATCTTCCATAGAATTATTGCTGGATTCATGATTCAAGGAGGCGACTTCGTTAATCAAGCAGGAACCGGAGGTTATGCAGCCAAGTGGTTCGGATATTGTAACGGTCAAGTAAAGGATAGTTCTGACGAATGTGCACAGTCTAGCTGGACGATGCCTGATGAAGCAGATAACGGTTTG
>DAGO01000073.1:0-4885 GCA_002498185.1 Euryarchaeota archaeon UBA10 | reverse complement strand
CGACTTCGTTAATCAAGCAGGAACTGGAGGTTACGCAGCCAAGTGGTTCGGATATTGTAACGGTCAAGTAAAGGATAGTTCTGACGAATGTGCTCAGTCTAGCTGGACAATGCCAGATGAAGCAGATAACGGTTTGAAACACAATCCCGGGTCACTGGCTATGGCCAAGACCAATGCACCTCACACAGGTGGAAGCCAATTCTACATCGTTCCTTCTGATAGTACACCAAGCCATCTTGATGGCGTTCATACCGTATTTGGTACAGTCACAGATGGTCTAGAATATGTAGACTCAATTTCCTCTGTGGAAACTGGGCAGAATGACAGGCCAGTGAATGATGTAACTATTGTTTCAGTAGAGATTACCGACGATGGAATCAGTGATGGCACCCCTTGGTACCAATTCTGGTGATTGAGCCCCAAAAAGGCATGTTGATATGATTGGGTCTGTCGCATATATTCCATGAGCGAGTCAGACCCATTCTCCTCGAAGAAAGATTTTCCACTAGGTGGACACTATCATTCACTCGATTCATTGGATGACTCAGGTGTTGATACATCAAATCTGCCTTACTCGATTCGTGTGCTTTTGGAAGGAGCATTGAGAAACTGCGATGGTTTCCTGATCACTGAACAGGATGTCCGAAATATCGCTGGCTGGACAGCAAATGGAGAGAGGGGAGAGATACCTTTCCGACCATCAAGAGTGATTCTTCAAGATTTCACTGGAGTTCCTGCAGTAGTAGATTTAGCCGCACTCAGAGATGCGATGGTAGAGATGGGTGGTGACCCGGAGAAAGTCAATCCGCAAGTTCCTGTAGACTTAGTTATAGACCACTCAGTACAGGTTGATATTTCAGGGTCAAATCCGGAGGCTCTTGACCTAAACCTAGACATCGAATACCATAGGAATATGGAGAGGTACACCTTCCTGAAGTGGGGGCAACAATCTCTCGAGAATTTCAGAGCAGTTCCTCCCTCCAGAGGGATTGTACATCAAGTAAATCTGGAATGGATTGCAACGGTTGCTCGCCAAGAGAACGGAGTTTGGCTTCCCGACTCACTTGTAGGAACAGATTCTCACACTACTATGATTAACGGATTAGGAGTTCTTGGCTGGGGTGTTGGTGGAATCGAAGCCGAAGCAGTAATGCTTGGTCAGCCAATTTACATGCTTTCGCCGGATGTAGTTGGCTTCCGACTTACAGGCTCACTCAATCCCGGTGTAACAGCCACTGACATGACTCTGAAAATCGTTGAAATGCTACGAGAGCACGGAGTTGTTGGTAAGTTTGTCGAATTCTTCGGTCAGGGTATGGCTGCTCTATCATTGCCAGACCGTGCTACGATCGCCAATATGGCACCTGAATACGGAGCAACTTGTGGCTTCTTCCCGGTTGATGATAACACGTTATCTTACATGAGGCTCTCCGGTCGAAATGAAGAGGATGTCGCTGGGGTTGAAGCTTATTGTAAGGCTCAAGGTTTGTGGTATGATTCCTCTTCTCCTGAGAAGAGTTACACTGCAATGCTAGAATTGGACCTCTCAACAGTTCAGCCTGCACTAGCTGGGCCCAAGAGGCCTCAAGACAGAGTGGATTTATCAGAAATGGCGTCACACTTTGAGCATTCACTAACACATGAAATCGGCCATCAAGGCCATGGTCTCACAACTGAGGATTTGTCGAAGTCATCATTGGTCGATGGAGATTACGACTTGAATCATGGAGACGTTGTTATCGCAGCGATTACATCCTGTACCAACACTTCTAACCCCGGAGTAATGCTTGCAGCAGGACTTTTGGCAAGGAAAGCTAGAAAGCGTGGCCTATTGGTCAAACCATGGGTCAAAACCTCTCTAGCGCCTGGTTCTAGAGTAGTTACAGAATACTACGAAGCAAATGGTTTGGACAAGGATTTGGCAGCACTAGGATTCAACAACGTAGGTTATGGATGTACTACTTGTATCGGAAACTCAGGACCTCTACCTGAAGACATTGAAGCAGCAATTGACGAATCTGGATTGATTGTTGGTTCTGTTATCTCGGGTAATCGTAATTTCGAAGGAAGAGTTCATTCTAAGGTTAAGGCATCATACCTTGCGAGCCCCCCTCTAGTTGTTGCTTATGCAATAGCTGGGAGTTTGAATGTGGATTTGACAACCGAGCCAATCGGATTTGACAGAATGGGTGAGCCTGTAATGTTGAGCGAAGTTTGGCCGACTAAAGCAGAATTAGATGCTGCAATGTCAAAGATAACCCCTGAAATGTTCAGAGAGAGATATTCAACAGTAATGCAGGAACCTAGATGGGATTCTATACCTAGCGAAGCATCACCACTTTACCCGTGGCAAGAGGATTCAACTTACATTCGCCTACCATCCTTCTTCCAAGGATTGTCGAAGGACGCAAAACCAATCGAATCGATAGATGGTGCTAAAGTTCTGCTAAAGTTAGGAGATTCGATTACTACTGACCACATCTCCCCAGCCGGTGCATTCCCTGCAGATGGCCCTGCTGGAAAGTGGCTTGTAGAGCGTGGAGTCGAACAGGACGATTTCAATTCATTTGGTAGCCGTAGAGGTAACCATGAAATTATGATGAGAGGTACTTTCGCTAATGTCAGAGTAAGGAACCAAATGGCTCCCGGCACAGAAGGAGGATTTGCACTGAATCACAATACAGGTGAAGTAACATCTGTATTCGAAGCAGCGATGGATAATGAAGGCCCAATGGTAGTTTTAGCAGGTTCACAATACGGTACAGGAAGTAGCAGAGATTGGGCTGCTAAAGGCACATACTTGCTCGGAGTTAAAGCCGTAATAGCTACTTCTTTCGAGAGAATCCACAGGTCTAACCTTGTGGGCATGGGCGTTCTCCCACTTACATTCAAATCTGGCGAAGATGCGGATTCCTTAGGCCTTGACGGCACTGAATCATTTGACATCCCAGTAACAGATGATGTACAAGCATTGCAAGAACTTACAGTAACGGCTAACAAATCAGATGGTTCGAGCGTTGAATTCCAAGTTGACGTAAGACTAGATACACCTGTTGAGGTCGATTACTATCGTAACGGAGGAATCTTGCACACCGTCCTGAGAAACCTCGCACAGTAGAACCGGTGGGTTGATGTCACATCACCCGTAGGGTGATACATGCAGGAGTTGAGAGGCTACATTCGCTATCGATTCCGCAGCGATGATGACGATATTGATGTCTTACTCGAAGGAGATGCTGATTGGGTACGAGATATCGTAGCAGAGTTGGGTTTAACCAAGGTTGGCTGGGCAATGCCAATGGCTGTTGATAGCACCTCTATTTCCAATTCAGGATTCGCATCAGATTCTCCGGTCGAATCCGGGAAGCCTAAGGACATGGGTCCAGAACCTGACCCTTCCAGAATTCCTGTTGTAAGAAGGCCAATAGGTGAATTGAACCTTGCTGCCAAATTAGTCGAAGCAGGGTTAGAACAACCAGTCAGACCCTCTGCAGATGAATTGAGAGAACAACTGCAAGAGATCGAAGAACCACATCCTGCTCAAGGCCCTATGGTGAAAGACCCGATGGCAGAATCTTGGTTGAAGGAATTGCTTAGAATCGTGGTTAGAAATCATGGTGTCACGGCGATAACTACCGAAACAATTGCACTCGCTGCTAGCGATTTTCTTGGGGACAGAGAAGGTTTAGAACTCGAATTATTCTTAGAGAGTATGTTTAGAGCTGGCAAACTCGTAAAGGTTCACGGTGGAAACAATACAGGATGGGGCCCTTCTCCCGCTTGGTTAGCCTCTGGATTGTGATTCTTAACGGATTATTCCGTGTTTGGAAAAAACGTTGCACTGCACAGCATTTGTGCAAATCGCTTTCGGACATCATTCCAAAGCAATTAAAGTGGTAGTTGGAGTCCGAGGAAATGAGTGATGATGATGCTTTGGAAGAGTATGAATGAAGATGGACGCGGAAGAGCGTTATTCTTGGTTTTAGTAATGTTACTTTCAACGACCGCCGCAAACCTTGTGTCTGCTTCGACTTCAAGGACATATACGACTGACACAGACCCTGTTGATGTCGCACTGGGCGATTTTGATTGTGACGGCGATTTAGATATTGTAACTGCGAATGACCGCAGTACGAAAATTTCAGTTCTTTGGAACGAAAACGGTCATTTCCAGAAGCGCACGGATATCTGGACTTCTGCAAACCCTAATCAGGATGCAGATTTCGAGGATCATTCCAACACTCAACAGGTAGAAGTCGGTGAATTCACCGGTGACAACGCAGTTGACATCGTTATCTACGCACGAAACCGTCCACTGCGCCAGGATGCAACTGGTGCAATTGTAGTCGACAAGCCAGGTAACGTAACCGTCATCGAGAATGATGGATGTAACGTGGATACATTCACTATCGGACAGCAATTCGATGTAGTTTGGATGTGGGACCTTGCAGTGGCTGATTTGGACCAAGACGGCAATGATGACATCGTCACTCTAGAGTTACTTGCCGACTTGAAGAACCAGCGTGTAGTTACATACCGCGGTCCAATTACTTCCTCCACTCAAGCACAAATTACCAGCCTGGGAGATTCAACGCAAAATGCGTATAGAGAATTAGAATTAGGAGATTGGGGAGAACCTAGTCAAACCGGTTTGCAAGGCAGTTGTGATGACGTAGATTTGTGGCTAGTTCGCGCCGAGGGTGTAGATTACCTCACAGGAGCTGCAACTAACCCAGGTAAATCTGACAACGTAACGGTCCTGGAATTCGATTGCCAAACAAACTCATTCCCTGCAACCTTTACTTGGACCACAGCAGGTGGTCAAGTCGGAACAGGTAGATCACTGCACGTGCACGCACTAGGTCCGGAATTTGGTGGATTTGAC
>DAGO01000099.1 GCA_002498185.1 Euryarchaeota archaeon UBA10 | reverse complement strand
GTTGCTCCACCTAATCCAGCAGCATCAACCTCTCCATTGATGCATTCTGGTGTTTCCAATGGTGAGGACATGAACAACTGTCCGTGCTCATTACCTAGGATTGTGAAATCTGCTAGACTGGCTCCTAATGCTGAAACACCAACTACGGGGCCCAAGACCAGTGAGATCATCGGTATGCGTCCTGAACACTGAACCAGCCTGTCTAGCAATTCGCCAGTTCCACCAAGTGATGCAACTCCGTCTTGGGCGCGCTGCCCGCCGCCGTCCCAAATTCCAACGATTGGTACTTTAGAGCGCTCGGCCATTTCGACAACTTTGGAGATTTTCTTGGCGTGCATTTCGCCCATAGAGCCGCCGTGTACAGAGAAATCTTGTGCGAAGCAATAGATTCGCCTTCCATCAACAGTACCGTGCCCACAAACTACGCCGTCTCCAAGAGTCTCATGCATGAACATTCCATGGTCGGATGTTCTGTGGGTGAGGAAGGTGTCAATTTCTACGAACGAATCTTCGTCCAAGAGATTACGAATTCTGTCTCTAGCAGTGCCCCTACCGGATGCACGAATGCTCTCTTGTCTCTTGATACCACCACCCATATGGGCCTTTTCACGACGATACCTCAAGTCCTCAAGAGCGTCACTAGAATCTCTTGACATGTTTTCTTCCACTCCTTTGCGGTTATTGATTGAAACGGTTAGTTCATGAGCGAAGATTCGTTCTCTCCACACAGATTTTCAGATAAAATTGTCAGGTCCTTACCATTGGATAAGGCCCAGTGAACTTTCGCTAGTAATGCTTCAGGTGATGCGGTTGAGCCATGGCCCAATACCCCGATTTCTTGCTGGTTTCTACCTTTGGAATAAACATTCAAATCGACAGGCCCATTGATACACTGATTAGCTACTATTACAGGAATAGAAGAGTGCTCAATGGTATTAGCCAGTTCATCGTTTTCTGGTGCATCTCCGTTTGAGTTCTCAATAGGTAGGTGTCCTAATCCCGTGCCGTGAATTATAATTGCAGAGTAGTCTGCCTTCTGGGCAGCCTCAATAAGGTCGGAATGCAAGTGAGGGCCTGCAATGAATTGAGCGATTTTGATAGCAGTGTCATACTTTGTGGGTTTGGTAACTTCTCTGTTTTGAGACTTAGAAACAGGTGTGTGGCTAAGTCCTTCTCTAGAGATTGAAATTTCACTGATCCTCTCTCCGTTCACCATTTGGAAAGCATCTCTCCTTGTCGAGTGCATTTTCCTAACCCCTACGCCAGGGCTTACTGCGCAAATCCCGTCTCCCGAACCAGCGTGCATTACAGTTACTGCAGCGTCACCGTCTCCAGAAACTTCTGAACCATTTGCAGCCCAATAGACGGCAGAGAGCAGGTTCTCGGTCGCATCGGAAGATGCTCTGTCTGAGGACCTCTGCGAGCCTGTGAAAACAATTCTGCCTGCTGGCTTTCCGCCATTTCCTGCAAAAGCGAAAGACAGAGCTGAAGCGCTTACATGTAGTGTGTCGGTTCCATGAGTTATCACAACACCCACTGAACCGGAATCAAAAGCCTCTTGACAGGCATCAATCATCATATTCCAGTGCACTGGCCTGATGTCATCAGACCACATGTTGCCAATCTTTTTGGCATCGATATTTGCGATTTCTAGAATCTCAGGAACGCTTGCTAGCAACTCTTCAGGCTCGAATCTGGCGATTACTGCACCAGTGGCGTAGTCGACTTTTGATGCGATAGTTCCACCGGTGTGGATGATGGTGACTTTTGGTAAATCTTGGTTCTGTTCGATGGATAAGTTGGCCGATTCAGAAGTGCTTGAATCACCTATCTCTTCAATGGTTTTCACCATGTCAAAAGGATAACTAACATTGTACCCATTGGCTAATTTTATTGTGATGTGGTCTTGAGCGGCCCCTGGCAAAACAACTCCTTCGTGAGAAGTGCTTCCTGCTGGTCCATCGGCCACTAACTTGACACGCTTTCCGATAGATGGCATCTCTACCATGATGTAGCCTAAATCTGAAGCCTCTTGAATGTTAGTGGTTGAATTAATTCAAGATTGCTAAACGACGAGTCGTTTGAAATCACGGTATTCGATTCTGGAAAATCCGCAGAGTGACAGATTTCACTCTTGGCCTACAAGTTTGTAGTCATCAGAAAGTGGTGTTGCACCTGTTTCCATAGAGATGATTTTTCCATCCTTGAATTTCATAAATGACAAGACTGCCTCGGAAGCAGAACCATTTGAGAAGTGAACGATAGAGTGAGCGACTCCCACGGAATCATTTTCGAATAGAATTCTGTCATTTTCTGATCTTGGCCCGCCATCTGAACCAGCGAATCCGAGAAGGTCGGATTTACCCATTGTTATTCCACCTACGTGCGGATTAAACACGAAATCATCGTGAATAATCTCTGCAAGAGCGTCTACATCTCCATTTTCCCAGGCCTCATTGTATGCGGATATAATCGACATAACCGGCGTATTGGCCAGAGGCATATAGATTGATTGACAATTTTTCCGATAAAATGTTATCAAAAAATAACCGATATGGATTAGTTGGTTGCAGGCATAGAAGAATGATGTAAATTGATGCGGAGATTGCCTGATGAATCGACAATGTATCCAAAGGTGTACTCGACCTTGACTTCGTCACCTTCCGGTGTGGTGAAGAAATAGTTCCCCATTGCAACAGCGGAATCATCTCTGAGGATTATATCAGAATTTTCGAACCTAACATTAGTCCAGCCCTTAATTGCAAATCCCTTGTCTTCAGGGCACGCATTATTTGAGGCAACAAAGTAAGATAGAGCGCTCTCAAAGTTTGGACGAAATTGTTCAACTGAAGCTAGCGTAGGTTTGAACAAAACTGTACTAATGCCGTATGCATACAATGTTTCTACATGGTTACGGGCAATACCGACGTAATCTCCGCCGGCAAGATGGGCACTTGCAATAGCCACAATTCCGTCGCCCCACGCTTTCTGTGCAATGTTTATGTCTGCTTCACCGACCATATTCATCCCTTACTTCCCCCTTCGTGGTTGACAATACAAAGTCTTTCTTTATGGTGAAACTTTGCAAAATCTACTCCTCGCAACCAATCGGCTTATCCAATATTCCTACTTCTTTGAGAGTAGTTGCTAATACGACGGAGAGTAGGATACTGATTGTCAGAAGCTGCCCAGTTTGTTTCGCAGGGGGGAATTGAGCGAATGTTAGTAACACAAATATCGAAATTGAGGTGATTGCGGCTCCCCATCTAGCAAAGTTGTCACTTTTTGTTTCTCTGTGACCTGCACTTGCATGAGACAAGTAGTCAGCGGCGAACCCCATGCCCAGAAGTACCGCAGGAGCAGTGCTTACTCCTCGCTCTCCAATTATGCTAGCAAAACCGTCTACTGCAGCACCAACAGCAATAGTTCCTACTGCAATACGCACAGCTCGGGATGGAGAATTGGATACAAATAATGCAATTAAGAAAACACAGAAACCTGCTGCGAGAATTTGAATTATTCTCGTGTCATCAAATTCTTCTGCCAATGCGGCGCCAGTTACTAATTCCCCTCCGATCGTATGTCCGGTGTCATAATCCTCGACCAGACTTGACACGTCGTCCTTGAAATCGAGGGCAGCGCCTGCGTTTCCTCCATCGATGAAAACTCCAATGACCAAAGCGATGGTTTCACCATCTGACTGTAACCTATGGTCGTCAAGCACTGATGAACCATCATTAGTCTCTGAAATGAAATCAATTGTTGCATTATTTTGGCTTTCATAACCGTAGGGCATTCCCATCACGAGTGGTGTTTCGTATAGCCCGGTCTCAAATGATATGACGCTAGGATGCTGGCCAATTTGTTTCTGAATATTGACGGCTTTGAGGTAATCTGCGTGTGAGTCACCTTCAACGTCGATAATTACCCATGTTACGGTACTTGACGCGATGAGGTATTGGTTTTGTAGTTCCTCAAATTCATCTAGTGCTGGGTCATCTTCGGATAAGAATTGGTTTACGTCAAATACTTCGACTCCTGGTGGAGATATTGCAGTTACCAATGCCATTAGTGCTAGACAAACTGGCCATGCCCAAATTCTGTTATTTGAGTCGCTTAGCAGGATATTTTCATTTGTAATCGAAACATCTTCCCTTCTACTCATGTAGAAATCTTCGAGTACAAATCTGGTCAACAGCCAGTCTAGGAATATACCGATTATCATCATCAAAGCCAAGGTGTTTTGTGCCTTAATTGGTGAAAAAATCGAAAGTGAGACTGCTGCTAATGTAGTGACCATTGCTAGTAACAACAACGACCGCACTTCCTCTCTACTTCTTGATGATTTACAGTACCAAAAGGCACCATCTACTGCAACTGCTAGAATAATTGGGAATGCGATAGCGTCTATTATTGAAATCTGCACACCAGCAACTGAGAGTATTCCAATTTCTGCAACTATTACTAGGCCGACGCTACCAAGCGTTACAGCACATAACTTCCAGTCTCGAATGATAGCATACATTACTGCTACCAAGATGAATGCTGAAGGAATCAGAATTGATTTAAGGTCATCTTCAGCGATATTTTTTGATTTTTGGAAAAGCATGTTTATTCCAACACCTTCAATCTCAAAATCGGTATTTTCGCTAACCTTTTCCGCCCAAAGGTTGAGAGTATTCCAGTCGGTAACCGGCGCTCCTTTATCCGATGAATCGAGCCAAATCATCCACAAAATCTCATCAGAATCAGGTGGTGTCAGTTCAGACGCGCCCGGAAATGAAGGACATGCTATGCCGAAGTTGGAATCCTTTGGTAGCAAAAGCATCGTGGTTTGAAAAGCTGCTATTTCTTGGGTTGTCGATTGGTTACCACACCATCCACCGTCTATTGTTGGAGAAAGGACATCTGACCATTTACTCGCATTCACAAGACTTCGATTCCTAGATTCAAATGCTTCCTGCCATGCACTGAAGGGCGTCTCTAGTTTGGTAATTATTGTACTATCATATTCCCATGATGTGTCTGGATTACTTCCATCTAGCAATTCTTGTTCTAATTGAATGAGTTGCTGAACAACCTCAAAGTTACTAGTCACCGAAAGGTTGTCATCATGTTTGATTTTGAGAATTAACTGGCCTTTGTAATTATCAACAAGAGATTCTTCCTTAATTCTCTCTTTAGCAGGGTCTTCAAAAATTGAATCTGTGTTTAGGATTAACTCTACAGGCATTATGAATGCGGTGGCCGCACAGGAAACTAAGAACACCAAAATTGCAATCTTGGGACCCTTTGGTTGCACAGCATCACCTCATGGGATATTCAATGGGTATTGCCTTGATTGTTAATCAGCTGGCTCTACTTCCACTCACTCCAAGTACCGCTTTGAGGGTCTTTCCACCACCATTTACCACTACCTGCTGGATACTCTGTTACTTCATATCCATCTTGCATGTAACCTTGGTGACTTGGTGGGGGGCTAGATGGTGCGCTAGGAACAGGCGCGACGGTTACTGAAGGAATTGTTTTGTATGGTTCATCAAACATTGCGCTCTCTTGTTCATACCAATCCCCATCATCACTATTGCCACCTCTTCTGACAAACACTGTTGCAGCCACAATAGCAAGAATCAATCCAGCAACAAGAGCGCCTAGTGTTACAGGTGTCATGCCGAGAATCTTATTCTCTGACGTATCACTTGTTGTATCCTTTTCATCTGTGTCTCCTTCATAGTGTGGACAACCGTTCCCTGGTAGAGATGTGTCTATTGCATCAGGGTTCAAGAGTTCCCATTCTTCACACTTGCTAAGGTCAGATGTACCGTCTCCTGATTGGCCACCGTTGTTCTGATTATCACTTCCAATAGTACAGCCGTTTTCATCGACGATATCTCCTGCAGGAGTATCTGGACACAAGTCCTTCAAGTCATCGACACCGTCATTATCGTCGTCATTGTCAAAGATGTCTGGAATATTATCTCCATCGGTATCTTCTGTAGTCTGTTCCTCTGAACCATCTTGAGTTACAACAATTGTGAAATCAATTGGGTTGTACATTCCTCCAGAGGCTCTGACAAGGAAAGTTCCCTCCGAAAGAGTGAATGAAATTTGACCGTTGTAATTTGTCAAACCACTAAACTCTGTGAACTCATCTCCAATTACAACTACCGATAGCAATTCTACAGGGATTCCTGTTTCTAGTTCAGAGACTGTGATCAATAGTGAGTCTCCAGCTGAAGGGTTTTGTGGCATGTATTCAATGGCCAAGTCCTTCATTACAAGTGGCTCAGGGTTAGGTTCAGCGATTTGTGAGCCTATTGCTGCATGAATGGTAGCAGAACTTCCAGACCCTTTTTGCACCATTGCTAGAACAGTATAGTTACTTGTTGGAGATGCTAGGTGTGGCAGAGTTAAGTCTGCACTGCTTCCAATTCCCCAAGCGATTGAATTTACATCACTAAAGAAATCATCAAACAGTTCGAAAGCATCATCCTCGTCTACCTGATTACTACCGCCACAATCAGTTTCATCCATCCAAGTGCCTTCATAAATTTCAAGTTCGAATTCAGAGTTTGTTTCTGTGCCAGTATGCAAATCATATTCGCCCTCAGAAACCATGTAGGTTGCTCTCATTGTATCAGAGCCAGGGTAGTCTTCACTCCAAGGGCTATCTGGCGATATTGCGTTTCCTTCAGAGTCAACTAACTCAACATTTGATGTATCGATTACTCCTTCGGTTATTCGATATTCACTATCGGGATAATGGCTTAAAGATACTTCAAGCCTAAGGTCGTCGCCAGACATTGCACTTTCGGCATTATATTCTACGAATTCGCACATTCGGCTTGACTTTGCGTTTTCAGCGACCCATCCGACATCTTCACGTATTCCATCGTAAATTAGGGAGGTGAAGGATGCGAAGTCTATGCTAGCAGGGTCGAATCCGAACTTAGGTACTGCTACTGCAAATATCCTATTGGCCTCTCCATCTTCAGAACTTAGAGCAATATTTGTTGTTTGACCAGGTCCTAGAGTACCCATCATGTCCAGTTGGCTTGGATCCTTAATTACGATTCCAAAGTGAATTGCTTCAGCCATAATCTGTTCTTCAGGATTTAACACAGCCATTCCAATTAGAGACATTGGTGCTTCGAATCGAATCTCTTGATTCCTAGATGTGTCGCCGTTTTGGAATTCAATCTCAAAATCCTCTTCGTCGGAAATGCTATCCCAGTCTATGTCAGGGAATGCTACATCTAGCTTCAGAGGCGCTACGCCAATCGATACGTTGAATTCATCGTACGGGATGTTGTTTGGAGTGACAGAAATCGTGTTCAAGCCATTGTTTGCAGAATCTGCAATGTAGACTGGTAGTCCCGCAAAGGTTGTCACTTGTTCTAGTCCTGTCAGTGTTATGTCACCATTTGTGATGTATGCGAAATTTAGACCGATTCCGGTCTTTATTTGGCCATTATCTAGGGTTCCTTTGGATTGAACAATTGTCAGATAGACGCCAGGGTGGTTTGGCACAAATGTTAGACTTGCCTCACCCTCACTATTTACATCGATTATTTGCTCAGTAACAACTTCAAATGGACCATCGGTCAGGAAATTATCGATTATCTGTGGAGAAGGAGTAGAAGATTCCTCACTACTCAGGTAACAGTCGGAACCCCATTTCCAAGCGTTCCAATATCCACCTTCTTCAGAATCTGAGTCATCTTGCCAGAATCCTTGGTCAGTGTCGTACCTGATGTATTCGGTATGAGTCGTCGAATATTCATCTTCAAATTCCATTTCTATGTAATACTCTCCAGGCGAACTGTATGTGTGGCTAATCAAACCATGTTGGTATTCCTCGTTTGGATTAGTTGTACTGTATGTGTCAGGTGTGCCATCGCCCCATGCAATCCTAACTTGTTGCAATCCTGGTTTGTAGTAGCCTCTTCCATCATCACTGTAGAACTCTTCGTAATAATATTCTAAGTCGACGTTTTGACCGTCCGCACTTCCTTCAGTCCTTGCGCAACCTAGGCTGCCAGGTAGAGGCATTTGTTTCATTTCTGTGAATTCAATTCCACCTGTTGTGGTTCCTGAGATAACCAAGTCCACAAGTCCACGTTCGTTTGGCAGATAGTTGCTAGCATCCCAGTTTTCCCCGTTTGATGAGATCTCTATTGCTTCAAAATAGTAAGATTGAGGGTGATTACTTTCATATCCGTCGTCCCTGTATTCTCCATACGGCATTATTTCGATAGTTAGGTCACCATCCAAATCTTGACCAGTATATGTTCCCTCAAGCGTATCAGGATAAGTTACCATAACATCCTGCTCTCCCTCAGGAGATAGAGATTCTGCAGCCGATTCTCCCAATTGCGGTGATATTCTGAGAATCGCAATATCTGCTTCTGCGTCAGAGATGATTCCTGCTGAGTCATATGTTTGTGAGGTCACTGTGTATGGCTGTCCAACTTGTGCTGTTTCTTCTTGGTCAACTAATACTCCAATAGCTGAAACAAAGAATATCTCATCGTTATTTTCCACAGCCATGGACTCAATCATTGAAGGTCTCAGCGCCCTGTCGACATTGATATTAGCCCATCCTATGTCACAATTATCGTACTCTTCCAAAGGTTGAGATAGAGTCCAACTGGTACTCTCCAATTCTGGAGCCAACAATATTCCAACATATTCACTATCCCACTCATATTTCTTGACTAAATCAGTTGATACTTGGTATCCCCTGTCATTTGTCATGGAGATATCGATTACCTCATCATCCCAGTTACAGGTTCCCTCGTCGAATTGCAGTCTTATTCCAACTTCCAAAAGGTGAGAATCATATTGTGTTGTCTGCATTGGGTATAGTTCTTCAAAGACAACTTGGTTGTTGTCTGATGAATCAGAGGATGAATCTTCATCATCTTCTTCAGAATAATGTGGCCAATCCGAGTTTATACTGGATCGGCTAGCATTGTTCATCCAAGAACCAAAGTCTGCGAGTACCTCTCCAGTCGATTCCCAAATGTAATTTTCAGTGGATTCAATGACTAATTCAATGATGTCCTCTGGCAAGGTGTTGAAGTCATCAAACGCATCATTTACCCATGGCGCATCATTTTGCATCCTTGCAGTCCAGGCTTGTCCCTCTGTTGTTTCCAACAGATATTCGTATTGCCATCTGATTACATCTGGTGCACCATTGCCATCATAATCTTGAGTGTCTGTTTCCCAGTTCAGCTCACCAGCCATCTCTGCAAACCTAAGGACAAATTTCTGGAAAGGTGTCATGTTTTCAAAATCCCCATTAACTAATGGTTCAGCCCACGCCTCTAATCCTTCAGCAATTGCCTCTGGGTGACTGGAAACCGCCAACAATGCAATATTTCGCATTAGGGTTTGTGCGGATTCAAATGGTTTGATTCCTTCAGCTAGGTTATCCAATGCAGTGGTCATATTATTCCATTCATTACTGCCAAGCATAGCGTTGTACGCTGCTTCAAAATCACCAGTTCCTTCAAACCTAGTGAAGTTTTCAATAGCATCATATGTTCTAACATATTCTGCTAAATCATCGAATTCAAACATGGTTCTTGGTAGAGCCATGTTGTCTAGGTATGTCATCAATCCAACAACGAATTGAATACCTGCATCTGCATCATCAGAATCTAACATAATCATCAGTGCTTCCAGGAAGTTTGCACCTGCAGAAAGGTTGTATTGTGTTCTTCCAGCCTCGAGCATAGAGTTCCATAGTTGTCTACTTCCTCCAGCGCCATCTCCATCGGTTGAAACAGCGACGAAGTTAGACCAACCTCCGTTGGATGTCCCCTTCGTTTCTAATTCTTCGAATTCTTCAGCTATCTCTCCCAGAGGATTTGCTGTATCCCATGCTGTGTCTATTGCTGCAAGGATTTTCTCAAACTCTCCTCTGAAAACTTCTCTTGATTGGGTTGGGTCGTCAACGGCGTACATATTTCCGTCTTCGACAAATATCCTAGCACCATAGGTTCCACCAGTTGCAGTGACTGGAATTGTATAGGATCCCTCCCAAGTCATTATTGAAGAATCATCGGGATGAGTGCCGTTTGATTGAAGCACTACTCTATCGATGAACTGCCCCTCTCCGGGGAACATTGAGTTTACAACGGAATCCAACGGGTCCAAATCATATTGGACAATGTCTGCGCTAACTATTGAGTTTGATGAATGGCCCATCGTAAGTGCATGGAGGTCTATTTCTGAACCAACACTAGCAAACTTTGTTGTAACATAACCATCAATGCTTAATGTGGTTACAGAATTACCATTAATTTCGCTATCATTGGGGGCTTCTATACTTGCTACTACAGGTTGTAATGTCATGCAAAGAAACAGAATTGCAGTTAGGACAACTCTTCGGCTCATAGTAATGCTATGCAATACTAGTATAACATTGATACTAATAGGAAATGTAGTGGAAATTATGACTTTGAAATGCCAAGGTATAATTTTCCATTTTTGGAAAAGGCTCCGCAACCGGAATCTTCAGAATCAATTTCTGTCCATATGCCTCCAGTTGGAGTAAAGGATGAGCTCGGTAGACCTATTGATGAAAGCCATAGCCCCATAGGCGAAATGCTGGATGATGTTTCTCCGGATATTTTCCATGACTGAACAGACACAATATCCCCTACATCTTCAAGGCAAAATGCACTGTGATTAGTTGTAGAATCCTCTATCTCAAACAGATTTCTAATGTCGCCTATGTTTTGAGTATCAGAGATATTGACGCTTGCTACATCATAATTTATCCAATTGCTAGAAAATACTACATTTGTTGGCTCTCTTTCTGTAGTGAGTTTAGTGGTAAGGTTCATTTCTTCTCTGTTTACTCCGTCACAGTTCATACTGTTCGGCATACAACCGTGAATGTTGATAGAATTCTCGATTATTTCTTCAAGATAGATAACTGGGCCTACTCTGCTTTTCTTGGCATCTCCCGAATCGACAAGGGAGGCATCATATCGATTGTCTAGGGACCACTTAGGAGGATTATGTTCGATGAAAATATCCCATTGTGCAGAGAACTCATCAAGGTCCCAATCGATTGTGAGCCATTCTCGAATAATCATGTCTTTTGATGAAAATTCTTGCAAGTGTGTCACATTCAAGTTACCTTCAATTCGTATTTGTCCTCCTGAATCAATAGGTCTCAATCCAGAAACATTCACTTCACCAGAAAGTAAAACCCCTAAGGGCTTGTTTTTACAAATCTGACACTCTGAGGTAATTGAGTCTACATTCAAGTTTAGTTCTACAAGTGCCCCTGGTTTGAAATCGTTGAGACCCAATGAGTCCATAGAAGATCTAGTTTTCAGGTCGAGAGTTCCTTCAATATATTCGACTTCCAGATATCCTAATTCGCTTTCTTCTGTTTTGAAATCTAAAGATGCAGTCGAAATTATGACTAGTAGAATCACTAGAATTTCGACTGGTCTGAAGTAGCTCATTTCCAGTCACTCATTTACGCTGAGGCGCTTAGTATTCATTTGACTATCTGAATCTAAGGGGGAAATTAATCCAATACTTCGCCTTCGAAGATTTCGGCATCCAATATTCCGTTTTCTGAATCATCATTTGTCAAGACAACACGATTTTTGGTATTCCTCATCGTAGATACAACACCTACTAGGCCAGCAATGAGGATTAGTGACAAGAATGACATTGCGAGTGGATAATCAGAATACAGACTTCCCAGAGCAGACAAGAACCCTTCATCAGTTGAATCTGTTGCAGTGACCTTTGGTTTAATCAATCCAACTACTGCAGATTGGTCATACACTAATCTGGTGAAAGTAAGTCTGCCATCATAGTCTGAATCATAAACATCGGATGGGGTTGCAGGGTCCAAATCAGAGTAAAAGTCAGGGCGCTGCTCAAATGCGATGTCAATTGGTTGACTGAGGTCTAGAGTTAGAATAACATCAACAGTGTATGGTATTCTTGACTCGAAGAACTCAGGGTCCTCGATAACTCCGAACAGAGTTATTGCCTGTCCAGTTACATCGAAGTGAGCCCACTTACCCCATGCAGAACTATCGACATCAATGTCGTAATACCAAGTATCTGCTTGGCGGATTCCAGCACCTTGTGCATCATTACTGCCATCTTCACCCAAATCGATAGACAATTGAAGTTGGCCTGCTTGTGCAGTTTCCAACTCGAATTCTGAAGCAGCGAATGTAGCTTCTAGGCGCTCAGTTCCGTTAGGTATCCAAACATAATGAGAATCTTCGGTGTAGTAGACAGCGCCATTCGCACCATTGTTGAAGTGGTTCCAATCCCCCTTCCAAGAGTGCTTAACTCTGTCAGTGTTAACAGGGATTGTAGCGACTCCCATCATTTCTTGATAGATTTCGTATGCATCCCACACATCATACTCAGGATGGTCAACGAGGCCATCTCCATTTTGGTCACGCATCAATTGAAGTGTTCTTGCCAAAGCTACTGCAGCATCAGTATCGGTTAGGCCGTGTCCTATTCTCCAATCATGGCATTGACCTGTTGCGCTTCTGTAGCATTGCTCTGGAATATCATTACATGAGTCTTCGGAATTGCCATCTTCACAGGAGTTAGCCATGCCATCATATCGTGCTGTGAGTTCCAATATTAATTCAAATTCGTGTACTCGGCTGGTATTATCAGTATCCCAGTTTTCATACTGTCCATATGCAGCAGTTCCTTCGCCACCGACTAAACTGCTTCCAAAGTCATGGTCATCTCTGTGATAATCTGCTACACCTAGAGAGGGTGCAGCATTCAGAACAAGTCCTGCAATTCCTCCGACGTGAGGTGTTGCCATAGAGGTCCCAGAAATTGACATGTAATACAAGTCGCCTTGGGTTCTAGTAGATGCATCGATAGCAGTTCCTCGTGGAGCAGTTGCCCAAATGTCGCGACCAGGTGCGCCAACGTCAGGCCAAGTGTGCTGCTGATTCATACATCCTCGTGATGAGAATGAAGTTACTGCAGTTCCATCATGGGTTAGTGCTGCAACTGAAACCGCAGAAGGTGTGTTTGCATACACGTTTGTCCTCAAGTCACCAGAACACTCCGAACCGGAACCTCCAGAGTTAGATGCAGCAAAGATTACTGCAACCCCGTTATCGAAAGTCAATTTGTCCGTCAATTGGGCGATTACTCCGTTAGGGTTGTAGTCGCCATCGGTTCCCCAAGAGTTTGAAACAACACGAATGTGATGCTGATTTTGTCCTGGTTTAGAGTGTGCATAAGTCCATTCTAGGCCTTGTTCTGCTGCGAAGATCGAGGCACCGTCACCAGTTCCAAGAGCAACCAATTGTCCTCCCTTTGCAACTCCAGCTCTGCGGCCACTTGATGCATCGCCATTACCTGCAATTGTTCCTCCTACGTGTGTTCCGTGACCGGAAGATGTGTCAGAATTGCGGGTTTCAGTCCAGCCAACTCCATCGAACTTTGCAGAGTAAATCGCTTTGTCTCCAGTCCATGGTTCAAGATAGTCATAGTCAGGGTGACCAGCATCGACTCCGGTATCTAAATCGACAATTGCAGTGCCATCTCCGTCCCACTCAGTGAATGATAGGTCGATATCATATTCAACATCACCAGTAGGAGAGATAATCGCTCTGCTCCATGAATCAGTAGCAGTTACTACATGGGTAGTTTCGTGCATCATAATTCCTGCGTCAGTCTTTGTCTCTCCTCCCCATTCAGGTGGAAGGTAAAAGAAATCTAGCGGCTTGTCTAATTCGAGATATTCAATTCTGTCCCAATTCGAGAGATGTCTGACATCGGAGATTGTCCCCTCAACTAAACCTCCATCCACGAGAGGCGCTCTCCCAATCAAATCAAACCCTAGTTCTGTCAAGCGATTTTCGTCACTCTCAGTCATTGGGGAGTTAAGTTGGAAAATTACTGGAACGATCTTTGATTCCTCCGAGGTTTCCAGTTGCTCTATCAAATCATCATTCATTTTTGTAAAATCACCTAACGGATTCACTCCATCAGCTAAAGGCGATGCAACTGCAGTAAGCATTAGCAATTGAATGAACATAGCCGCCAAAATCACGTAGCGCCTCGATGATGCCATGAGTCGACTTCAAGGCATGATTGTTATAACAATACTGATAATTTGACTTATCAGTATCTTACCGATTTAACTAATCATCAACGACATCAGCCAGATTAATCCAAATTATGGATATCTTTCGACTTATTATGGCTCCAATAATATGCTAATTTCAACAGGTCAAGGTAATGCCCGTGACCGTCTTTGACCAATTTTTCATGAAGTGGTTCGTTGTTGATTAGAACATCTCCCCAAACATTAGCGGAGGTACCTTTCTTACCCTTTGGTAGGTCGAAAACTTCTCTTGTAGTTGGCTCAAGTAGGTTCTTCCAGACCACAGCAGGATTGACAGCCATAGTAACTTCGACAATGATTTCGTCTTCATTTAGACCGGTTCCGGTTTGCCAAGAATCTTCACCCATGTCGGCAAGGAATGGCAAGCACAAGTCGCTGATTGACAGGCCAGTCATTGGGTCAGCTCCAGTCATGTTAGCGAATGCTTCTCTCATTCTTCCTCTGTCTGCACCCTGTGCTCCAGTGATTGAGCGCAACTTGTCAATTGAGGTAGGGACAAGGAATCTGATGTCTGTGTAGTAGACTAATGCCTGGTCAGCACCGCCCTCTGTAGGTGCGAAGATGTGTGAGAATGGTTGTGAACCACCGGACTCTCCAAGCATGTCTAGAGGGAATAGTGTTTTCAGAGCATTTGTTGCAACTGATTGAACTACACGTCTGATTAATCTCTCCGGAGCAGCAGAAACATCGTTGAACGTTTCCATGTACTCGTCCAAGTTCAATACGTCATAGCCACGAACTGCAAGAATCGAGTGAACATTTGGTCCAAGTTTCTTGCTGTCACCAACTTGCGCTTGACTGATCCATCGAGCTCCTTTTGCTTGGTCGCTAGCAGTAATCAAGTCAGCATATGCCTTGTATCTGCGAGTTACTCTATTCATGAAGTCTGCTTGGTCAAGTTTAGTGAAAACCGTAGCCGCATAATTTGACTTCAATGCATGGTCGGCAACTTGGCTAGCATTCACACAAGTCAACAGGTTACCTTGGTCTTGCGGATATAGCAACAATCTGCGTCTCTTAGATGCGCCACCAAGTGTTCCAATGTTAGGGTCTGTAAGCAAGTAACCTAATGTTCCTGTAACCTCGAATAAGCGGGCGTACTTGTCCTCATCTGTTGCGTTCTTGATCCAATCATCAAGTCCAGGTTCTATGCAATGGAACTCCAGAGGAACCATTTCAGAACCAGCACCGAACATTTGGCGGACAGTGGATGAAGACATCATACCCATCATTGTGTACAGTGAGGTCTTTCCGGTTGTTAGGTAAACGTCAGTGATACCTTCTTCTCCAAATGAGATGCGGCGGTCTGGGAGGTTGACTAGCAGATTGAATGCTGTAGCAGTATCTCTGTTTCCGTCAACTGCTGGTGTAATCCAAGTGGTTGGCTTTGTCATTAAGTATCCGCTTGCGTCCTTTCCAAACCCAGCAGGTGAGTACCTAATCCAGCCAAAGCGATTGTTGAATGCAACTCCTCTGTGCATAAGTGAAGGATAGTAGACTTTGTCTTGCGGGTCAGAATCTGGTACGACTCCTCTGTGGCCAAGCCCCCAAAGGATTGGCTCCCATTCAGCATCACCATCATCGTATCCGCCAGAGCCTAGCAATGGATGGTTTTCAGACAAGGTTTCCCCAGTCAATAGAGAGCCTCCAAGCCTATCTTCGTCTCCAGTTGAACAGAAAAAGAAGGTTTGAGTGGTTACTAATTGCTTAGGTGTCCACATGTTAGCATTAACTACAGTCTTCTGCTTCAAGAAATCAGAGATTGTGCTAATTCTTCTCTCAAACTTGAAACGGTCGGATTCAATCCATGTTGAACCAAGAATAAGATTGGTGTTCAGTAACTTAGGTACTCCGGGCCCGATGTATCTAGTTCTGGGGTCTGCCTTTGTGTTGTCAGTTTCATGGACCATTTCCCAAGGACCCTTTCGCGGAACGTATTCCAAAAATTGCTCATAATCGAATGGCATTTTTTGCGCTTCTTTAACAGCGTCCTCTACCTTATCCATCAACTGTACATATGTTTCAGAGGGAGATACTCTCCCGCTTTCCTGAAATTGCTTCTGCGATACTGCTCTATGTTCCCACATTTCTTTTCACCTCAAAATTTCTTTTTCTTCTTAGGAGGTTCTTCCACGACGGTTTCGTCTTCGGTTTCCTCTTCAGTTGAATCGTCTTCTGCCTCAGTTTCTTCTTCGGCAACTTCGTCCTCGGATTCCTCAGCTTCA
>DAGO01000040.1 GCA_002498185.1 Euryarchaeota archaeon UBA10 | reverse complement strand
GTCATCTGCTTCAAGTCCCCATCGACTTCCATAATGACAATGCGGACGCCTTCTACCTCTACCATATCATCGCCGCCGCCTGATGTTCGCAAGCGTACTATTTCTGCTTCCAATGCCTCTATCCGCTTTCTTTGCTCCTTCCATTCGCCAAAGAAACGGTTCGCAGTTGCCGGTAATTCTTCGACAGGAACTTGGAAAACTTCAGAGGCATCTCGTAATATTGTTTCTTGGTTTCTAGCATGCTCCATTGCGGCTTGACCTGCGACAATGTGTAGTCTTTCAACGCCATCCTGAACTGCATTCGAGCGAACAATTCGAATTTGACCAATCCGCCCTGGCTCATCATGGTGAGTGCCACCACAAGCCTGGATATCGTGGTCAGCGATTCTTAGAATCCTGATATCACTACCCTTTGGAGCACCACCTTGGTATAAGTCAAACCCAAATTTACGGTCTGCATCTTTCCTGTCCAATGTTAGTTTTTCAGTTCGCGAAACATTCTGCACCACTTCATTAGCCAATGCCTCGATTTGGTCAAGGTCAGACCTTGTCAATCTTCTGTGATGAGTAATATCAAGACGAGCAGATTCAACCGATTTGTTAGCACCGGCTTGGTAAATATGCGGTCCAAGAAGACGACGGGCTGCACCACCAACGATGTGAACAGCAGTATGATGATCCATTAGTTGCCTTCTTCTAGCCCAATCCAACTCTCCATGAACCATGTCTCCGACTTCAAATGGACCCGAGGACAAGTGAATTACCAATTCTCCAACCTTTCTGGTGTCCAGAACGGAATGTGAAGCAGAATCACAAGTCAGATTCCCATAATCACCCTCTTGGCCACCACCTTCAGGGTAGAAGCATGTTCTGTCTAGGACAATACCGTGTGTAGCACCTTCAGGCAAATCATCGCCAACTAGTGGCAGACAAGCTAGTACGCTAGCCTCGAAGTTTTGCGAAGACACATCCTCGTAATACAAAGCGACTGTTGCAGGTAGTTCCGGTATCGACTCTACCAATGGTTTTGCAGAGACTGCCTTAGCGGCAGCTTTAGCCATTGCAGCATGTCTTTCGGCCATTTCAGCATTGAATCCAGTTCGCAGGACTAACTTCTTCCAGCCCATATCTGTTGCAATATTCATCACCAAATCTGGTGCAATTCCATGACTGTCATTTATGGTGAATAGGATTTCATCGGGGATTTCCGTTGCTTCTTTTGGGATGTCCTTGATTGCAGTTTTTACAACTTGCATTCCCTTCCGAAGCATCTCATCATATCGCTCCTCTTCACCTTTGAGAATAGTCACGAGACCCTCTTGAGTTTGTTTCATTCTCTTGGTTGAGTAATTCACATCCAAGTGATGCAGTGCCAAATCAGAAAGGCTCACATCAAGACCTAGGTCATCACGCATTCGTAAAACTCTACGAGCGATCATCCTAGCAAGATAACCAGCTTTAGCATTCGAAGGGACTAGGCCGTCACCTAGCATATTTGCTAGGGCATGCATGTGGTCTGGAATCGCATAAATTTTAGATAGAGGTTCAGTGATTGCTGTAAACATTTCAGAATCGATTGAATGTCCCCTTTCTTTCAAACGAGATAGGAACACATCTCGCATTCTGTCTCCATCACTGCCCGCTTCAATGTTCATTATTCCAAATAATCGACTCATTTCACCTAGAACAGAGTCTAGTTCATCTTGAGTCATATCAAACATTTTTGCTGAAAATCCGGCTTGCTGCTTTAGCCAAGCAACGCTTTCTGGGTAAATCGCTTCGTAAATAGTAGGTGTGCCCGCAGCAGCCCAGCAAAAACGTTCCAGTCCGTATCCTGTGTCAATGATTTGAAGCGGCATTTCGGAGTACTTGACTCCCTTAATCTCAACATCTCCTTCTTCATCTTCTTCGAGATTCATAAAAACAAGAGTCGCCAATTCAAGACCGCCAACAATCACTTCAACAGCAGGTCCTGCATTTCCTCCACCAGACCAAGGATTCTCCACGTAAGTAATCTCAGCAGGGTCGATACCGAAAGTCACGCACAACATGTCGTGACAGTACTTCACGCATTCTTCCATCCAATAGTACATTTTGCCTTCATCAGGACGATTGAAAACGTGATGAGCCATCATTTCAAAGGTAGTCAAATGGCGACCCGAACGACCCACTGCATCGATATCGTTCAACCTAATACAAGGCTGAGAAATTGCCAATGGATTGGCAGGGGGCTCAACTGCTCCAGATGTAACGTGTGGTTGGAAATCTGCGATACTTGCAATTGTGAGATGAATATCATCTCTCCACCTAGCAAGAACCGGGTAAGGCTCAACCCTGGTATGCTCTCGTTGTTCAAAGAAACCAATGAACTGTTCGCGCATAGCGTCTTTGAGCTCCCGGCCCCTCTGAGAAAATCCATCAATTATTGGAGCACCGATGAACGTGTATTCATCTTCCTCTGTATCGCCGCATGTGTCCCTGTTAGGATCAGAAGACCAAAACCACAACCCTGTTACCCTACATGAGCGGCGCGTATATCCATTTTCATGGAACACTTGAAGGTCGATTGGTGGAAGACCCATTCACATCACCTGCCCTACGGGCAGAAAGACGGGTGCGTCAATATAACTTCAAACCATCCCCCTTTCAAACATAGAAATGAAGAGATGTAACTAATCGGCAGTACATGGACGGGGCTAATTGGCGCAGTCACCTCGAAGTTGAAGGTGATGGGCTAATGCGAATTCGAAAGCATGGTTCGATGAATGTCGATGCCATGATTGTATCAAGTCCTGAGCACTTAGCGAAGAGTAGTGATGAGCGCTCAATATCGCAACTGGTGAACATCGCATCAATGCCTGGTGTCGTGGGTGAAGCATGGGCGATGGCAGATTGGCACTTTGGATATGGTTTCCCAATCGGGGGTGTTCTTGCAACTGATGTCAATTGGGGAGAAGAAGGTGGTTCGATTTCTCCAGGGGGAGTTGGTTTCGACATTAATTGCGGAGTAAGAATGGTTGCACTAGAATGCAGCATCGACGACATTCCAAATCTTGACAAATTGGCTGGCAGGCTAAATGGAAGGATTCCTTCAGGTGGTTCTGGCAAAGGTGGATTAGAAATTAGTCGCCGAGAGCTCGATGAGATAATCTCCCGTGGAAGCAACGCTATGGTCGACATGGGCTATGCATACGATGATGATTTGAAAAATATCGAATCAAATGGGGTTCTCGAAACCGATGAGGGCGTATCTGAGAGAGCTATGAATCGCGGAATGAAAGCACTTGGAACATTGGGTTCTGGGAATCATTTCTTGGAATTACAAACCGTTCAGTCAATCGAAGACAGTAATCCTCACAATTTATTCGAAGGACAAGTAGTCTGTATGATTCATTCTGGAAGCAGGGGCCTTGGTCACCAAGTGTGTACCGACCACGTTCGCGGCCTTGAAGATAAGTATAGAAATCGACAAGGTACTTGGTATAACGATGATTGGGGATTTGAAATTCAAGACCGTCAACTTGCTGCAGCCCCAATCCATAGTAGAGAGGGGCAATCATATCTCGATGCTATGAACGGAGCAGCAAATTTTGCCTTCGCAAACAGAAGTGCGTTAACTCACAGGTTAAGACAAACATTAGCTGCTGAAATGGATGTAGAGACAAGATTGCTGTACGATGTAAGCCACAACATTGCTAAGGTTGAGGAACACCATATTCACGGCGAAAAGTGCACTTGTATGGTTCATCGAAAAGGTGCAACTAGAGCAATGCCGGGGCAACCAGTTCTCGTTCCAGGAGACATGGGTACTGGATCTTGGCTCCTTGAAGGGATGGCTAACAACAGGGCATTTGCATCGTCGTGCCATGGAGCGGGACGAGTATTATCACGCTCACAAGCAAAGAGGCAGATTGACGGTAAGGCGCTAAAGCGGGAATTGGAATCTAGAGGTATTAGAATACATGCAAATACTCCAAACATAATGTCTGAAGAGGCTCCTGATGCGTACAAAAATGTCGATGAAGTTATCCAACTATCCAATGATGCAGGACTAGCAAAACCAATCGCTAGAATGATGCCATTGGCTGTGATTAAAGGATAATCACATGCAATAGTTCATTTTTGGTTGGCCATAAGATGGAGCAGCTCCGCTTGAGACTCCATCTGGCTCTTCGCATATTACTGAAAGTAGGGTATTAACCAGTTCTTTCAAATCTTCGACTTGCATTTGTAACTCTCGAACACGTGCATCCGTATCCGTGCTTTCGCTTCTAGCATTCATTCCAATCCCATCCAGAGAGTGTTACTCTCTAAAGCCCAATCAGTAAAATAGGCTTTAATGGATTTCGGTGAATATACAACAATACACGCGCGTTTTGCGAGTCTCATTCTTCCTCGGAGTAATCAACATCGGCCCATGGATCCTCACTAACAGAAGAATTAGCAGCTTCAGAACTTAATTCTGTTTCATCTTCGGCCGTATCTTTTCCTGAAAGAGGTTCTAGAGCCTTTGATGCTGCATCCATGTCTGGCCGACTTGGAGCCATAGGTGGAAGAATTCTTTCGGGCTCTGCCTCTGTATATTCTTCATGCTCATCTTCCCACTCATCGTCATCATCATAGAATATACTCTCATCATGATTGTCTCGACGTAATAGGACTACTATCGCAACTCCAGCACCCAACAATAATAGCGCTAAAATCGATACTATCGCCGTCATTGCATCCATGCCTGATTCTGCATCTTCTTGACTGATAACTCTAGGCATGTCTGACTCCATATCCAGATTACAGGTTGCATTTCCGCCTACTGCAGAGCAATGTGGTAACATTGAATTGACAATCCACAAGTCCATTCCTGATACATTGACATACAAATTCTGCTGACCTGCACCATGAGTCTCGAATAAGAGAGGTATTGTTTCTAGGCTTTGACCAGGTGATAGAGACAGTTCCATTTCACCGTGCGAGAGCCAAGTTCTTGCCTCACCCATATCTTCGACAAGTGAAATCTTCACTGTACCTGACTTTGTACCCATATTTCTCACATGAACTACTACGCCGATTTCAGTACCTTCAACAACCTCGTTTCCTCTCGGAGCCTTTCCATCTGCCAGAGAGATTTCTATATTTGTGACAGTAATATCGAACGAAAGAACTGTGAAATCGGTACGCATTGGATCAATGACTGAAAGGCCAGTTCCACTGGCTGAATTACCGGCTAAGTCTGTCACATCAACCCACCAAATTAGTTCATCTCCATCTTCCAGACTAACGTTTATTCCATCGGTGAAATCAACACTTCCAGAATAAGTCCACATTCCATCGTTATCCGCTACATATGGAATCGCGGCATTTGATTGACCACTTGGTATAATCAGACCATTCCGGATGAATGCCCAATTGACGGGTAGATCGCCAGCAGGCATCCCGCCATCTTCAATTATCAATACTGAAAATTGTAGCATATCTAAATCTTCATCGTCTAAAGATAGCGGTGCAGTAGAGAACTGTACCACTGGCTTGGTCTCGTCAACAGTGATAATAGTCTGAATCTGAGTTGCATCTTCACCAGGCGAAGGTATTCCAGTTATGTGGTAATCTAGGATTAGCAATGGGTCCGAAATGGACCTTGCTGGAAGGATAACACCTGCGGACCATTCGCCATTTTGCCCAACTTCTGCATAGTATTGTAGCTGCTCGTTAGCATACATGGTTTCTATTCCAATCTCTAGTCCTTGTTCGGGAAGTGCGTTTATTTCAGCACCTGATTTCTCGTAAATTACGGAACCTGTAATTGTTAAATCATCACCAGGCTGAACATAGATGTGTTCTGCAGAATACATAGAAATCGGCGGAGTATTGTCTGACATATTCTCGACTACGACGGCTAGGTTGTTGTCTAATTGCCACCTGATTTCTCCAAGGTTTGTCAATAATGCAACAGGATTCAGGTCATCATCGTCGTAAACAACAATGGCTGGTAACGCGTATTCTGGCATCACATTTTCATCGAAATTCCAATCCAACGTGAAGTGCCAAGATACTGACCACGAATCACCGCTGCCTTGTGTGGTAATTACATCGTTCAATGTTAACTGTGAATCATTACTAGTGTACATTGCACCATTTCTGGGTTCCCAGTTCATCACACCGATTGAGTTTTCCTCAGAGCCAAGTAACTTGACAGTAACTATATCGATTGAATTAACACCATTTGCATCACTAATCTCCATAGTCAAATTGTGCATTTGCCCAGCAAGCAATTGTTCATTGATTGTGTCTAAAACTAGACCATTGGCAGGAATTGATGTTGGCTCGTTCACGGCAATTACCAATGTACCCATATCATGATCTAAGCCTGCATCTCCACCGTACATTAGTTCATGTCCAGCATAATCTGTGCCTGTAAAGAATACAGAGAACTTAGCATTCATATCAAGACCTGAAACATCGATACCGCTGAATGTCAATGTCCTCTCACCTGCAATACCTTCAGGCAGTGATTTCGACATGGTTTGATACTCAGAGTAATCCGCAATACCATCAAGGTTTGAATCATCCATAACTTCCCGCCAATAATGTATGACAATCTCATCACCAAGAGCTTGTTCATCTGTGATAGTAACCTGTAACGAGAGGCTGGATGATGGGTCCCAAGTGTAACCATCTGCATCCAAGAGTCTCTGACCGTTATTCACCTGTAGGTTGGACGCCCATGGTGATTGACTGTCTAAGAGGATGTTTACAGGATTCGTCAGAGTAGTATCTTCAGCACCGTACGCCCCAGTTACTGGTCCAGCACGAATTACATATGGTGTCAAATTTACCTCACTTGAAGAGCTAGGTAAAGTCACGAGCCCGGTCCATTGACCGTCTCCCGTGGAATTGAGAACAACATCATTGCCATCCACATTTACTGCTACAACAAAGTCTTCCATCATCGGTCTCATATCAAGAGTATTTTCGAATCTTACAGTACCTGATACAGAAACCTGGCTTCCAGATTTAGCCCAAAATGGATACGATGGAGAGAATAGGTCTGACAAATCATGTCCATAGAGATCTATGACGGACCAAGAGTCAACCTGCAAGTCATTTTCACTCGCTTGAGTGGCGACTCCTCCGGACTGTGCGGTTGCAGGAGACAACCCCTCACCGTTCGCATCGAATGCTTGTGCAGTCCAAGTCATTGATTGGGAATCATTCCAATCCCAGTCTACCTCAAACTGCCAATCAACTACCAACCTCCCTCCTATCTCGTTTACAGAGGAAGTGTTGTTCAAGTGTAGCATACTTTGGCCACTAGATTGAGTAAAAGTCGGGTTGGTGTGAATGTCACTGAGCACAATGTTCAAGCTGTCTCCGGAAGAATCCATTCCAATCAGATGGATTTCAGCGATGTTCTCATTTCCAAGTAAATGATGATGTTGAGTCATGAAACCTTGCAATTCTCCATTTGGATACCATGTTTCTGGAACGCTGTATGGGTGATTTGTAATCATATTTTCATGATAGACTCCACCATTAATCGAGACCCCGCCATCCGATGCAGACCAAGTTAATGGTACATTGACGATATCCACTTGCCCGTTGTTTGAATTAATTTCATGGTATGTCTTGACTACTTGCCCCAGTCCGGAAACATTCTCGAACAAGTTGTATCCAATTGCAAATGAACCAATATCGAAAGAGGTGGACGAAGAAGAGAAATCAATGTCGTACATCGACCAATTTCTACCTGATGAATCTGTATGAACTCCACTCGATACTAATTGCGGGGCGGTGATAGAAACCACAGTTGTGGTCCAATTGTATGCAGGAATTTGGTAAAAGGCATTCTGCCCACTGGCTACAGTTAGTGGTTCTGTATTTCCGTTAGGATTGATTCCAAGTAATAAGGTGTGAATATTTGCGTTCTGTGGAACCAATACCGACATGGTTCCGCTATCTGTTACACTCATCGAATGCGTAACTGAAGATGCATCCAGCCTTGTCTGCCATCCATATGAACCATATGATGGAGAGGATGAAAACTGCCAATCGGTAACTCCATCATCAGCCAAATCGATAGAAGCATCATGTGCTGGTTGGGCGAACGCACCTCTGAAGGCTAATGATTCTGCCATTGCTCCAGGAGAAAACGTCAGTCTCGGAGTGACATAAGTTCGCATATCCCCTAAGTCAAGAACTCCGTTCACCATATTTGTCGAAACACTTTGAGATCCGGAAGTGGTCAATGACGAGGTTACACCCGAAAAGTTACCTGTAATCATTGCAGAGGAAATTGGACGTGATGACAATCCAGAATCCCCTGTAACAATTTGTGTGGAACCCCCATTATTCACCCATGTGCCATTGGATAGCCGGGATAGAGACGATGGTATATTCCAACCGTTGGCATCTCCGAAATATCGTGTCGCACCTACTGTTAGTTCCTTGATTAGCGGGGTATAATATTCATCGCCAGTACCCATCATGACCTCGATGTATATTCCTGTATGAACATCTCTATCTATACTTGCTAAAGACAAAGGCAGTGTCCTATTTGCATGACCTGGAATTACTTGCCCAGAAGCATCTAGAACATTTACTCCATACCACGTATTGTTTGGCAGAATAATGTCTGCATCAACGAAACCATACCCCAAATCATGAGTTGAAACCAAGGGTGAAATCCAAGAGCCTTCGGTTTCGAACCAGTCGACTTCAAGACCAATATCATCAACATACCAACCCGGTTCTTGAACTGCTGAATCTGCCATCTGACGGAATCTGAAAGAGACATTGTTACCCGAGAGGTTTGAAACATCGTACTCCATATCTAGCCATGGGATGTTAACAGTGCTCGTACACGACCAACCGCCTGATGCAGCTACATATTGACGTCCATCCCAAACATCGGTTCCCGTAAACCCAACTGTGTTAGTAATCGAGCCGTCATACCAGTTCGAACCATTGGCATAATTGACGTAGGCTTGATTCCATGCTCCGCCATTAACTGAAACATACAAAGCACCTCCATCCCAACTGTCTTCTGAACACATCCAATGTTTCCAAACAAATCTGGCACTAGCTCCCAACGGAACGTAATAATTCGGAGAAATCAGTGAGTTATCTGAACTGGAATCATAATCGCCACACAAATTTGTAGCAAACCCAAGACTTGCACTCGGGAAAGATGAAGGTCCATCGGTGTAATTTGAACAGACTGCTCCAAATTCCCATCCAGTTTGGCCCACTTGGTTCGAGATGCTCCATCCTCCTGGAGGCAGCGCTGGAGCGTCCTCTAAGCTGTCAGTGATAGTTAGACCGCCAGTTCCTATTTGTATAAACGACCAATCATTGGCTGCCCCGTTGATTCCATAACTTACAGCAGAAGATGCGTTGGAAAGTTGATTGCTGTAGATTGTATTGCCAGTTGAATTAATCACTTTGAACCAATCAACTGTCAATCCTTCTCTTGCATCATTAGGTGAACCGTATTGAACTGAAGTATCGGTGTTTACGACAAAACGAATTTTTGAGTTAGTCGTTGAACCTATCATTGAAGAGGGAATTGAAAAATCAAGAACTACAAATCCGCCTGATTCGTCATATACAGTAGTTCCATTTGGCAACGTGTAACCGCTTCCTGGAATTGAGCCACGAGATCTACATGACGAGGTAGATGAAGTGCTGGTAGAAGAAATGTCAGTCCAAGTAGTACCGTTGTTTGTTGATAATTCCACACAGAAATTGTCGTATGATGAACCTTCAAGGTCGAATTCTAATCTTGTTTGAATCTTTGAACCTGGGTTCGTGGAAGACAAGTTAATCGGGCTTTCAAGTGCACCATCAGCATTGTTGCTGTATAGACAAGAAGTCGAGGTTTGGGTGTAACATCCATGATGCCACAATCCGACCGAGTTTCCGACATTTGTTACAGAAAAATCATCCAAGAACCATCCGGGTCTCGGTGTGCTACTGCTATCAGTCCAAACTTGGAATCTGAATTGCATGTTAGTTGCAGTGGAAATTCCGGAAATGTTGTCGAGATTGAATAATGCTGTTGTCCAACCACTATGATTTCCATCACCAAACACTCCGAACCCAGTCCCGTTAGCTCCATTAGGAACGCTAGCATTGGCAGATATTGTGGATGGATAACCACCAGATGGCTCAAGATAAGTCCAAGCACCATTGTCTAGTTTATACTCAACCCAAGCCCCGTCATTAACATCCAAGTGATGCCAATGTGCGAATGACAAATTGAAATGATTAATTGGTGAAGGGACCTGAAATTGAGGCGCAGTTAGCCTGCCTGCAGTGTTAACTGGAAGTCCTTGGCCTGGTAGAGTCGCTGCTACCACACCGCCATCTGCTGCGGTTGCCGGAACGTATCCATGAGCGAGAGTACGTGTCGAACCTGTAACAGTCCCGCTCATGCTCGAAGGGTTAACTGCTTCCCAAATTGCTCCAGAGTGAGTCCAAGAGCTTGGCAATTGTAGGCTGGCTGAAGAGAATGTGTCAATATTTGACACCGCACTATCGGGAGAAAGTGACATTGCTCCGTCGAACTTACCAACCATCGTGTTCGTGAATTGTCCAGATGTGAAGTTGCCAGGAGCGTCCTCACCAGTCCAAGTTTCTCCATATCCGTCCTCCAAATATCCACTCTCATCAACATGCAGCCAAGCATCGATGACAGTGGCATTGCCCGGGACTTCGAATGCATCTGCAACATTTCTCGATGAGCCTGCTAAGCCTGAGGGACCATTCCAAACGCTTGTTGCTGCGGCTGCCACATGGCTAATCATCAGTATTGTCAAGAAAACGGCCAAGGGGGCCCTAAATGACGAATTCATACTTCACAACCAGACCCTACGGGTCTGCCGCAACCTATCAACTCTGTGCAAGAAGGTCACATTTGAAAATCGAAACCAATAGTCTGGAGCCACCAGCGAGACTTGAACTCGCGACCTCCTCATTACCAATGAGGTGCTATACCACTAAGCCATGGTGGCGTAGTCGTGGCGACCTGCCATTGCGATATAATCGATTCGGATTGATATTGAAAGATTCTCGACCGTTTCGGTTAAACATGAAAGGCCTGTCGGCGAACCTGCGGCCGAGATCGCATAGCCTGGTAGTGCGCGCGACTGGAAATCGCGTGGGCCTGTCCCTCGGGAGTTCAAATCTCCCTCTCGGCGCCTAACTCAGTAGACTAGTTGAACATCAGATTTCGAGCTTAATTCAATAACGCCAGGAGGCCCACTCCAAGTGATTTTTTCATCTGGAACTATTAATGCTTCATCCCCTTCAGAATGTCCCAATGTAGTTTTCACAGATGCAAATGAACAGTACAGAACTGCATTAGAAATTATCGTGTCCATCATCTCTGATACAGCATGAGAATCTGGACCCATTCTCATATCAAGTTCCTGAATGTATGATTGGTCTAAGAGCCTAGTGCCATGGGCGGCAAAAAATACACTGACTTTATGCCCATCAGAAATAGCTCTCGCAGCACACGCAATCCCAACTATAGTTTTCAGCGGGTCGTTTTTTGGTTCAGACACAAATTTTACAAAATAATTCTTGGTCATGCTTTTTCTAAATCAAAGAAGTTATTCATTTTACTCATATTTGGAAGTTAAATTTCTTGACTTTCGGCTTCTTTTGATCGTATGTACCCACTGAACCCTGAACTAATTGAAAGTCCCGCAGATAAAATTGCGAACCAAGGACCCCTTCCCCAATCCAAATTATCTGCTGCTTCTGGTAGCATGAAATGCCAGAAAGTAAGTGCAAAAATAATCAGGCCACCTGCACCCATTGCAATGTAATTAGCTGTCTCAATGGTGTCGGGTCTTCCTTGCATGAAAAATGCAGCGAATAGCATCACTGCAGCGATTATGATTAGCACCGATGCCGTCATACCACCGACATGCAAATCTGACCAAGGTCCGCAATACTCATCGATTTCTTCATCATAATATTCTCCATCATCATTTCCAACCTCTTCCATACACATGTCGTATAAGTCCCCGAAGTTTTCTTGGTCAGAATATTCACAATCGGTGCCGTCAACGCATGTCTCATACATTACTTGACGTAATCCAACATGCACTTCCTGAGTAAAAACCGTATCACCCCATTCGTCTCTATCAATTGTCTGAGTCAACCACACATCTTCCACTACTGAAACAGGTGCCAAAATAAAACTTGCAATAATCATGATATACAAAATTGTAGATTTTGATTTAGGCTCTGGATTTGAGACTACTGAGTTGCTATTTTGCGATGAAAAATCAGAATTTATTGAGTTTATATCTATCGTGATTGATTCGGGAGTGGATGATTTGCTTCCTTGGTATAACTGGCTATAATCCGTCATCCCTTTCATGGCGTTCGTTTTGGCAATTATCGTATAAAGATTAATCCGGAATCTTAGTGAAAGTCAAATTTTATTCGTAGTACAATTGATATGATTCAACAATTAGGCTATTTCATGACCGAGAGAGTGCTAAGTCCTGATGGTAAATTCATGTGGACTGGCTCTGAATGGATTCCTGCACCTCCTGCGGGCAATCAAATCGAAATGAAGGACTCTGTGATTGGTGGCGATGTTATTAGTAACACCACAATAAATAATGATCCTGAAGTTGTGACAGAAGCTGTAATTTTCGCTCTCCAAAAAATGGGAATGCTTGATACTCCAAAAGTTCCTCAAGCACCTCCAACTCCTGAAATTGAATTGCCCCAGTCATTCAACCTAGGCGACCATGTCGAGTATCATAGTCCAACCAATCAACGCTGGCTAGACAGATGTCGAGTTATCGCAATCAACGAAGATGGAACTTACAAGATTGAAGTCCCAAAAACAAACCAAGTGGAAATCAAGCACGCTGTAGTAATTGGTTCAGCGCC
>DAGO01000122.1 GCA_002498185.1 Euryarchaeota archaeon UBA10 | reverse complement strand
TAGATCACTCGCTAGAAGTTGAAATTCCCAGAGCTTCTGATTTGGCTAGCCGTACTGAAAAACTTCTAGTCGAGCATCTTGAAGGCGCTGAAGTTGCTGATGACATCCGTAAGTTGTTGGCAGAAAATGACCGTGAAACAACCTCGATTAAAATGGCTACAATTGTCGCTAAAAGGTTCAGAGACAACGGGCACGATTTGCAAAAAAGCATCGATGTCGGACTTCGCGTAGGACTTGCTATTCTTACTGAAGCGGTATTAGTAGCACCGCTGGAAGGAATTAGTGAAGTAAGGCTATTGCCAAATCTAGATGGTAGCCAATTCCTTTCAATTCACTTTGCTGGGCCTATCCGCGCAGCAGGTGGTACTGCGCAGGCGCTAGCGGTATTAATCGGCGATATGATTCGTCGAGAATTGAACGTTGACGCGTACAAACCAACTGACGATGAAGTTGAGAGAGTGAAGGAAGAGTTCGGATTATACCGAGGAAATCTACAGTATCGACCGCCTCCTGAAGAAGTTGATACAATTGTCAGAGCCTGTCCGGTAATGGTTAACGGAGAATCCACTGAAGACATAGAATGTGCAGGATATGGCCGTGTTAGAAATATTGACGAAGCAAGAATTCGCGGTGGAGTATTGCTGGTTATTGGAGAAGGTTTGTGTCTGAAGGCCCCTAAAATCCAAAGACACACTGAGCGTTTGAAGGTCCCTGGTTGGGATTTCATTTCCACTTTTGCAAATAAGAACAAAGACGAAGAGAAATCAGGAGATGGTGACGGGTTCACATCTCGCAAAGTCCCAGAAATTTCAAAATTCATGAAGGATATTATTGCAGGCCGTCCTGTTTTTGGAGCGCCGTTAGAACCAGGAGGATTTCGACTTAGATACGGAAGAGCAAGGCCATCGGGCCTTGCAGCCGGCTCATGTAATGCAGCATCAATGGCAGCGATGGATGATTTCATTGCTGTAGGCACTCAAATGAAAATTGAGAGGCCTGGAAAGGCCTGTGCGATTACGCCTTGTGACATTGCAGAAGGGCCCTGGGCAATTCTGAGAAACGGAGATTTCAAGCAATATAATGACCTCGAATCTTTCCAAAATGACCGAAAAGAAATCTCATCGATTTGGGATAATGGCGAGTTAGTTCTAGGCTATGGAGAGTTCATGGAGAACAACAAGAACTTGGTTCCAGCAGCTTATTCACACGATTGGTGGGCTGCTGATTTAATCGATGCATTAGACAGTGATCAAGCGGTTGATGAGTTTTGTAGAATTATTGGAACCGATAGGAAAAATATGCCTGAAGGCACACCAGGTTTGCCGATAAACCAATCCACAGACTTGGATGAACGATTTCACATACGCAGAAAATGGAGAGATTCACTGATTTCGCTAAATCCTTCTTGGGAATCCGCCAAAGAAATCTCAATCAGATTCGCAACATCTCTAGTAGGCTCTCACAATCCATGGTGGCTAGATTTGCCAATTGAATGGGTACCTGCATTGCTTCAAGCAGTAGAAACTGCGACGGTAAGAAATGGAAATCTTCGTTTCATCGATGGTGTTAAGGGATGGATTGCCGATGAGATGGATGAATTACGTCCTGAGGTAGAATCCGCTTTAGATTATGATTCCATACCCGGCCCAAGTATCCCAGTTGAGGATGGAATCTTTTCCGAAACTTTGCCTCATGGATGGGTACTCCGAATCCATGGGCTCGTCAAGGGTAGCGCCCTAATGTTAGGATTGGCACACCATCACGAGGGTGACGACCTTGTGATTACAGAAGGGTGGGAAGCAATGTTGGATGGATTAGGATTCACAATCAAAGGTAAAGCTCCCATGCGGATAGAAGATGCTGAAGCCGTGTTCAAAAACAGAATCACTGAATTGCGAAATGCAGCTGTAGTTCTAGAAGACGAAAAGAAGCGCAAAGGCGAGTTGGAGCAGAAACGTTCCACGGCAAGGATTGCTGCTGAAACGGATGCAAGACAGAGAGGCTTAGGTATCGCTGAAACCGATAAAATTGGTAGGGATGCTGCAAATCAATTGCCTGACCCTGGTCCAAAAAATCCTGACGACTACCTTCGCGCACAGATTTTAGAAGACGACCACCAAGTAGATGGGATTTTGACCCAAATTCGACAAATATCTCGCCTAAGGTGGGAACATTCCGCACCTGTTAGAGTAGGATGTAGAATGGGGCGTCCTGAGAAGAGTGCGCCAAGAGAAAAGCCAACAGTTCACTCTCTATTCCCAATCGCACTATCAGGAGGCAATCAAAGACTGATTGCAAACTCTGCTGAGCAACAAGATTTGCGAGTAGAAATGGGAGTTCGATTCTGCACCGTTTGTGGAAAGAAATCTCCTATGATTAACTGCCACCATAGAAAATTGGATGATTTTGGTGAAGAAAAACCTGGAGAGGTTTGTGGAGGAAGAACCGAGTTAAGAGTTTCTAGCGAAAAGCAGACCGCAAGACGTCGGGGCGAATTGCAGACTATTCGCATCGATAACTTACTCGAGGATGCTAGAATCTCATTGGGGATTGATAGGGTTCCGAAGAAGATGAAGGGACTAAAGAAGTTGATGAGTAAAAATCAGACTCCCGAGGCTGTTGAAAAGGGCATTCTACGTGCAAAGCACGGACTTCCTGTATTCAGAGATGGAACCATTAGATTCGATATGAGTGACGTTCCTGTAACTCACTTCACACCAGAAGAGATAGGTGTAGAGTGGGGTCAATTGAAGCACCTTGGCTATACTCACGATTGCTTCGGAGAAGAATTACAAAGCGATACGCAGATGCTAGAAATCTTTCCACAGGATTTCATTTTGGCAAGAAATGGTGCAGATTATTTCGTTCGAGCTGCACAATATATCGATGAATTGTTGGTTCGATTTTATGGACTTGAGCCTTACTACCATGTCGACAAACCAGAAGACCTTGTCGGGCACCTAATTTGCGCATTGGCGCCCCACACATCCGGAGGCGTTCTTTCTAGACTGATTGGTTTCTCAAACAGTTCTGGAGGATATGCGCACCCGCTTTTCCATGCTGCAAAAAGAAGAAATTGTGATGGTGATGAAGATGCGATTATGTTGCTAATGGACGGTTTGCTTAACTTCAGCAGAGACATTTTGCCGGCTAATCGCGGAGGGAAGATGGACGCCCCATTGGTTTTGACAACGAGGTTAAACCCTACTGAAGTCGACAAAGAAGCCCTGAATGTTGATTCTGCATGGCACTACGAAAGGTGGTTTTACGAGGCGACGCTTGAGCAACCTCATCCCAAGGCTCTTGCAGACAAAATGGACTTCATAGAACGTAGACTTGGAACAGTAGGTGCAGTTCGCGGGATGGGTTACACACATTCAACCAAGAGCATGGCCGAAGGTCCACCTCTCTCAGCCTACAAGACACTAGAAACAATGATTGACAAAATGAATGGACAACTCTCTTTGGGTCACAGACTTCGAGGTGTGAACGTTCGTACAGTGGCATCCAGTGTAATTCGCTCACACTTCTTACCAGATTTGAGAGGTAATCTTGTGGCATTTACTCGGCAAAAGGTTCGTTGTTTGAAGTGTGGCCATTCCTATCGAAGAATGCCATTGGCTGCAAAATGTATCCAGCCACCCAAACAAACGGGAAGAGGTATGAGTGCTTTCGGAGTCAAAAAGGCGGAAGGCGACATGTGTAATGGGAATCTAGCCCTTACCGTAACTGAAGGCGCTGTTAGAAAATACATCAAAGTAACAAAGCACGTTATGGAGACTTACGGAGTAGACCAATACACTAAGCAGAATGTTGAATGGCTTGCAGACAGCGTTGAAAGTCTATTCAATAATGATAATGCCAAGCAATTAAGCTTGGCAGATTTCTTGTGATTAATTTGGTCTTACTGGGTCTTGCCAAATTCCGTTTGATTGTGAAAATGATTCGATTTGAGGTGGAGCTGTCGAATGATTTTGCTCTATTTTCTTCTTGACAAATGCTCTAGCAAAGGTCTCACCAAATGCGACGGCTACAGTACACAAAGAGAATACGATCAACCCAGTAACAAAGGCACCTTTCATTGGCCATGTAGTCAGAGTAGTGGTAGTTTCTACACCTTCATCGACAACTGTGGTCACAACAATTTCGCCTTCGCCTGCAGTTGAAGTATATGTGATACAGCCTTCGTCAGTGTCTCCCTCCCATGAATAGAGTACCTCTGATTCGCTCTCAACGGTTATGCTGGCGTTGTGCACTCCTCCATTGATTGATTCAAAGCAGTGTTCAATCTCATAGTCGACTTCTGAGCCGATAAGGGTTGAAAGTTCGCCCTCGCGAGATTCAGAAAAATCCGCACCTGGTCTGTTTATTTCTTGGGTCGCTCCTTGTTGACTAACGGTGTACCAACCTGTGTTGACCACAATCAACGCGATTATCCACAACAAGTAACTATTCTTCATCATCAACCCTCATGGAAAGAATCTGCAACACTTTAGACATCCACTTCAACTTGATTAGTTTTCGTTTTTCATCTGTTACTCCAGACCACTGGCCAACATCATTTATTGAAAACCCAACCAATTCTACTTCAGTGGCACCTAAAGCAAACGCAATACATACTGCTCTGTCGCCGTCCGTAAATCCACCAGGGTTGTGCATTCCATCGATTTCAAATGGAGTTTGATGAGTCAATAACACCTCTTGATTTTCATCGATTATCGATAATATTCTTGTCCACGATTCTTGATTGTCTCCATGTGCGTGAAGGCAGATTGGAATGCCTTTGTTCAACGCTTTCTCAAGGTGAGGCGTGCCGTCTCCATCTGTAACAATCAGCGCTACCTTGGATAGGTCTGAGATTGCCCCAATTGCCCCGTCTGCAACTATCGTGGGGTAATCGGGAACAATCCCTGGAGATGCTGCTGCCCCGACGACTGTTACTTTCGATTTGAAACTCAGTAATGGAGTGGGATTATTACATTGCGAAACCAGAGATTTCGCGCTTTCATAGTCGGCTTCAAGGCTCCAGTCGAAAGATTCTCTGATCTCATCTTGAATGAGAATCAAATCATGATTCACTGGCTTCATCGCACCGTCCACAGCGATTCCCCACATGAATAAGAGGGTTCAAATGCCTCCTCTTGAAATTATCATTCGTGCCAAAGCCGATGACTATTCCAGACCTCACTGACGAGGTCACGCTTGCAAGATATCCCTTCTTGCCACAAGCAAAATCTTGGATTACTAGCATGGCTGTAAAGCACGGGATCGATATTGACGAACTGCTAGATGGAAGTATGATGGATAGAGCGCGAATCAGAGCTAGGTCGAGATTGGTTGATTCAGTTGACAGCAAAGATGGTGTAGAAGTTGCTTCAATAGGAGATATCCATACTGAAGAAGGAAGGTTGCTCGAGGCTTTTTCGTTCTATTATGCTAGACTGGTTGTGGGAGCCAGCGAAGATGAGCGATTGATTTCTAGATGGGCTCAAGCCGAGGCAGAACGCGCTCAGCATATTCTAGAGAGAGACCCAGCAATCCAGGTTATTGCCAATACCTACCTTTCAGAAATCTCGTGTAACGAGAAAGGAATTTGGAAAATCGGCCTCTCCGATTTCATCGAATTGTGTACAGGAATTACTGGTTCGCGTTGGAGATTGCCTAATTGTGAAATCAATGATGGCTGGGTCACTTTACACGATGAAGGAGACCGCTATTCATCGAGAGCTAAAGTCGCAAGATTATTGCGTGAGAGGATGAAAGAAGACATCAAACAAGACGCTCTTGAAAAAATGACTAAAATGGATGAGAGCCTATTGATTAGATTATCTGAACCTGTTGGAATGATTCGAGGCCTCGTAGCATCTAAGACTGCTGAAACCATTGCTCTAATCGGTGCTGGCGAGGATGACTGGCCGCCTTGCATGAGAAAGATTGTAGGCGAACTTGCTGAAGGAGTGAATGTAAATCACTTCGGAAGAGTATTCCTAGGGTCTATGTCTAGATGCATAGGATTGCCACAAGAGACTACTGTCGATTTCTTCAGAGGCGCTCCTGACTTCAGTGAAGGAACAACCACATACCAAGTGAACCATCTTTACGAAAGAGAGTACACCCCCTCTGGATGTTCAAAATTGAAAGTCAATCACAACTGTGCAGTGCGAACCGGTGATGACAAATTGTGCGACCAGCCATGGATGGACCATCCTTTGAAGTACATACGCGCAAAACAGAGGCGACGAAAGCGACAAGAAAGTCTGGAAGTTAATGTCGAACCGCCCAAACCGGGCGATGGTTGATGAACAGGAAGCGCGTCAGCGCTAACATATCCGAGGTGGGACTCTATGACAAGGACTCTAGTGATAACTGTAGACCGAGATAATGATCTTGGTCAAAAAACAGCGATTCGCGGTCCTGTTGTTGGGAGAAAGCAGGTTCTTACCGCTGCGCTGAAATTGGGTATTGCCGACCCGGAGGAAAGCGATACAAACGCAATCCTTGGAGCCTTACATCAGCACGATAACCTCGATGAAACCAATGGTGAGAATGACGAAGTTGAAGTTACAATCCTCACCGGTGATGAGAAGGTCGGCGTACGCTCAGACCGGGCTATTGCAGCGCAACTGGAAGAGGTAGTAACCGAATTCCAACCTGATCAAGCAATTTTGGTGACAGATGGTGCAGAAGATGAATCTGTATTGCCGATTATCCAAAGCCAGGTCAGAATCGACCACGTGCAGAAAATTATTGTCAAGCAATCAAAGGGTATCGAAGGGACGTACTACTACATCGCTAAGGCGCTTGAAGACCCTAAGTGGCGTGCTAAGATGCTGGTCCCCTTAGGAGCCATCATGGCGATTTTCGGTCTTGGTGTAATGCTACCGGATACACTTGGCGGAATTGTAATCGGTTCACTTCCTCTTGTGTTCGGTTTGTTTATTCTCTCCAAAGGACTTGGAATAGAAGCAACTGTTGGAAGAATCGCCCAAGAAATGAGAGAAAACGCAGACGCTGCTATGTTCTCCTCTCTACTGTGGACAACTACGGTATTCAGCGCAATATTTGCTGTAGCAATGGGCTATGACAAATACATCGAATTGGAAGCGACTACCAATTCCTCGGTTGTATGGATTGGAGTTGTTCACTCTGCTCTGGCATGGATCGTTATCGCGTTCCTTACCTCTACTGCTGGATTCATGTTACTGCGTCTGAAGAAGGGTTCATTCTCTGGAAGACTGATCATTCTAGCAGTATTCGGCATGGTTGTCTATTCCTTCCTAGACCAAGGCCTGTTGATTGCAATGGATGTATTGACTGGAGT
>DAGO01000002.1 GCA_002498185.1 Euryarchaeota archaeon UBA10 | reverse complement strand
TGACGCAGAAGATGTGGATCTCGGGAGAACAAGCCTACAGTGCGGTCGCCGTAATGATGCACTGAAACTATTCCTTGCGTGGAGAGAAAAAGGCGATGCTGGTTGGGCAAGGCAAGTAGAATATTACGTTGAGTTGGCCGAGTACCTACAGTCCCTAGTGGAGAAGAGCGAAAATCTGGAAATGATGTCCTCTAGAGTTTGGTCGAATGTTTGTATCAGATTTACCAAGCATGGTATTGACCATAACTCAGTGAACAAACAGTTGAGAGAGAGGCTAGTGAAATCAGGCAATTTCATGATTTCTCAATCCAATATCGGGGATGATATCATTCTACGTCCAGTAATTGCAAACCCGTCAGTCTCAAAAGAAACTCTAGACGAATTTGTTGATGAAATAGTATCTATTGGAAACGACATTATTCGAAACATTCCCTTTTCTAGTTGAGAAGTTGAGGCGGAGTTATGCAGAAGGGAAAACCACAATGGTGGGACGCAGCTGTTGAGTTTCTCTCAAACGACGAAGTTTTGGCTCCAATTGTAAAACAATACCAAGAGGGCTCTTTGGAAGGCAAAGGAGACCTTTTTGCAACATTTGTGAACTCAATCGTGGGTCAACAAATTTCAGTAATCGCTGCGGAATCAATTTGGAATAGACTCAATGAAATGGTAGGAGAAATCACCCCTTCACAAGTTTGTAGATTTACTCACGCTGAAATAGCTGGTTGCGGACTTACCAAATCCAAAGCAAGTTACATCCTTGGAGTAGCACAAAACCCGGAAGATTTTCTCTCGCCGAAATGGGATGAAATGACCGATGCCGAAGTTCACAAGCACTTCGTCAGTTTCAAGGGAATTGGACCGTGGACAGCAGAGATGTTGATGATCTTCAGTTTGTTGCGACCTGATGTTTTCAGTATAGGTGACATTGGACTGGTAAAAGCAGTCAAAATGTTGGTTCCAGAAGCGGAAACAAAAGAACAAGTTCTAGAAGTTGCGAACAGGTGGAAGCCATACAGAACTGCTGCCTGCTGGTACTTATGGCGCATGCTCGACCCAGTTCCTGTTGCATATTGAGGCGAAACTTGAATACCTCTAACCATGCAAAATTAAACATGGAGTTTGCCTATTATTCGCTAGCGATTATCGCGGCCTTCGCAATTACAAGGTGGGTCACTGAGAATTTTAAATTCCATGTTCGCAGCAAATCAATATGGTTGCATCATTGGATTATCGCTGCGATTGCGATGGCAGTCGTGCTTGTATTGAAGATTGAATCTGAAATTGTATGGGGCATACTTACTGGAGTTGCTCTGGAAGGATTAGGGCGGAAAAATTGGTCTATTCTTCGTAAATGACACTTCATTCTGGCATGCGTGATAATTTAATGCCTTATTGACTGACATAACCACATGGCAGCACAGGCTCCTGTTCGAACCGCTCTGTACGAAGAGCATCTTGCCTTAGATGCAAATATTGTCGATTTCCATGGTTTTGAATTACCAATATGGTACTCAAACATCTCCGAAGAGCATCTAGCATGCCGCTCAAACGCCGGTTTGTTCGATGTTTCACATATGGGTTCGTTCAGGTTTTCTGGTACCGGCGTGAGAAATTGGCTAGAATCAATAGCTACACAAAAATGCTCGTCGATTGAGCCCGGAAGGTGTGCGTACACTCATTTCCTTGATCATGATGGATTTTTGATCGATGACATGATTTTCGCTGTCGTTTCAGATGAAGAGATACTTGGTGTGCCAAATGCGAGTATGGTCCCTGTCATGTGGAAATGGTTCAACTCATTATTACCTGCAGATGGCTCAATTACAATTGAGGACTTATCGCCAAAAACTAGTATCATTGCTCTACAGGGTCCTAAGTCTCGAGAGTATTGCGAATCTGTACTTGGTCAGAATCATGTTGGAAGATTTAGATGGGCCGAAATACAAGAAAATCCTCTTGGAATCAGTGGTTGGATTCAGGGTACTGGATACACTGGCGAAGCAGGGTACGAGATTTTCGTTCCCAATGCTGATGCTCCAGCACTTTGGCGTGGCCTAATCGAGGCAGGCGCAACCCCTGTTGGCCTAGGTGCAAGAGATACACTACGTTTAGAAAAGGGCTATCTGTTGTCAGGTGTTGATTTTGCTTCTCCTGATTTAGATGACAACACTTTACTGCACAGGGATTCTTGGGAAACTAATGTTCCGTTCGGGTTAGATGTTGATCACGATTTTGTGGGTCGAGATCGTGTCATTTCACACGCCCCAGAACAAGCAAGACTTTGGGGTGTGAAGCAACTTGAAAGAGGACCTCTGCCAAGAGGTGGTAAAGAAGTGGAAGACTTGGAAGGAAACCAAATTGGAACTTTGACTAGTGGTGCTCCTGCTCCTTCACTTGACAGAACTGGAATCGGTATGGGTTACATCGCAGGAGTTTCTCCTGGTGATGAGGTAATGATTGTTGCATCTCCGCGAAAGAAAGTACGGGCTGTAATAGTCCGCCCACCCTTTGTCTGATAACGCCCCATAGGGGCGTTGCCTTGATGAGGGGTCGCCGCTACGCATAGGCATGCGCAGAACTCTAGCGGTTGGTATACTGGTTTGTTTTCTTCTATCGATTATCCCAGCAATTTCCGACTCTCCAATTGTTGTTGATAGAGAAGAAGCGGAGATTTCAGACTCAAGATTGATCGATGATTCTGAATTAACTCTAGGGCAGATAGAGGCTCTAAATGCTGCAGGTTTGGCGCGTGGCACCAATACTAATTGGTCCGCAGCAGGCGGTTCGCAGAGTAACGATGAGATTTATGAAATGATATTCGATTCACAAGGAAACATCATAGTATGCGGCACAATATACCAAGCTTCACAGTTCGGAGCAGTTCAAGTTTACACAGAAGGTGAAGGAGACATTTTGATTGCCAAACTAACAAAAGACGGTACTTGGGAATGGGCAGTTTCTGCTGGTACTGCGCTATATTACGACGAATGTAGAGGCGTAACAATTGACTCGAATGATAATGTATACGGCACAGGTTACTTCCAAGGCGAAGTTAATTTCGGAAACACAACTGTTACTACAACTGGCTTTGATGGCTGGATTGCAAGAGTAAATACCACTGGACAGTGGGACTGGGCAGTGAAGTTTGGTGGCTTCGATGTCGACGTGGGGTGGGATTTAGCTGCTGATAATCACGATAACCTATACGTTACAGGTTATTACCAGAACTTTTCAGAACTTGACGCTACTCAGTTGGAAGATGAATTGGAGACTGGAAATCCTAGATTCTTCCTAGCATATTACAATGTTAGCAATGAACTGTGGGATTGGGCAAAGGACTCCTATGGAGATGGTGTTTCAGTACCTTATCAGGTAGTAGTTGAAACCAGCACAAACTCTGCTTATGTGGTCGGATATAACACCGGTAGCGAAGAATGGGCAGGAACATTCCAGTCCAATCCTCAATCGACTTATGCAGGATTCTTAGTCAAGTATTCCGATAACGGAAGTTTCCTGTGGGGCCAAAACACTGGAGGAAGCCAATGCTTTGGTGCTAATTGTGGCGTCTATTTCAACAATGTAGTGATGCACCCTGATGGAGGAGTAGTTGTCGGGGGGAACTTCTTGATGACATACAAGAAACAGAGCGGTGCTGCTGTTGGCGGCCAGGGAAGCTGGGACGTTCTTCTGTTGCGATATGACGCTACAGGCACACAGATTTGGGATTACCATGCAGGTGGAAGTGGTGACGATAGATTACAATCTCTATCAGTTAATCCGAAGGGCCAAGTCCAATTTGGAGGTTGGCACCAGGATGAAATGAAGTTTGGCTCGTCTACACTTCAGAAAAACAGCTCGACCATCTATCTAGATGGGTTCATGGCACAAATTGACAATAATTCAGATTATCAATGGTCAATGAGCATTGGTGGTGCTGGCAATGATACTGTTGGGGCTTTGCTGGCAATGGATGACGGAACGATTGTTTCTGGCGGTGATTTCAGCGGTACAGTTTGGTTTGGCGACACTCCTAGAAGTGCTACTGACCAAGACGTATTCGTTTGGGTATTCCAACATGACAAGGACGATGATGGAATTACTGACTA
>DAGO01000004.1:546-4491 GCA_002498185.1 Euryarchaeota archaeon UBA10 | reverse complement strand
CCGAACCTATCACTTACTGAGTTTAGATTTTCAAACATCTCCTTATCTTCATCACCTGCTAGAAGGAAACCATCTGCACCCATGGCTCTGGCAACAAGAGCAAGATGAGTAGTAATCCTAGGATCCCTGCCTCTGCGGTATCCAAGACGAAGGACTTCAAGTCTCTCGCTCATGTCAGTTCCGAGGAGGTTCTTGGTTTCAAGCCTCTGTATCAATAACAGTATGGTCAGAATTATCTAATTCGTCTCCATTGTTTGCGAAGAAAATTCCCGGGTTCTTTTCCATGAACTCCTTGACCCAAACTAGTAACCATGCATCGATTAGCAACTTGGCCGCCATTAATACAGTAGTGCAAAGTACTCCTAGTCTGAATGTTTTCCAGACTGCATCACCAGTTTCGACATCACCCATCAATCCCATAATTGCTGGTTCAAAAGTGTATAGCACTGCTAATACGAACATAATCCCACTGGCAAGTCCTGGGAATAGTTGACCTAATTCTCTGCTGAAATCAGAAAGGAGCGAACCAAGGAAAATTAAGCAAGGTGCAAGAATTGTGATTGTTAGGAATTCAGGTCCGAAGAAAATGGATTCAAAAGCTGGTTCGTCTTTGACTTGCAGGACCGTTAGCCACCAGAAAACTGCGTATCCCGCAAATATTCCTCCTACGGTTTTTGCTTTCTTGTGAATCATGCTCGGGATTGCACCAATTGAGGAAGGCTTCAATCTAGCAAAAATACGTTCTGCGAACAACATTTTTTCTTCGCTGGGCATAATTATGTCATCCGATTCAAGGCCTTCATGGATGTGTTCAATCATCCCTTCGCCTTCAGACATGAGGACACCTGAAACCCCGCATGTCATAAAACCTGCCGCAGGCAGGGGTGTTAACATGGTAGTCTTAGAGGGCAGCGGCAAAAGCCGACCGCTCGTGATGGGAATCATCAATGCCACTCCTGATTCTTTCCACAAATCTTCGCGTGAAGGAGACGTTGAAAGGGCTATGAAAATGATAGCAGAAGGTGCAGATTGGATTGACATTGGCGGCGAATCTACGAGACCTGGGGCCGAACCTGTTTCTATAGAAGAAGAACTGTCTCGAGTTATTCCTCTAGTTCGTGAAATCTCAAAGCATTGCAAAGTTTCTATCGATACTCGAAATCATGAAGTCGCTCGCAAAGCATTGGATGCTGGAGCGACCATGATTAACGATGTTAGTGGTTTGAGAGACCCTGCAATGGTTGAATTGGTTGTAGACTCTGGTTGTGAGGTTTGTATTATGCACATGTTAGGTGAACCCGGCAATATGCAAGATAATCCGGAGTATGGCGATGTCAATTCAGAGGTAAACCAATATCTTATTTCCAAAGCTAGAGAATTAGTTGAACTTGAACATCCGATGGACAAGATATACCTAGATCCTGGAATAGGTTTCGGCAAAAAACTCGAACATAATATTCAACTCCTCAAATCTAGCGAAAGTTTGCGACCATACTCTGTTCTTTGGGGAGTGTCACGAAAATCAATGATTGGCCAAATATGTAACCAACCAGATACTGAGAACAGACTTGCCGGTAGTTTGGCTATTGCTGCCAAGGGTTTCTACGAAGGAATTGATATTATTCGAGTTCATGACGTTAGAGAGCATGTTGATTTGTTCTCTGTTCTGGAGAAATTGGAGGAGTGAATATGTTCCTAATTTTTGGTTCTGACTCACTTGCAATCAGACTTGCTGAATGGATTGGTGCACGCTCGCGAGTACGAATAATCGGATTAGCAGAACAATTAGTTCCGATGAACGATGTTGAAATTGTAGCACTGCCAACTGAGATGGAACTGCATGAAATGCCGCTACCAGAGGTCACTCCGACTGCAGTCATGCTGTTAGAGGAAATCATTTGCGATGATGACCCAGTTCAAGAACTCAAAAATCGCTGGCCGAATACACCAATTCTATCGACAATTGATGTAGAAGGTGCTGAAATGATTTCAGTTGAAGATTTGACTACTTCTGCAATTCAAGATAGGCTTCGCTCTATTGATAGAAAGCAGGGCGCAAGTGAAGTCTTGAGACGACTAAGCGATGAAGAAAATTCCAAGATATTGATAGTGTGTCACGATAATCCTGACCCGGACGCATTAGCAAGCGCACTTGCAATGAAACACCTATGCGAATCAATGGGTCATTCATCAACAATTATTCATGGAGGAATGATTGAACATCAACAAAATAGGGCAATGGTAAAATTACTAGAAATGGATGTTCGCAAACTGATTTTAGATTGGGAAATCGAGGACTTACTCAATGAGTCCGACGTAGTAATTTGCGTAGATTTCAGTCATCCGGGTGCGAATAACATTCTACCAACAACTTGCGTACCACACATAGTAATCGACCATCATACCAGCGAAGTTAGGCCTGCGGGAGATGTAATTTTAGTTCGCTCTGAATTTGCAGCAACGTCATCACTCATCGCTTCTGTCCTCATGAATTCAGGTGTGGAAATGAATTCTAAAGTAGCCACTGCTCTTGCATTCGGAATCAGAACGGACACTCTAGGATTCACACGCTCTTTCAATGCTGTAGACCTAAGGGCACTCTCTTGGCTCGGGGCATGGATCGATTGGGATTTGATGCGCTCTTTCGAAAGCCCTCCGCGCTCGCAGGAAGTTCTATCAATTTTCAGACAAGCTCTCAAAGACGCTACTCTGATTGATGGGTTGATGCTAGTTCCAATAACAGAGATGGCTGATAGAGATGCATTATCACAAGTTGCAGATTTCCTATTGCCAACAGAAGAAGTAGACATCGTTGTCGCATATGGAGTAAGAATGTCGAAGGTCATTATATCCGCTAGGTCTACCAAAGATAGCATCCACTTAGGCAAGATATTGGGCAAAACATTCGCACAAGGTAGTGCAGGTGGACACAAAGAGTTAGCTGGTGGCCAGATACCGTTTGAGGAATTGAATTGTGAAAATGCTGAAGAAGCAATGGAATCAATAACAATGATTCTGAAATCTGCCTTAGGAGGGGAATGAATGGGAGCACCGATTGTCGATGTAGATGATAATTTGCGGCTTCTAGGAACCGCTCATGTGGCCACAGCATCCGTAGAAGCTGTAAAACACAATATCGAGGAATGGAAACCTGATATTGTAGCAGTCGAACTCTGTAAAAGTAGATTCGAAGCATTAACTCAGGACAGGAGATTAGACAAAGAAGGTCTTCTAAAAGTGATCAAGGAAGGTAAAGCACCAATGGTATTACTACAATCCCTATTGGCTGCTGAACAAAGAAAACTTGGTTTGGATGAAGGCCAGCAACCTGGTGCCGAATTACTCGCAGCTGTCGAAGCCGCACGGGAGTATGACCTCGAGGTTAAGTTGGTAGATAGGGACATCCAAACCACACTACGCAGAGCATGGAAAAACATGCGCTTCAAGGAAAAGGCTGGACTAATGTGGGCCCTACTAGCTGATGAAGATACTGATGAGGAATTGGAATTAGAAGAAATGCTAGCAGATAAGGACTTACTTACTTCGCTTATGGAAGAGTTGCGCGAGGTATCTCCAGGTGCCGGCGAGGTTCTTATTGATGAGAGAGATGAATTCATCGCTCGAAAGATTTCTGAGATTAGAGGCGACGGAAAAGTGCTCGCAGTTTTGGGAGCAGGGCACTTAGATGGAGTTTCAAAACTTCTTGCTGAAGATGTCAAGCCTAGTGAAGAGAGAATCTCAGAGTTGGCGATGGTTCCTAAAGGAGGCGGAATGCTGAAAACCATTTCATATGCAATTCCGGTTGCAGTTTTTGCACTCTTAGGGTGGTTTGCTTACAATGGAGATTTGGCATCAATCAAGGAAAACGGGATCTATTGGTTTGCAGGCAATTTCATCGGTGCTGCACTATTTTGCTTGCTAGCAGGAGGGCACCCGATTGCAATC
>DAGO01000004.1:0-174 GCA_002498185.1 Euryarchaeota archaeon UBA10 | reverse complement strand
GCTGGTTGGTTTGCTGGTTATGCACAAATGAAGGTCAAGGAACCTACTGGGGAGGACCTTACAGAATTCCTAAAGTTGGATTCTGCGAAATTGTTCTGGACCAATAGGGCTGGAAGAATACTGCTAGTAACCGCGCTAACCAACTTAGGTTCAATGGCTGGCGCTTGGATTTCT
>DAGO01000042.1 GCA_002498185.1 Euryarchaeota archaeon UBA10 | reverse complement strand
TGAAATAGTGTTTCAGGGGATAGCAAGTCTGGTCTGTCAGGAAATATCTCGATGTCCAAAACTTCTTCATTGCAGGTGTCAATATCAGTTCCCATAAGAGGCAATCTGAATGCTAAATCTTCAACATCGTGTTTCCTACCTTTAGATTCGACTAATTGTCGAAGTAAAGATTGTTCAACACTAATCGTAGGCATTCAATCACCTTGCAAACCAGTGTGGCATCGGGCGGTCATATCCTGCCAATCGCAAACCGCTTACTGCGGCTGTATCTTGGTCGCATGCTCTGAGATTTGCTCTTGCCAATGAATCGATAGATGCTAGGCCCAACCTGTTGAGTTGAGCAGACAATCCTGCAGTTACTTGTGCAATCCATCCAGCGATATTTTCATCTGGTGCAGGACAAATTGTGAATGCTACATTAGACGCACATAGGATGGCTAAATCTTCGCTGGAGGCTGACCATGGTAGCCACATTGATGCTAGGCAGTCTTCTTCAAGACTTGCTGAAGCGGACCTCCCCACCATTGGCAAGGACGCCGCAGCGCTGATGCCACTTCCATCGTTCAGAACGCTAATTGCCGCATCTAGGCTATGATGCTGGGCATCAGAATGCAATGAAGAAGTCTGTCCTACGCCTCGAATCAGAATTGATTTTGCAAGTGGGCCTGCAATGCATCGCAATGCAACAAGAATTCCGTCCAAGGCTGCACCATCTAGGCGAGGCATAGAATCTAGGTCGATTGCAAAGCCAGCAGCTGCCTGTACAAGATTTGCCGCATCAGCAATATTTTGTGAGTCGATGATGACGATGTCACAATCACGTGGTTTTTCTCTGACAATACAAGGATGGAATAAATCGTCCTGCACTCCTTTCGGGACATAAGGTAAAAGTGGAATTGGAAGCGCTAAAGCATCTTCCTCGCCTATCAGAACAACAGTATCACAAGTAGAATAACTAGGATTGTGATTAGTTGTCATTGGAATGAGGGAAATTCCAGAAAGGTCTTCTCGACACTCTGCCATTATTCCCTCAATCAAGTCACCGTCCGGTGCTAAGCAAACTGCATCTGCAGGGATATGTAGGTCTTCTTCACCTAGTAGCTCGTTAATTTCTTTGACTTCTGCCTTGTCTAGAGTTCGTAATGTTACACCTGGCGGTGGAGAAGGACATCTTCCGTTGATGATAATGCGTCCCCCAGTCATTCCAGCCCCGGGGTCGCCGCTTACATCTCCGTGAACAACGATATCCCCTCCGGACATTCCTCCGCCAATTCTAATGCCGGCATCGCCTCTGATTACGAGTAAACCTCCGCTCATCATAGCGCCAGCATCGTCTCCAGCACCATCTAGAATTGTGATTCGACCGCTTCTTTGTCCGTAGCCTGCACAAGGACCAGCAGTCCTCTCACAAGTAATTCGATTGCCATTATTTCCGGCACCGAGGAAGGAACCTACATCGCCTTGGTGAGTGAATGTCCCACCTTGCCCGAATGATGCGGTGAATGGTCCTAGATTTCCTAGGCTCCTAACCTTGGAACCTTCAGGAAGATTAGGGCATAATCCCATTTCGCCATCTTTAGGAACTGGGTCTCCATTCGTTGTCCAACCTATGCGCAGTACAATGTTTCTTTCAAGTGCCTTCTCAAGCTGAGCAGGCAATCTTGAATTGATACTCATCGAACTTGCGACGACCTCTTCGATACTTGGCATCAACCGTCCGTGAGTGTTCTCTTTCATCAACAGTTTGCCTGTAAGATGACCAATTTACGCGAAGCAAGGTTCATTTGAGGGGCGCGAAGGCACCTAGGTTAGGGAGCCCCATGACCATCAAGGTTGCAATCAATGGATACGGAACAATAGGCAAGAGAGTTGCAGACGCAGTAGCATGCCAAGACGACATGGAAATCATTGGAGTAACAAAGACTCGTCCAGCCTTTGGCTGTGATTTAGCAGTCAGGAAAGGTTACCCGCTTTATTGTACATTTGACAACCCTGAAAAAATTGCTGCATTCGCACCTGCGGGGTACGAATGTCATGGCGGATTAAGTGATTTGTTAGCTGTAGCAGACATCGTAATCGATTGTTCACCTGGAAAATTGGGTGCGGAGAACAAAGCAAAGTATCAGGCTGCTGGAGTTAAGTGGATTTTCCAAGGCGGGGAGAAGCATGCAATGACAGGCATGTCCTACACCTCATGTGCAAATCATGCTGCAAACATGAATGTTGAAGGAACAAGAGTTGTATCCTGTAACACAACAGGTTTGTCACGCACATTAGTACCTCTTTACGAGCACTGCGGTGAGTTATCTGTTGAGTGCACAATGATTCGAAGAGCAGCCGACCCTGGAGACTCAAAGAAAGGGCCGATCAACGCAATCAAGCCTGTATTGAAAGTCCCAAGCCACCATGGTCCAGATGTGATGACAGTTAAGCCGGAAATCCAAATCAATTCATTAGCGGTTGCTGTGCCTACAACAATCATGCACGTCCACTCAATTGTAGCAACACTTCCTGAAGGCCATGGCCTAACAACTGAGAGTGTTCTGAAAATGTGGTCAGACTGTCCACGTGTTGTGATAATGAACGGGGCTGAAACAGGAATTACCACCACAGCTGAAGTCATGGAATTCGCAAGAGATATGGGCAGAACATGGGGAGATTTACACGAAATTTTCGTCTGGGAAGATGGAGTAAAATTAGTGGGTAACAATTTGTACTATTTCCAAGCCATCCATCAGGAATCCGACGTTATACCTGAGAACATTGATGCGATTCGAGCATTGATGGGAACAGAGGCAGATTGGCGAGTCTCAGTCGCAAAGACAGACGAAGCAATCGCAGCACTCTTTGAGTGAGCCCTATAGGGCTCATCTGTGGCTTGTATTCAAGTATGGATGTGTAGTCCGGATAGTTATGTTGGCGCAGCAAAAGACACTAATCATTCTCGCAGTGTTCCTTCTTGCCCCAATTTCAGGTGCTGTTCAAAATAATCCTAGTGAAGAGGTTGATCTTCGTAGTGAAGCAGCATCGAATTGGCATTCAATTGAGCCAGTTGAAACAACACCCTCGGCTCTAAAATCTCTAGATTACAATGTACAGTTGGCTATTGCATCTTTTGATCCATTACACGATGAATTCCCTGAATCACGACTTGATGACTCTCGAGATCATCGTAGTACAGGAATGGCAATTGTACAATTGAAGCATCATACTGGTAGCGCATTGTACGATTTGGTCGAAGAGCACGGTGTTTTCGTTTTGGACAACCTTGGTTC
>DAGO01000116.1:18373-18595 GCA_002498185.1 Euryarchaeota archaeon UBA10 | reverse complement strand
ACCAGCATTTTCCAATTCTCTGTGAAGCACTTTGAAGTGAGAATCTTGGAATGGGTCGACAATGTAGAGTACCATGTCGCACGAACGAATTACACCAAGGATTTCTTTCCCACGGCCCTTGCCTTCAGCAGCTCCTTTGATCAGACCCGGTAAGTCCAAAATCTGAATCTTAGCACCCCGATGTTCCATCAAACCTGGGATACAGGTCAAGGTTGTGAATGC
>DAGO01000116.1:0-17953 GCA_002498185.1 Euryarchaeota archaeon UBA10 | reverse complement strand
TTGACTTCGAACCCTTTGGCTGGGCCCGCTGCTTTTGCTGATGCTGCGGCCTTTTCTTCTTTGAGTTTCAATTGCGCAATCTTGGCTTTCAATTTGCCAATGTGAGCATTGGTAGCCTTGTTTTTCTGAGTTTTATTTATCTCATCATAGAGGGCTTGAATCTGCTCTTTGATTGTAGCCATAGCACGCCCTCCTATACAGAACGGACGGATTGGTATTCTTGAATGCTATCTATTTTCAGTACATTTCTCTGCGAACTTAGCCCCGATGCACTGATGAGTGGCTCCTAACTCGCAGCAATCATGGGAATCGAAATGCGTCTCCATCTTGTCGATGGAGAGGGCCTTAATCAGATTCTCGAAATGGACTGGAATCATTTCATTTCACAAATGGAAAGTAGTTCTCTCCGCTCTCTACGTCCAGCACCAGATTCTAGGTTAGGTCGTGACTTCGATATTGATTGCGAAGCCGAATTTCTTGACCTCGCAGATGAAATCTCTGGAGACGGAACTGTTCGTAATGTTTTGTCGCAGAATGATGCACACAATGCCCTTCTGAAGATAGTTGAATGGGTTAGCATTGGACACTGGGAAGCATGGGAAGGCCGCTGTTTCCTATACATCGAGAATGCAATAGGGAGAGAGCTAGAACATGTTGATGACATGTATTCTTACGAAGTATGGAATGAAGTAAGAGAGTCATTATCGCAGATGGGAGAATCTGAATACTCCGAGAAAGTATGCGCTGATTGGATGCAGCGCAGAAAGGACATGGGTGAGACCTTAGATGAATCAAAGGATCCTCGGATTATACCAACCTTTGAAGCACACGATAGAAATTCTAGGACGCTTCATCATGCAGTAAATCAAAAAATGTATGTTCAAATTTTGGGTCGCGAACATCTTGATGCTAAACTATGGGGGCATGGAGATTGGAACTTAGGTTATCTCTTAGATTCGTGAAATTGAAAAATGACTTGAGGTTGGAGATAACATGGACGAAGAAGAGGTAGTTGTAGACGATACAAGTACTGAGGCTCCAATCGATGAAGAAATCGTCGAGGAAGTGGTCGAAGAGGTCGACCCTTTGACTGAAGCACTTCAACGTGCTGAAGCAGCAGAAAAAGAGATTTCATATCGCGACGCTGAAATCCAAAATGTCAGGAAGAGATTGATGTCTGAAAAGGCCACTGCAATCCAATACGGCGGAATGGGAATGGCTAGGAAGATGCTGACTGTTTTGGCAGATATCGACCGTGCACTAGCAGTAAATGAGGATGAAGGATTAACCCTTATTCGCACAAAAATGTGGTCAGAATTATCCAGCGACGGCGTTTCAAAAATTGAGACAAAGGGTGGTAAATTTGACCCTACCAAGATGGAAGCAATTACTACACTTCCACCCTCAGACGACTTCCCAGCTAACACTGTTATCGATGAGTTAGAGTCTGGTTACATGTACAAAGACAGAGTCCTAATTCCAGCTAGGGTTGTGGTGGCATCAGAGCAATAATTTCAGAATAATTTTTTCTGAGTACTCCTTCTCTTTCTTGGCCTGCTTCTACTGCCATGCTTTTTCAGAACGGCTTTACTGATGTCTCGGGATTCCTTGCTAGAGCGGGCTGCATAACTTCTCTTGATACCTTCTTTCCTACTTTCTAACTCGTCCAGTATTGGTGCAGGATAGTGTTCTCCAATGATGCAAGAAATTGTCTCTTGCAATTCATTCGGCATTTCCCAAGGTTCGTGAATATATTGCGTAGGAACCATCGATAATTCAGGTACCCACTTGCGAATGTAATCGCCGTCAGGGTCTTGATCTCTGCCTTGCTTAGTCATTGAGTAGGCACGAATCGTGTTTATACCGGTAGTCCCAGATTGCATTCCGACTTGTGACCAGTGTACTCCAGGCTCATAATCTAAAAACTGCTTTGCCAAGTGACAGCCTGTTTCTCTCCATGGTAGCCATAAATTGTAAGATGCAGCGGACATAATCATTGCGCGCATTCGGAAATTAATCCATCCAGTACTTGACAACTGACGCATACATGCATCCAAAAACGGCCAACCCGTAGTGCCATTCTTCCATCTTGTGAATCTATCTTCATCTAAAACCCTCATTAGATTAGCATCAATTACAGGATTTTGTGCAACTAAATCTAAGTTATCTTCCATTTCCAATTTTTGCACGAAATGACACCGCCACGCTAGTCTTTTTCTGAATGATCCCAAACTTTTCAACCAAACTGTGGGGCCATCGAGTTCGGCCTTGTTTTTTCTAATATATTCCATTCGAACGTTGGTTGCTTGTACTACTCTTCTCATGGAAATCGCTCCTACTGTGAGATAAGGTGAGAGCCCTGAGCCATGTTTCACTGCAAGAGTAGGACTTGATATCGCCCACTGGAATTGCTTTGCTTCTTCATTCAAGAACGATTCTAGTCTTCCGAAGGCTGCACTTTGACCAGGAACAGGGTAGTTTGTTAGTTTTCTAGGATTTAGCCCCAGTGCAATCATCGAGGGCGCATCTCCATGGAATTCAGCATGGTTGGTTATCTCAGGTGGCTCGTAGAGATTTTCTCGCATTCTCGCATCTCTTTTCCTTTTCCATAAATCCCTGTCTTTCAACTTTCGAATGACTCCATTTGTGGGATATTCTATCCAGTCAATACCCTGATTTCGGCACCAATTTTGGACCAACTTATCCCTTTGATATGACCAAGAATTTCCTGTTTCCTCATGTGACAATAATCTTGAAATCCCATAATCTAAATTTATTTTCTCAAGTGTAGTTATCATGTCATCAGTTGCAAAATGTAAATCTCCGCCAATCTTCCCTAGGCATTTTGACAACTCTATTGCATTTTCTAGTTCCCATTCGATGTGAATTGGATCCACGTCATCAAGTTCTAATCTCTCTGGTTCTAAAACATACAAGCACAGAACTTTGTTACCAGATTTCGTGGCTTCAATGAGGGGGATATGGTCATATGTGCGCAGGTCTTTCTTGAACCATACGACATCAACTGCCATAGGAAATTGTCATGCGGGGCTAGTATAAACTAGAGTTTCGAACCATTTACCGCGCACTGTTCAGGTGAACAGAACCAACTTCGAGTCTTTCGTGTGTTGGGTGAACTTCAATCATCATCACCGGTACAGTAAGGTGCTCTGCTATTTCTTCAGCAGCGGATAGGGGGAATTCGATTCTTTGCGTTGAAGCATCATATCTAATCCAACCATCAATCAAACCCAAGGTTTCAGACAACTCATTTACATCATCTGAGGCATCTTCGAGGGAGCAAGGTATTGCCCCGAACAGAATAGTATCATCATCTGAGAGGATTTCGTAAGGGCGCAAGGTTGCCTCGCCTCTACGCCTGAACCTGTTCCTCAGTTGTCCAGCATCCTTGTAGGTTGCAGTGCAGAACTTTACGTGGAAACTCATGCCCTTGGCTACTTCTTTCAATTTTATTCCAAGCTCTGCTGAGCCATCAGCAGCGGCGGTAATTCCACCTGCGAGGTTGAATCCTCTGACATCCATATTAGCTTGGTTACCAACCGTGATTTCTAACTCATTCAGATTAAGGAAACGGACTGGAGAATCGTTCAACTCATCTAGTAATGCTAGTAACTTATCTTCTTTATCAGGCTCTGCGGGTAATTCAATACCCACGCAGATTCCTGCTTTGTCTGCAGCAGTTACCGATTCCAGATATCTTTCAAGGCTCAGGTCTAGAAGGTGGAATCTTATTTCGTCAAGTCCAGCTTCACCAAGTTCAGTTGCTTGTTCAGGTTTTATTGGAATCGACGTGTAACAATGGATGTGATGTTCACTACCAAATGCCAACTTGAGTGCTTTGACAGCCTCCACAGTTTTGTCGAAATCTAGCATCGGGTCACCTCCGGTGATGCCCGTTCCTGTGGCCTTCATTGCCCTGCCTTCCTCGATTACCTCATCGAAGTTGGTACAACGTCTTTCATTTGCGAACATGTCTGGCGATTCTCTACGGTTATCAGATAGAGGGCAGTAATCGCATCCCCAATGGCAGCGACCAGTAACGAAGAGTACTAATTTGCTACCTTTCTGGCATTGAATGCAACCTTCAGCCTCGCCTTCTTCGGGCGGGGCGATCTCACTGGCCATTTGCAGTTGCACGAGTATTCGGTCTTGTATCAAGGGTTTGAACTCAACGGTTGTAACCGTTCATTCTCGTTGCTTTGCACGTTCTAGTAACCAAACGTGGAACCGAAAATCTTCGGTTAACTCAGGATGGAAAGTAAGAGCCATCGTGTTTCCTTCGAGAACGCCGACGACCTCCTCATTCAACCAAGCCATTGGATATCTGCTTCCTTCCATAAAGCGCGGTGCTCTAATGAAAACGCCAGGAAAATTACTTTCACCCTCAATGCTGATTTTGATTTCGGCTTGAAAACTCTCTTTCTGTCTTCCAAACGCATTCCTGACAATTGATGTTTCAATCAACTTTTGTTGTGAAAGAAGGATTGCTCCTGCACAAGTTCCTAAAACGGGAGTTTGATTTTCTCTAATTTGTTCCCAAATCTTGGAATAAAGATTTTCAGAGCGGCTAGCGATTTTCATCGCCGTCGATTCTCCACCGGGCAAAATGAATGCATCAACTCCTTCCACGTCGCTTGCTTTGCGTAGTTCACGGATCTCTACTTCAGCATCGATAATTTCTGCAGCTCGCATTATTGAGTACATATGCTCATGGCGGGCGCCTTGCAACATAGCAATGCCCACTGTCAGCATGTAACAGTCCAGAGGCATCGAGTTCTTCACAGCGACGGTTTGTAGTTCACTTATTGAACCGAGCGCGCCTCGCAGTAGCATGGCTCACGACGGTGACTGCTTCTTGGTACCGGGTCCGGTCAGAATGAGCCCGGCATGTTTGGATGCTTTAGCAAGCCCGACGATTACTGCTAGAGGGACAGAGTTTCGTGATGTAATGGCACGATTGAACAGTGGATTGCGTTATGCCTTCAATCTCTCTCCATCTTCTGATGAAAGGAAAAATCAGTCTTGGACTGGCAGTGATGGATACAGAGTAATTGTTGTTTCAGGTTCCGGTACGGCGGCAATGGAGATGGTCATGGCCAATCGCTTCAGACCGAATGACCGTGTATTGGTTCCAACCAATGGCAAATTCGGTGAACGTGTAGCAGAAATGGGTGCAAGATTTTGCAATGTTAAGCACTTGAAGTACGATTGGGGCCGGTCCTTCGACCTTGGAGAAATTGAGGAACAATTGGCAAGAGGCAACTGGGAAGCACTAGCAATCTGCCACAACGAAACCTCATCAGGAATCACTCAAGATGCTCGAGAGTTAGCTGAAATGTGTCAGAGGCACGGAGTCGCCTTTGTTATTGATGGAATCACAAGTGTCGGTGGGATGCCTGTTCATCCCGAAGAATGGGGCGCTGAAGCGGTAGTTGTTGGCGCACAGAAGTGCACAGCAGGCCCAAGCGGTATTGCAGCAATCGCCGTAAATCAACACTTTATCGACCGTTGCACAGCGATCAGAAATCAAGATGATTCTAATCCTGTATACTACCTTGATATTCTTTCTGCATTGAAGAAAGGAGATGATGACCAAACTCCTTGGACACCAGCAATTAATCCTGCAATGGGCTGGGCTGTCGCTCTTGAAGAACTAAAGAATGAGGGCCTGGAAGAGAGATGGGCTAGATGTGCTTTGATGGCAAAGGGCGTCAGAGCCTTATTCATAGACTTAGGATTTGACTTATTGGCAGACGAATTTTTCCGCTCCACCACAGTTACCGCCATCATGTACCCAGAGGGGATAAATGATGATTGGCGCACGAGGCTGAAAGATGAATACGCAACCCAAGTTATTGGGGCACAAGACCACCTCAAGGGCAAGATGTTCAGAATTGGCAGCATGGGCGAGACTCCGGTTTCAGAGATGATTGAAGGCTGCAAGAGAATGATTTCTTGCTTCAATGACTTTGGTTTGAATTTGCCTGAACTTGATGTTGAATCTTATTTTGAGTGATTGGAATGTTCATTGTGCTGGGTAGGTTTCAGCCTTTTCACAAAGGCCACGAACACTTGGTCACTGCTGCGCTTGAGAAAGGATCTACAGTAATCGCAATAGGTTCGAGTGAAGCTGAAATGAGTATGAACAACCCGTGGGATGTAAACGAACGAGAAGCGATGATTAGGGCCTGGTTAGACGGACGAGATGCAAAGATAGTCCACATTCCAGATATTAACGATCCACCAAATTGGGTTGAGCATGCAACCAAGTATCATGGCGAAGGCACTTTAGTGACGAGTGATGAATCAACTAAGCAATTGTACGAGGATAGTGGTTTTGACGTTGATTGGGTCGACCTTTCAAACCGTGAATCATTCGAAGGATGGAGAGTAAGAGCGACTTTGAAAATGCTCTCGACAGTTTATGAGACCGAAGCACAAAAACAGGTCATGTCGGTCTCAATACCCCAACAAGTTGTAGACTGGTTGGTAGGAAATGATGCATTGTATCGTCTGTATTCCATGTCTAGGGATGTGGAACACGCAGGATAATGTAACTCCCTCAAGACTTATCACTGACTTAGTGCACGTAGTGACGTGGACTTCATCAAAAAAATCGGAGTCATGGCCGCCGGTCTAGGAATAAGTGGAGCAATTGGAGCAATCTCAGGTGTTCTTCTGCTGTATGTGTTAATCGATGCTGCAATAGCAGGTGCTGACGAAGTAGTCTGGATATATTTGTCCGGCGCAGTAGGCGTAATTGTTGGAGGAATCTGCTTTCGAATCGTCCTTTGGGCAGGAAAAGGAAAGAAAGTTTTGCAATAATCGCTAGCGCAAACTCTGCGAGAGTTTCATAACTCTTCTTCCCTAGGATTATTGTATGGGTCTGAAGGAAAAGTTCGGGATTGACCTCGGAGTTTTCAAAGATTCGACCACTTGGAAGGCCCTAGGTATTGGAATAGTCCTCTTTTCGATAATCGGATATGCAGGTCTTTCCATGTTTGATTTCGCATCTTCTGGTTACGGCGTAGATAGAGATAACATTCGATTAGCTCCTGACTTTGAGGTTGAAACCGTCAATCGTTCAGTTGAAGAAAGCGGATATGTGAACGAGACGGGTTGGTTCCAATTATCTGACCACCGAGGCAAGGTTGTTGTCGTTGATTTCATGGCAATTGACTGTGCCAATTGCCACCTTGTACAGGCCCACTTAGAGAAAAAAATCGATGACTGGCGTGAATATAATGGGGATTATGAGATCATTGTTGTTTCAGTTGGGATGTGGTATTCAGTAGAATCTCTCGAGATGTTAAATGACACATTCGGCGATCCCAGTTCAGATGCACACATGCCTTGGATTGTGGCTACTGGTCAGACCGACTCAGTTCTGAAATCAGAGGTCATTCATTCTGGCGTTAATTCATCTGAAGTAGACCTTAATGATGGTACATATTGTCTTGAGGCGCGAGTTAACAACTCAGCAAAAGAGGTCTCGTGTTTTGATATCGGGCAAGGGTTAACCGACAATGATGACTTGAATGTCGATGTAGATGAGATTGACATACTGATTGAGGAAGGCTCATCTGTGAACTTCACAATCGATACAACACTGGAAGGAAACATCACATGGGAAATCATTCAGTTTACTCGTGGAGATATGGTTGAAGAATACCAAGCCCAAGCGATACCCGTCGCTCTTGTAATCGACCATGAAGGATACATCGTTGCCAAGGAAAGCTCCGGTACGCCAACTGGCGGGTGGGGTGAATTCGATTCCGCAGTTCTAGCGGCAGCTGATGGCAATGCAGAAGATATGAGGTTCTCTTTGGCGGAAGTAGACCGTTCCGCTGGAGCAATTTTCACAATGGGATTATTACTTGGTGTGTTGGTGTATTTCTCACCATGTGCATTCCCAATCTTACCGGGTTACATTTCATATTACGTCAATTTAGGTCAACGTGAAGATGAACTAATGGAGGCTGGAAAACTTGAGAGTAGAATGCCAGCTCATTGGATTCTAGGTGGCTTGGCAGCATTAGGGCAACTAACTTTCTTCGCTATCATCGGAGTAATCGTTCTAGGCCTTGGAAGTATAATCAATCTGTCAGGAGTATTGCATTATTTCGCACTTGCAGTGGCGATTCTTCTAATCGTTTTAGGAGCATTCATGCTAACTGGTGGCACTGCTCATTTGCTTGGTTTCGTCCAGAAGTTGGTTGACAAGTATTCTACTACAGAGATGGATGAAAAGTTCACTCCACGACGTAATATGTATCTCTGGGGTATTGGATATTCTGCAGCATCCATCGACTGTACTGCGGCAGCAGTCATACCTTTCATTGCATATCTGGCATTAATCGGAGGAACCGCAACTTGGACAGGCCTAGCAGGTCTGATGCTATCAGTAAGTTTGCTGATGATTGCGGTTACCACCGTGGTTGGCTTGGGCCAACAAAGATTCATCAACATTCTACGCAGGTCCACGGGACTGATCAAGGCGATAGGTGCATGGATGATGATGATGGCAGGAATTGCCCTAACGTTCTACTTAACTCAACCAGAACTAATCGCAAGTTGGATGTAATATCAGATAATCTGTGAGCCAATCTCACGTCCATTTGAAAGTGCCAAAATTTGATGGGTTGAAGGTCCATTTGGAATGTGTAACCACAAATTGGCAGTAATTCCATGAGTATCAAGGTGTGGTGGTCCACATTCGCCTGCGGCTCCTCCAGGGCTAGTTTGTGTGCCTCCGTCTAAGGTGAAGAAATAACGAGCGCCTGGCTCAAAATTATTGACATTGGTGAACCCTGCGCTGTTTGGGTCATCATCGCCAACTCTCCAAACATAAATCGCTGAACCACCCATAGAATCGCCTAACGCAGCAGACCGGTAATGGAAGGTTCCATCAGGTTCTGTACATGTTAATACATAGATTACATCGACTCTGGAAATTGGGTCTCCAGTTGCACCAAATTCCATCATGAATAACATGTCGTCCTGATTATCATATACCCATGCACCTGTAATCAGTACAGAGTTGGCGAAATCACGCCTAACATCTTCGGCGGTATTCTGGCTGTCTTGAGCGAGTTCTTCTGTGATATGAATGATCGTGAATGAGACGATTGCAGAGAGCAAAATCATCCCAATAAAAATGATCATTGCTCCCAAACCAACAGCACCTTTGATGTCAGAATCAATACGTAACCTTCGCATCATATCACCTCAGTTTAGGTCTTGGCCCTGATAAGGCGCACTTCCAATATTCATTTCCCATTCCTGGGTACGGCCCCTGTCCACCATTATCACTAGGCTAGCTTCATCAACAGCGTCTAAGTCACATTCTGACAATTGCATAATCATTCGATAGGTCACTGCAGGTTCAAATTCATCGATATCTGCTGCAGTTAAACCATCGCCATCTAGTTCGGTTGCAAGAGAGAAATCTCCTTCATCAAAATGCATAGTTTGACGCGCTCCTCCCTGGTTTGTTGGGAAACACATCACAACCCATGCAACATTTGTATCACCAATATTTTGCTCGATATAAGGCAACTCAAACACGAGATGAAGTTCATCGTCGGCTCCTAAGCTAGATATCTCGAATACTACAATGTTGACAATGCCCTTGAAACTTGGTATGTTTTCTTGTGCGTCAGTCTTGGTTTCAGCGAATACCTTTTCTCCAAATCCAATAACTACTGCAGAGATGATTGAGCACATCAAAATAATTGAGACGAAGATTATCATCGCACTGATGCCTTGGCTAGCATCATCGGAATTCATATCCCTGCGCATCTTGCTCATTACCCCTTAGCAAATCCGACGCAATTTAATCTATCGTGACTATGTAGTCATTTCAGCAAGTATTAGTCATCTTACACATCAGTGAATTGGAGTTTTATATTTTGAAAAATGTGGGTGAGATATGGCGGGCATGAGGTCGATTTTGGTCTTAGCCTTGCTCTGTGGAACGGTTCTGCCAGGATGTATTTCATTTGGAGATGCTAGTGTAGATTTAGACTTGCAAGCCAATCATAGTATTCTCAATGGCACAGTGGTCGAGTCATATGTTGACGGTCAGTTAACTAGTTTAGATTCCGTAACAATTGTAGTGGATTTCTCAGAAACGAAATCTGAAATCCCATTGAAGCGCTTTGGTATTGAATTTGAAGGAGGTAGAGAAGCGATTGAGATTGATGCGAAGAGTGAATCTTCAATTTCAGTCGAATTTAGTACTCACGGATTATACAATCTTACAGCATATGCCATTGATGAGGACAGCAATCGGGCCTCATCTACTGAAACAATCCGTATCGACTTGCAAATTAATTGGGTCGAAGAAGACACAAATAGCCCTGAAAAGATGCCATTCAATCCAATACCGGATAATCAGGGAGTCCATCCTAGTTACATCGAGGTAATTTCAACTGTTGAAAACCCTAGCATTCTAGAGGACTTTGGTGGCGGTCGGTCAGTTGATTTCACTTGGAAGATTACAGACGAACTCGACGATACATGTCAGAGCTATAGTGAGCAAGTTGACGATGGTGAATCGGTTACTTGGAATACCATTCACTTCAACACTTACTTGTTACATGATTTGAGTGTTGAATACGAAGAAGGCCAAGATTCGATTTCTGTGAGCCATTCCGTGTTGATAATCTACGATTAACTAGTCGCTTGCAGGGAAGGATTCAACCCATTCCTCATTAGACGACGCTTCCATTGCGGGAATGCACATCCAGTACCAACATGCAATACCGGTAATTATTCCAGTAACCAAGTCGAAGAAGAAATGCTGCTTTGTAGTCATTACAGAAATACAAAGTGCAATCCACGCAATCCAAAGTAAGACTTCTTTCCATCCAGATACAATTTTCCAATACCTCAGTAGCATCACAATCATTAGCGATTGGACAACATGCAGACTAGGCCAAGCATTGTATGGGTGGTCGGTTTTATGCATGACATCGCCGAACCAGAATCCCCAGAACCCCTCTCCTGCTCTAACATCTGCAGGAATTTGGTCCCGAATGTAGACTTCGGTTGGAAATAGAATGAATATCAGATTTACAACCCATGTCATAACGAATAATGCTTGATAAAAAGCAAACATTTCTCGAATTCTGGCGTCGTTATCCCTTCCAAACCATGCTGCTGCAGGATAGTACAGGTAAAGACTGAGATAAATCACAAATGACCAGCCAATGAATGGAACCATAGAATCTATTGGCATTATTGGATCCATAACAGACCTGTCAAAATATCCCATAATGTGGTTGATGACAGAGTAGGGAAGAGCCATTGCTAAAATTAGTGTTAGAATTGTATACCAAAATAATCGTCTATTCTCTTTTTCGCGCCAATGTGGTAGCCAAAACTTCCACGGACGCATGAACATGCTTCGGCGAAAGCATCTCTCTATTCATTCAATCGGTAGATTCCATCAAAGAAAGTAGTGATAATCACTCAGAATCTTCTTCCTTACCATCGATTGCCTTCTGCGCTGTTTGTTGTCTAAGCATTTCTTGCACAACTTCCGGGGTTAGAGCACCGTGTTGAGCTGCTAATTCCATAATTTCCTTTTGCAATTGATTCTGAGAATCCATTCTTTGCTTTTGGAATTCCTGCTGGTTAGCAATTCTCTCTGCCTTACGGGCTTGGACTTCGGCAAACATTTCCATAGCTCTCTTAGTTTTAGCATCAGCCTCATCTACTCGAATTTCCATCTCACTGCGTTTGAAATTTAGTTCTGCATTCCATTTTGCTTCTTGGGCACGTAGGTCTTTCAATTCATTTTCCAGTTCTAGATTGACCTGGCCACGAGCATGCGCCCTAGCTACATTGTTTTCCAATTCAATTCTTGCAAGCGTCAAAGCCTCAGTTTGAGCATAGTGAGCTAGTTGTGCTTCGACATTTGCTTCATCACCAGAAATCTTTGCTTGTACGGCTGCACGGTGCCTCTGTACCAACTCCATGTCCGTTGGGTTTGTAATTGGGAATGCTTTCAATAGAGTGAACCCTAGGTTTGACAACAAGTTTCTCATTCCACTTTCAGCAGACATTTCAAATCTCTCAAGGAATGAAGCACTTCTTAATCCAGCTGCATTTTCACAAGATGCTAGAGAAGGTGTTACTACTCTTGCTTTTACTTCATCTGCAATAATCTTGATTACGCCATCCCGAGTTAATGTTGGTGCATTATTTGCAAAATAGTTCAACAATTTTGGGACGTCTTCCAAGTCCATTCGCATTCTCAAATTTGCGAATCCAGTTACCTTTTCTCCATCTGCAATTTGGCCCTCGAATGGTATCCAATAATCCATAGGGCCGGTCATTGCAAACAACAAACGTCTATCATTTGCTGTAACACCGATTTTATCACCTATCCATCTGGTGAAACCACCTGCCATGCTCTTGAGCAATGTCTCAGTAAGAACGTCTCCAATTCTGCCATCCACAATAAGTGCACATGCTTCGTTTGGCTTCAACAATACTTTTTGTGATGCTAGGGTTTGTATTTTGTCTGCATTAACCAATCTGGCTACGATATCCGGACTGTCTCTCCATTTGTAATCGCTCATAATATCACTTCTTCACTTTCTTTTGTTTCAGTCCCGCAAGTACATTTGCTCTTGCGCCAAAAAATCCCTTGCAACTCGTAACTAACTGAGTTGTTTGCATTGTCAGCTGCTGAGCGTTGCCATCAGACGTAGCGGTAGAAAGCTCAGCACTATTTGCTATATTGACGGCTTTAGTCACCATCTCAATAACATCATGATCGTGCTTAATCAGTTTCTTCAAATCACGATTAGAAGGAGACCTTTGCCCCGATAGGAAAGCATGTTCCATTCCAGATACCGATTTTTGAACATCTTCGATTAGGTAATCACACTCTTCAATGCATTGTTTAGCAGCCCGGGCAATCTCGATATTGTCTGCTTTGAATTGACTGTCGAAAATGTTCTGCATGTGGCTACGGACTCTTCCTGTGGCACGGACAATTTCATCACGGACCATTTTATCATTTTCAAATCGAGAGCCCTTAGTGTAGCCATTGTATCCTATCAGAATCAATTGTACCCCACGAATGTAAGGTACTACGTCAAGCCCACCTGCTACCATCTTACCAACTTTAATTACAACCGGGTAGCATATGATTGTAACGGTCACATCATCGAAATTACTGAATCTGCAAACTTCCTTGCAACATCATGATTATGAGTAACCAAAATAGCAGGGCAATTTCTTGCTTTCAACAAATCTCGAACATCTGATAGAAGTTTATCAGACAACTCTTCATCAAGTGAACTGAACGGTTCATCCAAGAGTAGTACCGACGGTTTAGCTAATAGGGCCCTTGCTAGTGCTATTCTTTGACCTTCTCCGCCTGATAGTGTCTCGACTCTGCGATTTTCAAATCCTGACAAATCGACCTCTTCTAGGGTTGCAGCAACATCACAATCTTGTGCACCCAACTTGAGATTACCCTTGACATCTAGGTGAGGATATAGCACAGGTCTTTGGAAGATTAAGCCAATGCCTCGCTCTTCCGCAAGCGTGTTGGTTATGTCTCTACCATCTAACATAATTTGGCCTTCATCCAAATCCTCGAGTCCGCATATGCATCTCAATAGAGTTGTCTTACCGCAGCCACTAGGACCAGTTATTGCAACAATTTCTCCCGATTGCAAGTCCAAATTGAAATCGTTAAACAATATCTTATCGAATGATTTTCCTAGACCCTTGCATGTTAACATCAGAACATCCCTCCATCTCTTCGTGGTCTAAACTTCTCAGTTGAAATGAATAGTATCAAAGCGATTAACATCAGAACGGAAGCCACTGCATTTGCAGCAGGTGCTGTAAGCGAATTATTGTATGGAATAGAGCGCAAAGAATCTATCATTATCGGCAATGTAGTCCAATCAGAGTTCCTAGTAACAACCCATGAGGCCCCAAATTCTCCCATTGACATCGCTAAAGTGAATATCGTCGCAATTAAGATTGAACCTCTAAGCATTGGGACCTTAATTTTGAAAAATCGCTTGAACTTCGAAATCCCCAAAGTTCTAGCGCATTCATCATACAATGGGTCAATCGACCTAAGAGCCGGCAGGATTATTCTGACTACAAATGGTGTTGTTATCATTACATGAGCTAAAGCCGGAGTCAGCCATAGCGAATAGAAAAATTCAGCATCGATTCTAATCATGCCAAGCATCACACCAAGGCCTATCATTACACTTGAAACTGCGAAGGGAAGCATAGTGAAGACATCTAAAATCCTTGCTAGACGAGGCTTGAGCTTCTCTAAATCACAGATATATTGAGCGAGCATCCAACCAAGAGGTAAAGCGATCACAAGAGCGACTAAAGCGTACCCAACCGAGTTGAACAGGGCATCCCATGCAGAAGGTAGTGAGTTGGTAGAGGTGAATGCGTATTCCCAACCTGCTGTGCTCCAACTGTAGGTTGTTCCACTCGCACTGGATTCACGTATTCTAAACGACGAAATTACCAGAGTAATTAGTGGCAGTATTGCGAAAACTAGCGCTGGAAATACAATTAACCAACCACTATTGTTTTTCTTTTTTACAATCGATTCAGAGGCCTTGGGGAGCCTACTCTGGCGCTTATGCTGGAGAGTAGACATCACCCACAATGATAGTAACAGAATTGTGAATTGAATCAATGATGAACCCAAAATTATCTCATTTCGAGAAATCATGTACCCATTAATTCCTGCAGATGAACCGATGCTTGCCATCATACTTTCCAGTGTATTTTCGCCTAATGTTATCCATCTGACCAAGGCGAAAGATGTGAATGAAAATACGAATGTCATACATGCAGCAGCAGCGATTGAGGGCATCAATAGGGGTAGCCACAGATATCGAAATCTCCCTAGTCTTGTCTTCCCAGCAGGCAAGAGCAACATTTGCTCTTCCATTTGTGGATCCAAGGTCGAAAGTACAGGCTCACAGAATCTTATGACTAGAGAAAGGTTGAACCAAGCATGTGCGACGATGAGGGTTGCAAACCACGTGCCTTGGTTAGAGCGAATGTTAAGGCCATTTTCACCGATTAGATGTAAAAACCCCATTGCTGCAACTATTGATGGCATTACAAATGGCATAGTCAAAATAGAGCGAATTAGATAATCGTGCGGCCACTTGTATCTGCCTAGTTGCCACGCGATCGGTATACCTATTGCTAAGGTTACAATAGTGGAAATAGATGCTTGCAATAGAGTAAACTGGAAGGTGCCCATAGACACATAGTTCCTCTCTAAGGATTGAATCCAATCTATGACGTCATAACCTACAATCCAAATTAGCCTGTCTACTGCTAGCCAAAGCGGAACTAATACGAGTACAGTGTAAATGAAAAATGCGAACAAGCCTATGTTCTTGCTTTTCATTTCAAGCAGCAACCATCGCATCGTTCCAATCCTCTAGCCAGGATTCCATGTTCAATGCAATATCATTAGCACTAACATTAGCAGCCATAGTTGGAACAGTTGAGTGATATCTGTATCCTCCATCTTCCGGGAGGTCGGTATCATTCAAAACGGAATACATGAAATTCTCAGTGGGCATTTTTGTATTAACTTCCTCAGTTAGCAAATACTCAATAAATGCCGATGCGGCGTCTAAATTTCCACCTTCGATAGCGCTGGCGTATTCAACTTGGTGGAATGCAGCTCTTGGTAGGTCGAGTGCGGCGGACTTGGTCCAATTACCGTTGTACCATGATTCGACTCCGGGAGAGTGGCAGTAAGATACTACCATGTGTGCATCGCCGACGTACCCTTCAGTGTATTCGCCATAACCTCCGGTGTAGTGAGTCTCATATGCTTCTGACCAGCCTGTTGTAATTATTGCATCATTTGCTGACATCGCAGTCCACCAGTCGGTCCAGTCGGTTTGATTATCTTCATCATTGGCAAAATAATCGACAGTAGCAGTCATGAATGCGCGTCCAGGACTGCTTGTTTCTGGCGAAGGAATCGCGACCTTTCCATTCCACTCTTCATTCGTGAGGTCCCAAAGGCTTGTAGGCACAGTCAAATTTTCTCCATCTACCATTTCAGTGTCGTAATTTAGACACATGTATCCATGGTCGAATGGAGCAGCCAGTCGGCCATTGTATGGTTCCAACACCTCAGATTTAATGTTGGAAATGTTGGCGAAATGTTCCCATAGAAGTTGATTGTCAATTGCAGTCTGCAAGTAGGTATTGTCCAAGCCTATTGCCAAGTCTGCAATTTGAACACCTTTGTGCTGCATTAGATGGCTCAGTACTGAACCTGCATCATCCAACTTCATCAGATTGATATCATATCCAGTCTGGTTTTCGAATTCTGATAGCATCTCATCAGTCAAACCATACACGTCATATGTGACGATTACAAGTTCTCCATCATCCTCCCAAACATATTCTTCAGGACTAGAATTATCATCATTTACACTATCTTCAATAGCTTCGCTAATACATCCTGCAACCATCATTGCTGACATAAATATACTAAGTAATACAATTCGATTTTTCATTTTTACACCTCATAAATTTCCGATTATCCTATGCATTCGATCGACTAACTCCAACGGGTTGTGCGCTAGAATGTAGAGTGCTGGTTCCCATCCGAATCCCCCTTCATCAAGTATGACATCAATTCCTTGGTGCGGAGTCAATTTGCCTTCTGGTGCAAAAGTTAGGTTCAAGTCCATATCTTCACATATGGCTTCGATTTTTTCAATATCATCTCCCGGGTGAACATTTAGGATTGCAGTTTTTGCACTATCATACACTCTCGCATCCATCAACATGCTTGCGAGGTGTTTTGATGCTCCGAATCTTGGAGTCTCATGGTGCCGAATTTTGTCTTCGACAATAGTAATTTTCCCGGGGAATGCTGCGACTTCTGCTACTGACCTAGCAGTTTCGAGGCAGCAAGCGATATTCATTCCCACAGCAGGCATCTTGGACTTTAGTCTGTTAACATCCACTCTAGAAATCGCCCATTCGAGTCGCTTCAATAGCGAGGTTTGTTCCTGGTCTGAATCTAAATCTGTCCCAGTTAGTGACTTATCGAATCTCAGGACCTGTCCGGGGGCAAAGGCGATTTCCATAACGAATCGTGTACGGCTTGGTTTTGACTCGGGTCCAAGCTGCCTTAGCGCAAGAGAAATTTCGTGCGCCCATCCATCAATTGTTGATTCATCTGAAGTTCCAGCCATTTCTGGTAGTTCACGGTGCGCCATACGAGATATTGTTGACTGTGTAGAGCCCAAAATATCGGCTATTTCAGCCTGAGACCATCCAGATGCTTTCAAATTTCTAGCAAGTTGCATGTGCAGTCTTTCGAGCCATACAGAGCCGTCACTGCCCAACATGAACCGCCGTAGTAGTTACTGTTATTCAATATTCCTAAGGTAAAATGCACTCTGCATAACTTTTCTCAATATGATCTGACAAACTAGCACTGTTCAAAAACTGCGGTTTTCGATAAATGGTGTACTAAGAGCCATCCATTTTTTCTCGTTTTGGCATGTTTTAGGTTTCTATGATTGCCTCAGATTCATTAGGATTTAGCTATTTGGATATTCGCTTAAAATTGGTCCATAAATTTGGTATTGCATAATTATTATTCATTTTGCATTACTTGACATGCATCTTGGTAAAATAATGAACTAAAGGCTATTTTCTAGTAGATATTGATGCTCTGCTGGTATTTCCTGACGAACTTTGTAGCGCAGGGTTCTAAACCCGTCTATCGCTGGCAGTAATAGGTGACAACCGTGGATTCAATGACTAGCGATTTCTTAGATGAAGTTCTAAGAAGAATCCGCAGTTATTTAGACGGCACTGGCAAAGTAGTCGAGCACATCCCTCAGTCGAGTTTACGCAAAATTGCAGACCT
>DAGO01000134.1:6979-13170 GCA_002498185.1 Euryarchaeota archaeon UBA10 | reverse complement strand
TGATACCAAGCAATTGTCTCATTTAGGAACCTATCAGTTCCTCTCTGCTTTCTCCACAAACAGGTACAAATCAAACCAACTCCATCGATAATTATCAGATAGGAGTATGAGCCGGGCGCTAACTTGTCGTTCATTTGGAATGCAATATGATTGGGGTGCTTAGTGCGGAAGATTTCTCCATAAGCTACTGCACTGGTTCCTTTAGGCCCGCAAGCAATGATTTGGCAGTCTTCTTCCTTGACTCTGCTCTTGTAATGCAGATTAGCCCCTGCTGCTATTGCCATTCTCTTGAATCCCTGGTCGATTGTATGTTCGGATGTACCTCTCTCTACAATTCTGTAAGCAACACCCGGAGTATGTGTATTGGTAATTTCATCATCGGGATGAATCAAGTCGACTATGCTAAATTCGGTTGCCTTGAACTCGCCTGGGTCGTAGCCCCAGGAGCGTAATTGGTCGAAGAAATCCTCATCCATCGACCAATTTTCCAAGGCCTGAAAATCACCATCAAAGCGTTGTCCTGAATCTTCTCTGACATCATGAACATGGACTTCAACACCCGCTTTAGCCAAGGTAGTTGCAGCCGCTAGACCAGACAGGCCGGCGCCCATTATGTGGATGGGCCCTGCCTGTGCCATGCCATCCCATGTGCAAGGATGGTTTCAAGGATGCGGCAGTGGTGGGGTTGCTATGCAGGGGCATATTTTCATTCAAGAAGCCCCTGATGAACTCGATGTGGATGATTTGCGAACACATCTGCAGACTTCGGGCTGCGGAGCAATTGTCTCTTTCACAGGCATCACCAGAGGAGAAGATGGCGGAGAAGAAGTTCTTCGTTTAGAATTCGATGCTTGGCAGGACAAACTCTCTGAAACACTTCACAGTCTCGCAGAACAAGCGATTGATAGGTTCGGCTTGAAATCTGTAGCCATGGCTCATAGGACTGGTTCGGTTGGTCCTGGCGAGAATATTGTAGCGATACACGTAGCAAGCCCGCATCGAAAGGAAGCATTCGAAGGTTGCTCGTGGCTAATCGATGAACTCAAAGGACAAGCCCCCCTGTGGAAAAAAGAAGTCAAGCCAAGCGGGGCAACATGGAAAGCAGGATTGGGGTGAAAAAATGGGAAAGAGTATCCAAGGAGTTATCGACATTGGCGGCAAACCGATAGTTCACAGAAGAGCAAGTGCTACAGGTCTAGTTCACCTTTCGACACAATCCAAGCAAGCGATTACAAATGGCGACGTCAAAAAAGGTGATGTTTTGGAAGCATCAACAATTGCAGCCATACAGGCTGTAAAAGATACTCCTCGCATTATTCCTCATTGCCATCCTATCCCACTTGAGGGATGCAAAGTCGATTGGGCTTGGGAAGACAATGCCTTGAGATGCACTGTCGAGGTTAGTGCACACTATCGTACAGGAATCGAAATGGAAGCACTGACCGGTGTTTGTGCGGGTCTATTGTGTGCATTGGACATGGTCAAATCCATGGAGAAAAATGCTGATGGACAATACCCTGAAACACGAATTACAGATGTTATTGTTCTCGAAAAACACAAGGCGGATTGAGCGCTTTATTGATGGAGGGGTTGCTTATCGCAAGGAACATGGCGAGAACTGCAGACTTGGCGCATCACTTCTTAGAAGCGGTAGACCAAGCGGCAATTGCTAGTGCTGCATGGCGTGGATTAGGTGACAAAAACGCTGCAGACGCTGCTGCAGTTGAAGCAATGCGTAGAACTTTCGACAAAGTTCCATTCGATGGCAGAGTTGCAATCGGTGAAGGTGAGAGGGATGAAGCTCCAATGCTATTCATTGGCGAAGAACTAGGAAGCCAGGTTGGAATTGAAGGCGCACTACAAATCGACATAGCTGTTGACCCCCTCGAGTGCACAAACAATTGCGCTGATAATTCACCGAACTCAATAGCAGTACTTGCTGCAGCCCCAAGAGGAACTCTGCTTCATGCTCCTGATTGCTACATGGACAAGATTGCCGCAGGACCAGAACTTGCCGGACACATCAGTCTTGATGGTGGAGTGACATACAACCTCGAGCAGGCCGCAGACATCCTTGACAAACCGATTTCGGAAGTCAAGGTAGTTGCATTGGATAGAGAAAGACATGCAGAGTTATTCAAAGAAATCAGAGATGCTGGCGCACAACTTCATCTGATGGGAGATGGAGATGTTTCAGCAGCAATATGGGCTGCTCGCCCTGATGGACCTTATGACATGCTGTTGGGCATAGGAGCTGCCCCTGAAGGAGTAATTACTGCAACTGCAATACGTGGAATTGGAGGCGTTTTCGAAGGACGGCTAGTTTTCCGTTCTGATGAAGAAGAAAAGCGTGCTGAGAAGATGGTAGATGATGACCTTACAAGATTGTGGGATGCGACCGACCTCTGCCGTTCCGATGATGCAATCTTCGCAGCATCAGGGGTTTGTGACGGATACTTGCCAGGAGTGGTTGTAGGCCAAGATAGCGTGCAAACATTTGCAGAATTGATCGATGTAAAGACTGGTGAAGTAACTCGCCATGACCGTAACCATTCTTTGTGATAGCATGGTAAACCAGTTACGTATCGAAGTTCGTTTGCCTGAAGGGCATTGGTCCGGAGATGTTTCTCGTCAACGACCTGAAGCGGTTTTACGAATTGAGGAAACCATGCCTTTGGCAAGGGGAAGAGGAACTGCAAAACTTTCATCCTCTAATGAATTGAAAAATGAACTGGATTCTCATCTTGGTATTGAAGAGGTCAGAGACCTCGGCGGACACAGGTACGAAGTAGACATCGCACCGAAAGGTGGTGGCTACATTAAGGAAATACGAGAAGTGGGAGTTATTCCTCAGTCGCCGTTTGAGGTGAGGGATGGATGGGTAGACTGGACAATTGAATGCTCAGCTGAAAAAAGCCGCGAACTAGTACAACTGTTGCGTGATGGTGGAGTTCCTTATCGCGTTGTCTCAACACGATCTACCGGTTCGAGAATGTTAACACCAAAGCAAAGGATAATTTTCGATTCCGCATTAAATGAAGGGTACTGGGATACTCCGCGCAGGATAACGCTGAGCGCTCTGGCTGAATTGCTTGGGTTGAGCAAATCAACACTTTCTGTACACCTACACAAGATAGAGGGAGTTGTACTCAATTCCTTTGCCGATGAAGTACGTCGCAACTCTCCCTGAACATGTTCGCACGAACATGTTCGCAAATTAATGAATAGTAGGAACCCTATCGCAGTGTCATGGCAGAACTACCAAAGACATGGGAAGACTGGGTCGCCAACTTTGGCGAATGGCAAGACAGAGTAGGTTTCAACAGAGAATGGTTGGGCGATTTCGACCTTTCAATTCTATTCGATTGGGACCGCGCTGGTGATGTAATTGAATTCGGAGATTACGCTGGAAGAGCGAAGTGGGAGCGAGCACTGCAAGTACCTCACCAAAACATCCGTGACTCACTAGTAGCAATGATCACTGTACAGGGTGACACTGAATTCGCATCTGTAGAACAGCAACGCCACCTATTGGCTAGTGCTCCAACCGACTATGACCGCTATGCAGCAGCACGTATCATGGCTGAAGAACAGCGTCACGGATGGCAGATGGCTTACCTATTGATGACCTATTTCGGACAGCAGGGACGAAGAGAAGCACAGAAGCTACTGGAGCGCAATGCACAGGACGGAGACCGTCTACTTGGCGCATTCAACCGACCAATGCCACATTGGTTGGATTTCTTCTGCTACACAATGTTCGTGGACAGAGATGGTAAGTTCCAACTTGGAATGCTATCTACCTCTGCATTCAAGCCATTGGCTGCATCCATGGGACCTATGCTCAAAGAAGAGTCGTTCCACCTGGGAACTGGTTCGAATGGACTGCGAAGAATCATCAAGGCTGGAGTCATTCCATTGGACATGCTACAGCGTTACATGAACAAGTGGGTTGCAACAGCCCACGATTTGTTCGGAACCGATTCATCCACCTCTGCTCACTGGGCATATGTCTGGGGAGTGAAGGGCCGCTGGGATGAGCGAAAGAAACTCGATGGCGGAATCGAAGTCGACAAAGAAGTCCTCAACGAAGAAAGCCGTGGCCACTATCACGATGAAATTGTGAAAGAAGTCAACAAACTAAATGGATACCTTCCTGAAGACAGCGAAGTTACTCTATTCGTGCCTCACGAAAACTTCCACAGAGACATAGGAGCCTTTGGCGGCAAGAATTGCTACACTAACGGTGAGCTCTTCGAAGGAACTGACGAAGAATACGCAGAATATCTGAAAACCGTTCTTCCAACTCCTGAAGATGAGGAAGCACTGAAAGAGATTTTCAAGCAACAGTGGATCGAGGACAAGCCATTGACTCCTCGCCAACTTGCTAGTGGAATCGGCGCTACTGCTTGAGGTGAGAGATTGATCCCCGTCTCGCTCTACGGAGCCGAAGAAGCGGAACTAGAACGCTTCTATTCGGTCTTACCAAACCTTGTCAGTGACGCCTACGAAGATAGGCCGTATCAGGAAACATTGTTCGCAGTAAATGGTGAAGATGTGATTGAGCATATCGAATTAGCTGATGCTTGGGCTAACAACACACCTTTTGCATGGCCAGAAGATGTCGTGATGGAAGTCAATATGGCAATTCAAACAATCAAGTACCCCGATGTTGGATTACTTGAGCACCTTCTAACTCTTGAGAATGTAGATTGCCGCAGAGTTTCAACATGGATGCACTTTGAAACCAATGTCTATCCGATATACACCGAAAAGGCGTGTGAAGGCCTAGAAAAAATGGGCCTACCTACACCTTTCTTGCCAAACGATATTGCATCTTATGGACTATATGTACAGCGACTGGAAGGACTAAAACTCCACGCACCAGCCGAAGGAATGCCGGAAATCGGGCTACCTAGAGCCCGAATCCTGCAACTCGGCTTGGAGCGATTCTGATGAAAAATGCATCAACTCACGCTAAATTACTAGCGGTTGCATTCATTTGGGGTCTAGGCTGGGTCGCAGGAAGAGTAGCTGCACGTGACATCCCCCCCTTCACAGCGGGTTGGGCAAGGTATATACTCGCAGTAGGGTGTTTTTTCCTGTTCATGTACGCTACAAAACAATGGGTTACACCATCTAGAGACCAATGGAAAATAATCACCGCAATTGGGTTCCTCTCAACCTTCCTGTACCAGGCATTCTTCATGTATGGAATGAAGTGGACAGCCGCTGGTGACGCTTCTCTAATGATCACATTCAACCCACTGTTCACTGCTATACTTGCCGTGCCGTTCCTAGGGGAGAAATTCGACAAACGGCTGGGGCTAGGATTACTATCTGCGGTTTGCGGTGTTGCAGTGATTGCATGGTACTCTCCTAATGTCGATTTACCCGTGAATGAAAGATTGCTAGGTGATGCACTAATCGCTATGTCAGCACTTTCATGGGCTTGTACAACCATCCTGATGAAGAAAGCGATGAGTGGCGAGAATGCGCTATCGCCACTCCACCTAACTGTATGGTCCAGTGCAGTTGGATTACTGATTCAAACCCCCGCAGTTATCTGGGAATACTCCCAGGTCGGAGCTCCTTTAGATGCGGGACTGGATGCGTGGGCGTGGTTGGCGTTCTTGGCGATTTTCTCCACTGTATTGAGCTATGTTTGGTTCGCAGATGGAATCAAAATCATCGGAGCGGGTAGGTCTGCAATGTATGTCTACTTGGTACCAATATTCGGAATTCTAAGTGGCTGGTTATTGCTTGATGAAAAATTAGGATTCTCACTTATCGCCTCATTCGTTCTGATTGTAGGCGGAGTATATCTTGCTCAATCCAAGGAATCGTCATGAACCTATATCCCATCGGATGCAAACATGGGAATCAGTTCTGTAGCAGTAATTGGCGCTGGAACTATGGGAGCAGGTATTGCTCAAGTATGTGCACAGGCAGGTTGGCATACCAACCTGTATGATGCATTTCCTGAAGGCCTAGAGCGTGGAATGAAGACCATTGATGCGTTTTGGGACAAAGGCATCGCTAGAGGCAAAACTACTGCTGAACAAAAGGCAGCATGGGCTGCAAATCTTCACGCTGTTTCCGACATGCATGAAGCGGTAAAAGATGCGGACCTCGTCATCGAAGCCGTCCCAGAGATTCCTGATTTAAAGCACAAAATTTTCGCAGACCTT
>DAGO01000134.1:776-6827 GCA_002498185.1 Euryarchaeota archaeon UBA10 | reverse complement strand
CAAAGGCATCGCTAGAGGCAAAACCACTGCTGAACAAAAGGCAGCATGGGCTGCAAATCTTCACGCTGTTTCCGACATGCATGAAGCGGTAAAAGATGCGGACCTCGTCATCGAAGCGGTTCCTGAAATCCCAGATTTGAAGCACAAAATATTCGCAGACCTTGGTGCAATGACAAAGGAAGATTGCATCCTAGGAACTAACACCTCTTCACTATCAATCGCCGATATTGCTGCTGCATCCGGTAGGCCAGAGAAAGTCATAGGTATGCATTTCTTCAATCCGGTGCCAATCATGAAATTACTTGAGCTAATCAAACACGACTCATGCTCTGAAGAGACGATTCAAGCAGCTACTGCTGCGGGTGAGGCCATGGGCAAGACCACAATTCTGGTCAAAGATGTTCCCGGATTCGCAACATCTAGGCTCGGAGTAGTTCTCGGCAATGAAGCGATTCGCATGCTTGCAGATGGAGTAGCCAGCGCCAAAGACATCGATACTGCGATGGTTTTGGGATACAAGCATCCAATGGGGCCACTCGCCCTTACTGACCTCGTCGGCCTAGATGTACGCAGAGACATTCTACTGAATCTGAAGAAATCATTCAACGATGATTCATACACACCTCATCCACTCCTTGAGAAGTTGATCGCAGAAGGACGCTTAGGCAAGAAGTCCGGTAAAGGAATCTATGACTGGTCATCGGGTTCTGCTGAAGAAACAGAACTTCCCTAATCTCTGTAATCCTCTGCATCTTTGTGGAATATTATGAGATGTTCAACATCTCCGGAATAATTCCTCAACTGTTTTCTCAATTCCTTCAGTGTCGCATTTCCGTGAACAACTGTGGCGACTGTTGGAGAGTTTGACAATTTCAACAACTCCAAAGTCAGATTTGGAGTTGAATCGTGACCAGACCACTTCAATTTCGAAATCGGATTTTTATCCCATTTAGGTTGCAAATCTACCGCTTTGGTTTGAAGCCAAGCCCATTTTGACAGACAATCACTCAGTAATTCTCCTCTTAGAATTAAACTCGCATCCTCAACATATAGCCAATCTAGATGGTCGGTAATATCGCCATGAACCAATGTTACCTTGATTCCGAAATTGTATTTCCTCTCATCTCTGGGAATTGGCCTGAGAGCCCTCGGATTTCCTATCAATGAGTCCACCCACTGATAGTATTCTCTATATGACCACGAATTAGCATGCGGACAAGGTAGATACGGTGGCCCATTTTCTGGCCATTCTAGATAATCCATGTATCTTTGATACCATGAATCCTTATCCGGATGGCCAGGCCATCTTTCGGGTAGCTTCTTCGTTTTCTTCTTCAAATCCTTAGGAGTTAGTCTTCTTTCATGGATTAGAGATGCTAGGAAGTCATTGACATCCACCTTCTCATTTCCAAGGTTCTTGACTCTGAATACCTCAGCCTGTACTTCCCTAACTCCATCGATATCGAGGTACGGTATTGGCCATTCACCCCTACCTATGTGTTCTACACAAACATCCTTCTTCGTGCTCAAAATAATCTGAGAATATGCAAACCATTCCGGCACTACTTCTGCATGCTTCCTATCTAGGATAATCAAGCCTCCATCTCTAACATGAGATGCTAATTTTGGAATGATATCTGAATAAGAATTCCTACTTCTATTCTCAACAAATGGTTCTAACCAATCAAGATACAGAATATCGACTAGTGGTAAATCCTCAATCCCTTTACTTGCATCTTTTTGCCTCATCGCCAACATATTTTGATACCCTAATTCCGGGCTTCTATACGCTCTTCCTCCAATCAATGGATTTGCAATCCTAGCAAAATATTCCATCCTCAAACTGGTTTCAAGAAACGGCATATCGTCGGGATATCTCGGCCCCAATTCATCACAAAATATGATGAATGGTTGGTCGTTTTCTACCATAATTGACCATGAGTTTAGGTAATTCATATCCGCTGCAGGATGGTACACGATTAGTGGCCTATCCCTCACTTTAGGAAAAGGTACTGAGGAGAATAATTCACCATTTTTCCACATCATGAAAATCACCTAAACCCTCCTCGGGTGCCCAGTGGGAACTACCCTGAAAATCCTCTTTGTCTGCCTTGACAGCCTCGGGTATTGCGTGGCAAAACTTACTCCAAAGGGAGTGCTTTTCGCAGTGTCAATGATTTTGTCTCTATGCAATGTTACAATGTGTGCTGTGCATAATTTCCCTCTCTCATCCGGGTCGGATGGAGGGTCAACCGAGTAGAAGCATAGCAAGAACAAATCATCATGTTCAACCAATTCGTCGATACAATAACTCAATCTTCTCAAATCATGGTTACAGTATGCTAGTTGCAAACCGTATGGCTGCAGAGCATTAGACCAGGTATGCGGTGATTGTGAGTTGATAATCCTCTTGAAATCATCAGGACCCACATCTGCACCTGTACTTCTTGCCAGCATGGCTAGCGTAGTAGGGACACAAGATGGCCCAACCTGTTTGATGTGCTTGATGTCTAAGTCTGTGAAAAACGGACCCTTGGGCTCGTTTTCAGATTCTTCATCCCACAAAGGGGCGCTAGCATTCGGTTTCCAATTTTTTATTGTATCACTGTTGTTTCTTTCTTTCATTACCATCATATCACCTCACAAATACATCCAATCATCTGGCCTACCATTTGGCCACTTCTTGTTCCATTCATCATTCGCTTTTCTTCTCTTGACCTCTTGTTCGTGCAGGATTTCCCAAATGTGGTAATCTGCAATCAGCATCTCAATGAGATCCCTCAGATTTTCTGGAAATGTTGACTTGCTAGGATAGACAAATGTTGACCATCCCTCATACTGCTTGAGCTCTAATCCTTTGACATAATCAGGGAAATCACAGAATCCCAATCCGTCATCCGTGATTCCAGTGTCTATCTTCCAAGTTGCCTGAGACGCTTCTAGATACTCCATATGTACGCCAAGATTGCTCTTTCTTCTCGCACCATTTCTGATTGCTCTCAGAGAAGGGCCATACCTTTCCAAAGTGTTTGGCGGCAACCAAATTGAGAATTCCATACTTGCATCAAATGAGAACTTAGAGCCGTTTTTCCCCTCAATGGTGAAGGTATTCTCCTTCAGAGAAATCGAATCACTCTCATCGACGAACTGCGCGAAATCAATCCATTTCTGCTTCAAATCTGCTTCTTCTTTTTCACTCAATGAAGATTCTTTGTCCCATTTTGAGGGCTGATATCCTAATGGTAGTAGCATGAGTCCTAACATATCTTTAGGCCATTCAGTCCACTTTTTACCAACATTGGGATTAGATTTGTTATGGGATTTTATCGCCATCAAATCAAACTCTAAGGTATCAATCTCGACGTCCCAATCTATGTTTTCCCAACCGTCGAATTCCTCACTCATTGGAAAGCCCTCCTTCTAAACTCGCCCCTATTTGGATGACAGGTTATGCATGTTGTGTTGATACAAGGCCAAGAGTAATCATTAGCGATTGAGTCAATGAATCCCTCATGCTGCATTTTCTGCCAGAAAGGTCTGGTACAGTTCCAAGTATCTACCCAAATATGGGATTCTGGAAATGCTTTCCTAATGTCGGAAATCATAGCTGTACCATGTCCAGAAAATCTGGCATCTGGATTGTATACAATCACATTGTGAATTTCTACATTTTTGCCGTTGACAAAAATCCAACAATTCGATGTTGGCATTCTACCGTTGTATATCCAGCAATTTTCTTTTCTAGGGTGTTCACAAAATGGACCTATTCCGTTTATTGAAACGGTATTTTCGTCTATTTCGCACGCTTGGTTTTTGTTTTGTTTTTTTGTTTCTATTTTCATTTTATCACCTTGTTGAATGGCCAGGGTACCGGGACTCGAACCCGGGTCGACAGTTCCGCAAACTGTCATGATATCCACTACACCATACCCTGATTGAAAACCAAACCAGCGAGGGTACCCGGATTCGAACCGAGGTCAAGTGGTCCGTAGCCACTTATGCTATCCACTACACCATACCCCCATTGGTTTGATTGCTCAGCGACTTAGAGACGCTGAAGCATACGCATCTCGAGTTGAAATGCAATTTTGCAATAATTGCAACTTTACTGAAGTAATTTTCAGAATACATGGGATCGAACTCGACTGCGATGTCGACCCAACCTAGTGAAATATCCTAATTGCATGGTATCACCATTTCTCCGTTGCAACATATCCGAAGCAGTCATTGCGTAAAAAGATTTCGGTGTTTTCTATCATTTTGTACACTCAAAATGTGTAGTTGCCACATTTTGCCGTTTCTAATCCAGCCCTCTAATGTAATTTAATTTGTATTTTAAATAACAAATATTGTTGATTTTGTTACTTTTTCATAGTTTTACAGTTAATTTTATACAAAAAAACGACAAAATGTGATTTTCAAAATTATTTTCACTCTATTTGCACCCTCATTTGCAGATTTATTTTTACAACTGAGTGAAAATGCGCCAAAACTATGTGCTCGTGATTAATCCGAGTTTCATGAATGTCCGCTTGTTATTGGTTTGCACAATTTTAGCAATCGCTCCTCTTAGCGGATGTATCGGAGATGATTCTGACAGCAGCGATTCGGAATCGATGTGTGCTGGTGGTGTGGCGGATCAAGAGTTGATTGATATCTGGACCAAATACACAGATCCAGATTTGACACCTAGAGATATGCATATCCGTTCTAACTTAGAAAAAACAGGTTACATTCAGAATGATGATTTTGCCTCCACTTATTGTTGGACCGCAGAAAACTCAGAGCTTGTGGAGTACGTGAATTACCCACAATGGTCTACAACGCACTATATGTACTCAAATTACCATGTAGATGGCGACTTGTTATTCCTCGGAAAGGTGTATAGCGAATGGACACATGAAAATGGGACAAGTGCAGGTAAATCATACACCGATAAGCCTACAGAATGTATTGTATTTCATAGAAAAGGAGTGTTTTCTGATAATGAGACCATCAACTCAACTATCCTTTCAACCGAATACCCTGAGTTCTGTACTTGGGTATTCGCAGACCCAAGCGGAGCACACCCTGGTGATGCTTGGAATGCAACATATCTAGCTCAAGACCACTCAGATAGTGTTTCTACATCTGCAACTGACAATCTTATGACCATTGAAATCGATGAGTTCCACGGAGAAATCGACTGGTATGTTTCAGAGGGTTACTTTGGCTTCTGGGTACAATTGACCGTGAATAATCAGACACATCAGTGCGATACTGGAGGGGAATCTGATTGTATGATTACCTTCTCTGGCGTTGACGAGTATTATGCCGTATGGGAAGAAGGTGAAATCGCAACGTTAACGGAAAACGGTGTTGACATTTGCTCTGTATCTTGTGAAGTCGAAATTACAAGATTTGGAGTGCGCGAAGAGGATACTCTGTTTGGTAACACAGAGATAACAATCGAATAATTTTCTCTAAGAAAATAACAATCCATTAAGAGTCGTTTCTCCTAGAGGCATTCATGGAAGTTAGTCGTGAAATGATTAGGACGTTCACATTTATTGCCGGTCCTTTGGTCTTGGTAAGTTATGGATTGGCCCTATCAAAAATGGACGATAAAGCAGCTCTGTGGGGCGGAATACCCAGTTCATGGATCACATACATCGTTCCGTTTATGTTCTTAGCAGCAATAGGATTCCTGATGTACTGGTGGGTTGCTTTATTCCAGATTGAAGTGTCAGTACTCGAATCACTAAGATGGCCATGGGGCGAATCTGATGGCAAGGGAGCACAAAGGCTTCTTCTCGCATATGCATTATTCCTTATTCCATCCATGTTCTGGATTGACAGTACTCGAATGCACATCAACAATGATTATTCTTGGACCCCATTCTTGGTGATTGGAATCCTTGCACTAGCATCGATTGGCAACATCCTGTTCGGATTGCTTGCATACGGTGCATGGCAAGATGGAGTTGATGGTTCAGGACTGATGCTACTTGGCTCGATTTTCTTGGGCATTCAGGTTATTGTCAACGACCTAATTGTTTGGTCTGCCAAATT
>DAGO01000134.1:0-466 GCA_002498185.1 Euryarchaeota archaeon UBA10 | reverse complement strand
GGTCTGCCAAATTCCCTTGGTAGAGTTATCAGGTAATCAAGAACTCCTCGATGATTACCTGTGTCACAATTACTGCGAAGAATAAAGCAAAACCAGCGGCAATAAATATCGCGATTCTATTTTTACGATACCATTCGTGCTCACTCATATTTTCATCAAATTCTTTCAATGTCTTTTTGATATCTTCACGGGTTTCATCAACGAAATCTTCCACTGGCTGTGTTAAATCATCTAATGCTTCAACAATTACCGAACCCTTTGGGTCAGTCTCTTCCCAATTCGGCCTGAAGTAGCCATAGATTCTGATTAGACCAATTCTGTACAAGAATAATAATATCAAAAAAGCAACAAGAATTGGAGGAGCTACAACTGAGACAAATATTACTGGGACCAAAGGAAGGATGGAAAGGAACCAAAACAGCTCTACGAATAGAGGACCATCATTCCACTTGGGATTATTGAACCA
>DAGO01000043.1 GCA_002498185.1 Euryarchaeota archaeon UBA10 | reverse complement strand
AGTGCGTTGGTAAGCGCAGAACCGTCAGCGATGAATGTAATTCGACCGCCCTGGACGAAATTACAATCTTGTGAGATACATACTTCAATTGACAAATTGAACTGACCCCACAGGTCAGGAGTCTCTGAGGTTTGCTCGGAACCAACCCAAATTTCACCATCACCGTTGACATCGATAGTAGCTTCAGCAGAAGTTAGTGCTCTTACCTCTGTTGCGCCCATGCCGGTCTTTGCGTTAGGAATAATGTCGATTCCTGTGATATTGTTCAGTAATACTTGGTAGGAAGCATTGTACTGGATTTGACCATCTTTCCAATGCTGTTCACAGACACCAGCATCCGACTTTGCCATGAATCTACCATCGTACAACTTGCAGATGTGAGCGCCGTTGTCTTGAATTGACCATCTGCTGTGGTTTTCAACAGTTGTAGGGTCGAGTGAGGTTCCATCCATTCCACAAGGAGATTCTTGGACACACATCCAAACAAAGTTGTAGTCTAATTCAGTAACATATACTGTATCATACAATTGAACACCTTTGAAACGCACTCCAAATGCTTCTGCAATAGAAGAAGAATAGCCGAAGTCATCCATTACGAGGACATCTCCTCCAGCGAATACGAATTCTTTGATCGCTTCTACTTCAGCCGGTGTATAACCGTCTTCAGCAGCGAATGTAAGGAATCCGTCTGATGAGAACTGAGGTAGCGAGAGAGTATCCCTTTCAACACCAGCGATGATGAATGTAGTATTCGCTGGGTCTTCGATATCAGCTAACAACAGCGGCGATGAAACCAGTGATTTTGTTTCAATCCCCATATCCTTGATATCTTGGCGGAATGCAGACATGTCATTCCAATCATCACCATACGCAGATTGGCCTTCATTGTTGCCAATATTGATGACTTGTGAAACTACGGTAGAGAGTAACATTACGAGGACAAACCAGAACGCAATTTGAAGAACAAGTCTTCTTTTGTTAAAGCGCGGCTTTTGGTCCAAACTATCACCTCTAGTACAAGATACAGACAACCGACTCTAACATTGGGTTTAGAAGGTTGTGTACTGATGATAATTTTCTGCTCACCGTCTTAACACGATACGTGCCCCGATTTGAGAGATTTCTTGCGCTGGAACTTGGCAAAAACCGCCATCGCTGGGCCATGGTAATTTTGTAACGTCGATTTCAGAAATAACTTCGACCAAGATTTCGGTGATTTCACCACTTCTAGGGTCGATTACAATATCAGCGAGATGACCAAATAATTCGCCGTTAATGTCAACAACAGAGCGTTTGAGATATTCTCCGCTGAAACTTGACATGTTTTGTCTCCGCTCCTATCATTACTCGCAGTTACTTTAGTCACTTCAATCATACGGCTTCTGCCAAATCACATCGATTCCATTCCGTAACCGGTATCCCTTGTCCGTTTGATGTTAGAAAGACCAGATGTTAATCTCTCTTCCATCTTAGAGTAATACTCTAGCATCTCCGGAGTTACGGTTGGGCGAACTCTAGAGGTCGCTTCCTCAAAGTGACCCTTGGTTACTTTCTTCTTACCAGCACGCATTGCAATCAGTGCTGCTTCACGGCAAACAGCTTCGATATCAGCACCTGTGAATCCTTCCATGCCACCTAGTACGTCTTTCATCGAGAATGTGGAAAGTGGCATATCTGCAGAGTGGATTGCCATGATAGATTCTCTTGCAGGCTTATCTGGAGGTGGTACATGCAATACTCGCTCGAATCTTCCACTTCTGAGTAAGGCTGGGTCGATCATTTCCGGTCTGTTTGTTGCAGCGACGATGATAACCTCGTCTAGGCTTTCAACACCATCCATGCTAGCAAGTAGTTGATTTACAACTCGGTTTGCTACATCCGAGCCACCAGATTGAGAGTTGGAAGAACGCATACCTGCAATCGACTCAAACTCATCTAGGAAGATAATCGAAGGTGAAGATTGCTTTGCTTTCTTGAATATCTCTCGAATAGCTTTCTCAGATTCACCAACCCATTTCGAAATTAGTTCTGGACCTTTAATCGAAATGAAGTTCGCTTTTGCTTCGTTAGCAATAGCCTTGGCAAGTAGTGTTTTTCCAGTTCCTGGTGCGCCGAAAAGGACGATTCCTCGAGGTGGTTTGATTCCGAAATGCTCGAACAGCTCAGGTTTGGTTAGCGGCCATTCAACACTCTCTTTCAAGCGGTCCTTGATTTCGGTTAGGCCACCAACGCTCTCCCATGAAACGTCGGGAATTTCAACATAGATTTCACGAAGTGCGCTTGGTTCAATCTCGCGTATCGCTAAACGGAAGTCATCCATTCTAACTTCCATCTTTTCGAGTACTTCAGGAGGTATTGTTTCCTCATCAAGGTCAATTTCAGGAAGGTATCTTCGCAGAGCCTTCATTGCAGACTCCCTTACTAACGCTGCTAGGTCAGCACCTACAAATCCATACGAATTTTCCAGTACCCAATCAACATCGAAATCGTCTGCAATTGGCATCTGCCTTGTGTGAACGTCTAGGATTTCTTTCCTTCCTTCTCGGTCTGGGACTCCAATTTCGATTTCTCTATCGAATCTACCTGGTCTTCGCAGAGCAGGGTCCATGGCGTCTCTTCTGTTAGTAGCACCAATTACGATGACATTGTCGCGTCCTTGCATACCGTCCATCAAGGTCAGCATTTGTGCAACGACTCTGCGCTCTACTTCCCCGCTAACATCTTCACGCTTAGGACAAATAGAATCTATTTCATCAAGGAATACAATTGCAGGTGCATTGTTTGCAGCCTCGTCGAAAATCTCACGTAACTGCTTTTCTGATTCACCGTAGTATTTGGAAATAATTTCTGGACCATTAATCGAAGTAAAATGCGCATTGGTTTCAGTCGCGACCGCCTTCGCAATCATTGTCTTTCCAGTTCCGGGTGGGCCGTGCAGAAGAACACCCTTTGGCGGGTCAATTCCTAGGCGACGGAACAACTCAGGGTGTTTCAATGGAAGTTCAATCATTTCACGTACCTTCTGTAATTGACTGCCAATTCCACCGATATCTTCGTAGGTTATTCCTTGAGATTGGCCTACGTCGTCATCATCAATTGCTTCATCTTTGATTACAATATCAGTATCTGAGTTTACCTGAACGATTCCTTTGGGAGTTGTTTGCAATACTGCGAAAGGCAAAGCTTCAGCAAATAGCGTCATACCAGGAATGAAGATCCTATCGCCAGCAACAACAGGTCGCTTGTTCAGGCCTCTCCTAGCGAATCCTTCGATGCCAGGGCCGAACTTGACTTTCTGCTTATTTGCCATAACCGGAGATAAGACTAGTTTTGTGCATATCTTTGCCTCGACTTTGGAGACAGTCACTCTATCTCCTAGACTTACACCAGCATTTTTTCTGATGATTCCATCGACTCTGATAATATCCATTTTTGCGTCTTCCGGCCTGCTTCTCCAGTAGATTGCAGCCGTCGAGCGATTCTCACCTTTAATCTCGATTATATCACCCGGCTTAAGGTCCAAATCATTCTCTCCACTAATGCGTGCTCTACCGTGACCAACATCACTTGGTATAGCCTTTGAAACCTTCAACGAAATAGAATCACTATCATCACTAGCCATGGGTAAACCCCTCCGAGTGTTCTATCTTCGCAGACGGTATCACTTTAATCCATGGATTTAACCTCAATGCAAGACTTATGTTCTAATTCCATGACGCATCGCCATGACGCACATCCTAGAAGCCGGACTTGAGTTCATGGACAGTAACAACCCAGACAACCTTCCAAAGGTTAAGGGTTACAACATAATTAACGGACAACTAACCTCTTCTTCAGACGGTTCAACCTTCATTAGCAAGAATCCAGCCGTTCTTGCTGACGAGTTGGGAGAGTTCCCTCTTTCCACTAGAGATGATGTGCATGCTGCAATCGCAGCAGCTCGTTCCGCTTTGACTGACTGGGCAGCAACACCTGCGCCAACTCGTGGACAAATTATTGGAAACATGGGTCGCTTATTGATGGAGTACAAGGAAGACCTTGTTAGATTACAGGCCCGCGAAATTGGTAAGACACTGAAAGAGTGTGGTGGAGAAATCCAAGAAGCGATTGATACCTGTTTATTCTTCCAATCAGAAGGCCGCCGACTATACGGCCAAACGGTCAATTCCGAATTGCCAGATAAAGAATTGTTCACATATCGCCGCCCTCTAGGTGTTTGTGGAATTATCAATGCATGCAACTTCCCTTCTGCAGTACCATTTTGGAAGATGATTCCTGCAATCATTTGTGGTAACACCTGTGTTTGGAAATCGCCCCAAGATTCTCCTTTGCTATCATTCGCACTAGCACGTGTAATGCATCAAGCAGGATTGCCAGATGGAGTCATCAATTTGGTTCACGGCAAAGGTAGTGGAGCTGGACAGTACATCGTAGACGCTGTCGACGAGGGACTAATCAACAAGATTTCATTCACTGGAAGTACTGAAGTCGGTAAGGCAATCGGAGAAGTTTGTGGAAGAAACTTGGTATCTTGCAGCCTAGAATTGGGAGGTAAGAATCCGCTGGTAGTTATGCCTTCAGCAGACATAGACAATGCTGTTGCAGGAGCCTATTGGGGAGGGTTTGGTACCGCTGGACAGAGGTGTACTAGCCTTGGAAATCTAATTCTTCACAAGGACATTTACGATGAATTCATGGAGAAGTTCATGGCTAAAGTCAAGAGCACTAGAATCGGTGACTCCCTAAAGCATGCAGACGTACTTTACGGATCTATGCTATCTGAGAAGTATGCTGTAGATTTCTTGAAAGGAATCGACATGGTTGAAGCAGATGGAGCAACCAAGCTTTGGGGCCAAGGACGTATCTCTACAGGCAACACTCCTGAGAACTTCCAGGGAAGTCCAGAAAGTGGAGTATTCATGTGGCCTCACGTTTATGCAGATGTTACTGAAGACATGAATTGTTTCCACGAGGAAGTGTTCGGTCCTGCTGTTACTGTTGTCAAAGCAGACGATTTCGAACATGCCCTACACCTTGCGAACGCAAGCCCATACGGTCTATCTAGCGCAATATACACCAACGATCGCCTTGAAGCATATCGTTTCAAGACCGGAATCAAGGCAGGAATGACAGGTATCAACAACTCGACTACCGGTGCTGAAGCACACTTGCCATTTGGTGGTGTCAAGGGTAGCGGAAACGGAACCAGAGAATCTGGAATTTGGGTTATCGAAGCATACTCTTACTGGCACGCAGTCAACGACGAATTGTCCGGAAAACTGCAGCTAGCACAGATGGACGTCGATGAGATTGAGATGGTCGAAGCAGAAGTTGACTACTCTTCACTGGCATGAACACGAGCCGAACAGGTCAAAGACCCCATCGTGACTCGCACAAAATATCCGCCCCCTACAGGGGGCGCGGTTGGTGTACCTAATGGGAGACGGCCTCAAGTTACCGATGCTAAATGGCATGGGCAGAACTGACAGAATTGACAAGTGGTGGGCACAGCCTGCTGTAATGGGAATAGGTCTTACGTTGGCTGTTTTGTGGACACTGTGGAGAGTCGTATTTTTCTCTGATCATATCGATTACAATGTCAATGGCGCGCACGTCATTTCACCGATGTTTTCTCCGAATGTCCTCGAGTGGGACATGTTCTCAGGCTGGGACCATCCTTCATGGGTTAACGCAGCGGTTCTAATTCTGTGGATCCCTTTCTCTTTCAGAGGAACATGTTACTACATGCGCCGTGTTTACTATCGCACATTCTTTGCAAGCCCTGTTGCTTGCTGGGTCGATGAGCCTGAAATCAACAAGAAAATCGGCTACAAGGGCGAGAAGAGGTTGTTCATCGTGAACAACCTGCACCGATATTTCCTGTACATGGTAATTCCAATTCTACTAATCAAGTGGTGGGATATAACTCACACAATGACGTTCTCAAACGACGGGTACGGCCTCTCTGGTGGTACTATTATCCTAACTCTTGAAGCGGTTTGTTTGACCTTTTACGTTACTTCGTGCCACGCTCTGCGACACCTTGCTGGTGGAATGTTAGACCGCTGGGCTAGCGGCATTTCCAAGGTTAGAGGTGCATTATTCTCGAAGATTAGCATAATCAACAGAGACCACGGATTCTGGTTTTGGATTTCATTGGTCCTTGTATTCGTTGGAGATGCTTGGACAATCGCTTGTTCAAAGGGCATGATTACTGATTTCAGTCTTGTATTGATCGGAGGTGCATGATATGTCGGAAGAGTTCACATCTCACGAATATGATGTGATTGTCATCGGAGCCGGAGGAGCGGGCCTTCGTGCAGCAATCGAATCTGCAAGAAGCGGTGCAAAGACTGCAATCATAACGAAGTCTCTGCTCGGCAAAGCGCACACTGTAATGGCAGAAGGTGGCTGTGCTGCAGCTCTTCAGAACGCTGACCCTCGTGACGGCTGGAAGGTGCACTTCCATGACACAATGAAGGGAAGCAAGTGGCTTGCAAACTGGCGCATGGCTGAGTTCCACGCTAAGGAAGCACCAGACAGAGTTCGAGAACTTGAGCAATGGGGAGCAGTCTTTGACAGAACTCCAAAGAATGTAATCAACCAGAGAAACTTCGGTGGTCACACTTTCCCAAGACTTGCGCACGTTGGAGACGCAACAGGACTAGAGATTATCAGAACTCTACAGGAAAGAGGAATCCATGAAGGAATCGACATATTCACAGAATATACTGTTCGCCACCTTTTGAAAGAAGGCAACAGAGTGACAGGATGTGTTGCCTACACTAGAGTAGACGGGGACTTCCACGCATTCTCTGCTAAATCCGTGGTTCTAGCAACCGGTGGAATCACCAGGTGCTGGTCCGTATGTTCTGGTTCATGGGAATACACTGGAGATGGACATGCACTCGCATTGTGGGCTGGTGCAGAACTTCGTGACATGGAGTTCGTTCAATTCCACCCTACTGGAATGGTATGGCCGCCTTCAGTTAGAGGAATCCTTGTTACAGAAGGTGTTCGTGGAGAAGGTGGTAGACTCCTAAACAAAGACAATGAACGCTTCATGTTCAATTATGTTCCAGAAGCTTTCGCTAGAGACCACGCTGAGACCATCGAAGAGTCAGACCAATGGGTCGAGGAAGTAGTATCGGGTAAACTAGCAACAGTTCGCCGTCCTCCAGAGTTGTTGACTCGTGACGTAGTCGCTAAGGCGATAAATAGCGAAGTCAAAGCAGGTAGGGGAAGCCCTCACGGTGGAGCATTCTTGGATATTTCACATCGTGGAGAAGAGGCAATCTTGGCAAAGTTACCTTCCATGCACCATCAATTCAAGGAATTAGCCGGCGTTGATATCGCCAAGGAGCCAATGGAAGTCGGTCCAACCGCTCACTACGTAATGGGCGGAGTTGTTGTTAATGCTGAAACCCAAGAGACTACAGTTTCTGGACTGTATGCTTGTGGTGAAGTCGCTAGCGGCCTGCACGGTGCAAACCGCCTTGGGGGCAACTCACTGTCAGACCTAATCGTATTCGGTAAGAGAGCTGGTGAGCACGCAGCAAAGCAAGCTGCTGACTTAGCACAGCCAAGCATCGATGAATCCCAAGTACAATCTGCAATCAAGGAAATGGTTGCTCCTCTAGAAAGAGGCGAAGGTGAGAACCCTGGTCTAATCTATGACGCTATGCGAGATATGATGCAAGAAAAGGTTGGAATCATCCGTGTCAAGGAAGAATTAGAATCCGCTTTGGAGGATTTGGAGGACTTCTCAAAGAGAGGGCAAACATGCTTCCCTGGAACTAGTAGGAAATACAACTCAGGCTGGCACCAAGCACTCGATTTGAAGAACATGGTTGATATCTCAAAAGTTGCAACAATGGCTGCACTTGCTAGAGAAGAAAGCCGTGGAGGACACACACGCGATGATTTCCCTGGGCACGAAGATGAGTTCTGGGGTAAGAATCTCAACATCTGTTGGATGGAGAATGGTGAAATCAAGATCCGCCAAGAACCGGTTGAAGAGATTAGAGACGACCTCAAAGAAGCTCTTCAAGAAGTTAAGGACATGATTGCTGAAAGAGCAGCAGAACAAGGAGGTGACAATTGATGTCACTGAAAGGTAAAAATCAGAAATTCAAGGTCCTTCGTGGTGAAGGCGATGAAGCAGAAATGGAAGACTATGAACTCGAATTAGATGAGGGAATGGTTGTCTTAGACTGCATGCATAGAATTCAGTATGAACAAGAGCCAGACCTTGCGGTTAGATGGAATTGTAAGGCTGGAAAGTGTGGTTCCTGCAGCGCAGAAATCAATGGACGTCCACGTTTGATGTGTATGACCAGAATGTCAGATGTCGTGGCAGAAACCCCTGTAGGACAGTCGATTGAAGTGCGTCCAATGAAGACTTTCCCTCATATCAAAGACCTGGTCACTGATGTTTCTTGGAACTACGATGTCGCTCAGAAAATCAAGCCAATCAAAGGCCCTGAAGAGCCAAATTGGGAGTTTAATCAACATGAGGCACACCGTGTTCAGCAGTTTAGAGAATGCATAGAGTGTTTCCTTTGTGTAAATTCCTGTCACGTTCTAAGAGATCACCAACTATTCGATGAATTCGCAGGACCACGTAATCTAGTCAGAATGGCTCAATACGAGATGCACCCGCTTGATTTAGAAGACCGAGTTCCGGAAATCAAGAAGGAGTTCGGTATAGAATATTGTAACATTACAAGGTGCTGTACCGAAGTTTGTCCTGCGGGAATCCAAATTACAGATGATGCAATTATCCAACTCAAGGAGAGAGTTGTAGACAGGTACTATGACCCGCTACAGCGCATCTGGAGAGTTATCACTGGAAATAAAGTCCGAATGTGAAAATCATTTGGTGATTTCATGGATAGTGAAACTAGTGTTGAGGGTGTCTCAGTCCTAGAGCCATCATTCGCATCGAGACTATTCCAGCCAGGCAATGATAGGTTAGGCTACATCCTATTCTTGGGCTCAATTATTCTATGGGCAGAAGGTAGAAACCTTCGCTCAGTCAATGTGATTCTGGTAATAATTGCAATATTTTGGCTAGCGGTTAACTTGTTGGCAAAGACAAAATTGTTCACAAAGAAAGAGAAAGATTTGCAAAAGGTTAGTCGGAAAAGGAAACTCAAATTGTTGTCATTGATTATCGTAGTTTTAGTTGCAATAATGGTTCTTGCAACAACAATAGCTGTCAATTTCTCAGAAGATTTTGGCGGTGATGCACCAGAATACGATTCACCCAACTACAATGACGGTGTTTTCGAGAATGTAGAAACCACTACTTTGTCAAATGATGAAACATCAACTTGGGATACCCTTGGTCAATACATGGTTAGTGACAATTGTCGCTCTCCAGACGAGGTTTTACCTTCACAAGAATTCAAGTTGAAAGACTTGGAAGATGGCCAGTTTAGTGTGTCTTGGTTCGGTCACTCAACCGTTTTATTGCACACAAATGAATTTTCGATAATCACAGACCCTGTGTTTAGCACAGGTGGAGCCGGCCCTCTATCACTCGGGCCTAGCCCATTTCCTTACGAATATGAATACACTGTGGATGACTTACCTGAAATCGATTACGTGTTTATTTCTCACGACCACTACGACCACCTTGACAAGAATACAGTTAGGGAATTGTCAGATTCAAAGTTCTATGTTCCACTTGGGGTGAAGTACCACCTCATCGAATGGGGAATAGATGAGGATAATATCCAGGAGTTTGACTGGTATGATGAGACAAATGTGTCAGAGGATTTGTTTGCAGCATTTGCGCCTTCACGCCACTTTAGTGGAAGGGGAGTAACCGATAACAGTGCGACGCTTTGGGGTTCTTGGATTTTCAAGTTCTATGGTAATAGCATCTACTTTAGTGGTGATACTGGATACATGGAGGAATTCAAGAATATCTCAGCGATATACGGGCCATTCGATTTGGCATTCCTTGATTCAGGCCAATACAACGTTGCTTGGGAGCATGTGCACATGCTTCCTGACCAGATGATTCAGGCAGCAATGGATTTGAACGCATCAGTTTCTATTCCGATTCACATTTCAAAGTACGAATTAGCTCTGCACCATTGGTATGAGCCAATGGAATTGGTTTCGACTTATGGTGCAGAACAGAACGTAACAATCGCCACGCCAATGCTTGGTAGCACCTTCATTTTCGGAGAAGAGGTCCCACAGGATACATGGTGGCGTGGCGTTACAGAATGCACAGATCCATTCCTTGACGACTATCCTCTGGTTGAATATGCCTTGATTTACACAAATGTTGTTGGAATTCTGTGGCTTGTAGTCCCTCG
>DAGO01000016.1:19008-21204 GCA_002498185.1 Euryarchaeota archaeon UBA10 | reverse complement strand
ATAGCGAAGGACCTAATCGATGAGCAGAATCAAGAATAAGTCTTGATAATTAAACAAAAAGATTCAGTTTGAGTAATCGTCTAATCTTCTGCTACTCTGATGACTCTGGTAGTTCTGTAACCCTGTAAGACCTTGAGATATTTCTTGGCACGGATTTCAGCATCAAGAGTCTCGTCACCGGTATCGATTCTCAATTCGCTTAGCCCTAGAAGCTTAGCAGGAGTTGCAATTCCGAGAATATTGCTAGTTCCAATCGCTCGCAGTACATCGGGAGAAAGTTGCAAGTTTCCTCGACCGATTAGGAATCCTTGACCGCCCATAGGTGATAGCAATAGCAGGATTTTACCTTCATGGGATGAAATACGCTCTAGCAAACCTTCCTCATTGAGGTCAAGATACATCTTACCAGCATGCTGAATGTCGATTCCTAGTAGTGTTGAATCGAATCCATTTTCTCGACATATTTGTCTGAGTGTTCCCCCACTGCCCCATACAATCATCAAATCCTCATCTTCCTCGACGAGGCTGGCGACATGCATCGCCATGGCTTCTAGGGTCTCTTCTTCGGATTCTCTCTGAACCTGTTCCTTGGCTCCTTGCATCCATCTGGGACTTGCTGGAGTGAAGGCTTCACCATACATTCGGACTTTCCATTCACCTTTGCGATAGACCTCTTCGTCAAGATCCATAACTTCAGTTCTAGCGACCATCAAGTCTCCAGTAACGAAAGACCAAACGACTTCTGCAGCCGCCTTAGGAGTTGTAGCAAAGCAACCGCTATGCATTTTCACTCCGCCAGGAACCCCCACTAGTGGTATATTTCTATCACCCAGCGCTTCGACGATGTCTCGCGTTGTTCCATCTCCACCTGCGTACAGGAATAAATCAGGAGAGTGTGCTTTGATGAAGTCTGATGTTGAACTAGCGTCGGTGGTCTCAGGGGTAACTCCTGTCGAAGTGTATTCGCCAGGAATCCAGTCTCCGCCCATTCTGCCATCCCATGCAATGATTTCGATAGGTTCTCTTGCCAATTCAGCGAGTTTTTCGAGGCACTGACGCATTCTAGGACCTGCTCTATCTTGAGCACCTGCAGCACGTGCTTCAGCCGCTCTACCATCACTGCCCTTGAACCCGAGCCTTCCTCCGAGGCCGGCATCAGGATTGACTATGACCGCTAGGCGCATATTGCGGTCCAGATATTCACGATACATCAAACCGATTATGTATTGTTAGTTTCAAGGAATACACATGCAGAGACGCAAAGATGACCTGACTTTCGAAGGTGCTTGGAAAAATCAAGTCCAAGAAGAGGCGAAAGAAGTTGCTCCTGCAGAGAAAAAAGAGGTCAAGGTACACGAAGCTCCAGCATTCCGTGGACAAAGAGATGTTGTCGAAAACCGAGCACAGATTCGCATGCCTACCAAACAGCAACCTGCGCCTGAAAAAAAGCAGGTGGAAGTTGTTTCAGAGGCGTCGTCAAAAGAAGGCGACGATTTCGATGTAGAGTGGTAAACACTACTTTGCCCTCATAACTCAATATTCTGCTACCGATAATAGTCAAGGTGAAAGGCAGAAGCGCCCCCGAAGGGGGCGGGGCAATACCATGTCGATGATATCAGTCACCCTGCCGGACGGTTCAGTTAACGAATACGCGGCAGGAATAACGGCTGGAGAAATCGTGATTGATATCGAAGGTAGGAAGCATGACTGCGTCGCTGCCTTAGTGGATGGAGAGCAGAAAGATTTCTCCGCAACCTTGGATTCTGATTGTTCTGTTGAAGGGATTTCAGGATTCACAGACGAAGGAATTCACATTCTTCGACACAGCGCAGCCCACTTGTTAGCACAGGCTGTAACCTCAATTTACCCCGATGCGAAGCCAACAATCGGCCCAGCAATAGACCGTGGATTCTACTATGACTTCGCAGATCTCGGAGATTTTGGCGAGTCAGAATTGAAAGCGGTTCAAAAGAAAATGCATGAAATCGCACGAAGGAACCTAACCGTTGAGAGAGTCGAGTGCACTGATTCTGAACTAAACGACTTATTCGCTTCCAACCCTTACAAGATTGAAATCATCAATGACAAACTTGAGGATGGAGATAGCTCGACAATCTACAGACAAGGCGAATGGTATGATTTGTGCTTAGGCCCTCACGTTCATTCAACTGCTAAATTGATGCACGTCAGGCTGAC
>DAGO01000016.1:12632-18585 GCA_002498185.1 Euryarchaeota archaeon UBA10 | reverse complement strand
GCAATTGAGGAAGCCAAGAAGAGAGACCACAGAAAATTGGGTAAGGATTTACAATTATTCCATGTCGATGAAGATGTAGGCCAAGGCCTCATTCTTTGGACCCCACGTGGTGCAATCATTCGCTCATGTTTGCAAGAATTCATTTCCGAGCATTTGACCAGACAAGGATACCATCAGGTATTCACTCCGCACATCGGTAAACTTGACCTGTACCGAACCAGTGGGCATTTCCCGTACTACCAGGATTCACAGTATCCTCCATTGGTTGAGAAGGATATGATGGCTCGTCTAGCCAATGAAGGATGCAGTTGTGGCGAATTATCGAACATGATGGCAGCAGGGGATATCGAAGGATACATGCTGAAGCCAATGAATTGTCCACATCACATCAAGATTTATTCCTCACAGGCTCGCTCATATCGCGACTTGCCTCTTAGACTGGCGGAGTTCGGGACAGTTTACCGCTGGGAGCAATCAGGTGAGATTTCCGGATTAACAAGAGTCAGAGGATTCACTCAAGACGATGCGCACCTATTCGTTACAGAAGACCAAATTGCAAACGAGGTTTTGGGCTGTATCGAACTTGTACAGGTAATCTTTGAGGCATTGGGAATGCACGATTACAGAGTTAGAGTAGGTCTTAGAGACCCTGATTCAAGCAAGTATGTCGGCGACAGCGAAAAGTGGGATTTGGCTGAAGAAGCATGTCGAGCAGCAGCAAGTAGCCTAGGAGTCAATTGGTCTGAAGAACCAGGAGAAGCAGCCTTCTACGGACCTAAAATCGACTTCGTTGTCAAAGATGTAATCGGTAGAGAATGGCAATTAGGAACCGTTCAGGTCGACTACAATCTACCGGAAAGGTTCGAACTCCAATACAAGGGCAGCGATGGAGAAATGCATAGACCGGTAATGATTCACAGAGCTCCATTTGGTTCAATGGAAAGGTTCTGTGGAGTTCTAATCGAACATTTCGCAGGGCGATTCCCAACCTGGCTAGCACCAACTCAAATCCATGTTTTGACAATCTCAGAGAAGCAAGTAGAGTACGGTCAAGAAATCACTTCTAAACTCAAAGCAGCAGGAATTAGAGCGGATTTAGATGACGGTGACGATACAATCGGAAAGAAGATTCGTATGCACAGAAAGTTCCAGCCTGCATATATGTTGATCCTCGGTGACGATGAAGCAAACAACAACACTGTGTCTATTCGAGCAAGAAATGGCGACCAAAGAGCAGGAGTTGCCTTCGATACTTTCGTTGATGAATTGCTGGATGAAATCAATTCCAAGAGAGCAACACCCGCACTTGTTCCACCAAAGGAAGAATGAGGGTAAACAATGGGAATCGAACTCGTAAGTGAATTCGACGGAATGGCACTTCTTGCCATTTCTCTATCGGCATTCATCGCGTATCTATTCCAAGAATATGTTATTCCAAGAGGCCTTTCTGGATTGCAGGTAGCATTTCCTACAGGACCAAAGCGATACGAGGTGCACACTGTTACTGATAGCAAGGATGAGGCTAAGGAGCTACTGAAAACTCCCGGTATGAGAAATGGCCTAACGGTTTACGTCATGGCACTAACAGGAGCAATATTGCTCGGGATGGAGTGGATTTTCTATCAAATGAATCTTTCAGAAGGACTTCATCAGATTTCTTTGGCTTTTGCGTTAATTCTGATTATCGTGCCAGCGATGATTTCTACCGGGGTCTCAATGAGCACCCAAATAATTACTCGAACAGGTGGAAAGCGTGCAACGCTTCAGGGAGCAAGCACATTCAGAAATGGTGTAGGAGTTACAATCACGATTCTATGGTTCACTTCACTAATCATGCTCTGGTTCATCATGGGACTTGCAGATGTTGGATTTGACAGAAAACTAGCCATCACCGGTTGTCTTGCATTCGCTCCAGGATTCATCGCCTATGGCAGAGTCATGGGTTCTTCTTGGACCGCATTGACAGAATCGAGCAGGATGTTGTCTAAGGGTGAGCCATCCGCATTTTATCCATACAAACCTCCAGCAAGGAAACAATTCGTTTCCACTCTAGTTTGGATAAACACTGCAGCAATGCCATTTATTGCATTCAATACTCTAGTTTCACTTATTTTGCTTGCAATAGATCCAACGATGTTTGAGCATACGCAGAAGGTTTTGGATTTACCAGAATACCGCCCACAATCAACCATCATGGAAGAAGGTGGAGTTTTGGGATTCTATGCAATTGAACTCTTTGCAAATATTTCAGAACCGGGAATTAGAGTTCCATTGGTCACCATTGTCCTTCTTTTCCTGTTGCTCAACGTTGCAATTGTAGGTTTCTTATTCGTCTATGAGGTTGCTAGAATCTTGTTCCTTGACATCGCTGATGTTTCAGGAAAAGGTGGAATTAGGCTTGCAGATTCCCGATTATTGCGTAGTGAAAAATCGCAGCAAGCCAATGTTTTGAACTTCTGTTTCACAGGATTTGCTGGGCAGTCTATGCTTTTACTAGCTCTAGCAATGCTAACGTTTTGGGATTCACAATACCTGCCTCAGGGAACTCAGTGTGGCTCTTGGCAAGATTCGATATGTCAAGTAATTCGAAAAGACGCCTTAGAAGAAATGACTTGGATGCTCGCATCGGGCGGCCAGGTCGTCTTCCTAGGAATATGGGCTCTTTCCAGAAGGACAGGCCAGCACTTGGATGACATTTCATTCGATGCAATGGCAAATCAGAATCGAATTCAGTTAGAAGCGATTGAACAGATGATTTATCGTAAAGGCGAAGATTTCCGCGACCTCATTTCATCAGACAATTGGTCGAAAGCGATGGAGAAGATGGAATTATTGTACGAAGACCACGGTGAAGAGAGCATCGAAGGATTGTCACTCGTGAGAAGAACAGAAGCTAGCATGGAGATGCTGATGGGGCTGGGGAGATGGGACCAAGCAGAACAGGTTGCACTATCTTTCCTCGCTTTGCGGGCTGGAAGAACTGCTGAAATTGCGAGGGTTATACTTGCAGCAGCATCACTCGCTCAAAGGGACATACCAGAAGCGATTCCCCGTTTGGAATTGTTAGCTGATGAAGATATTGAATCTGCTAGATTAAAGTGGATTACATCCATTTTGGACCCTTCAGTCAAATTACCAAATGCGGTGAGGCCACTACTAAGACTAGATTCAGTCACAAAGAGGAATATCGATTTGTTGAAACGATACAAGGAAGGGATACCAGGAAGTAACATCGCTTGGAAATACAAACCAGCCTCAAAGTTACACATACTCGGGGATATTGCTAGATTCAGACTATGGTCACAATCTGAAATGGCCCTAGATAAGTTAGAGGCTTGGGCGAAAAAGAACAATGTGGACATGGAAGAATGGCCACATGGCCAAACAGCTAGAGCACTACTTTACCTTGACAGAGGACTCAAAGCTAGTGCAATAAACATCGTCGAGAAGACCATGAAGAAACATCCACGCCATCCTCATCTAAGGAGGCTGGCGATACACTTAGCAAACCTTGGGGAGATGGAGATTCCAGAATTCGAAAAAACCGGCTTAATCTGGGCTGACACCATGGATGGTGATTGGGAGAAGAATTGGCAAGACTCACACAACGTGGTGGCTGCACCCAACCTCGCAACCAATGCAATGAAGATACATGCTTGGAATGCTAATGCTTGGACTTCTCGCCGAGAAACCATAGTCAAAGACTTTGGAAAGAAAGGTTGGAAGAAAGTCGACTGGACCAATCCTCCACTAGCAAACCATCTGATAATGACTGGACTGATTACCACAGTCGGTGGAGTGCCAATAGATTTAGGAATGCCAGGTTGGATTAATTTCAAGGCCTGTGAAAAAGCCAACTTATTCGATTTGTAATCAAATCAAATTGTCGATTAATTCTTCGATGTCTTGTGTTTTACCACAATATCTGCATCGTAGTTCTAGTGGTTCTCTACTTGTCACGATTAGTCTGTGAGGCAGAGGTTCCCGAGGATTGGTAGTGATACAGTTTGAGAAGGTACACCTAGCTACATTGACAACTTCTTCAGTCAGGTTGATGTCTAATTTTTCTGCAACAGTGTAAGCTCTAATGATTGCTACAGATGCATCAGGAGCGACCAATGCCAAACGATCTAACTCATGCTGTGTCAATTCACGGTCTTCGACTTTGATAATGTCTTTTCCACCCATCTTCTTAGATGGGACATTCATGACCAGAGATACAGGATTAGACATGTCTCCACCGATGCCTAGCATCTTCAGGACAGATAGCGCCTTACCTGCAGGAATGTGGTCAATAACTGTACCATTCTTGATTGCAGTGACTCTTCTCATGTTTGCTTCTTGACTCATAGTGCTACCCCCTTTTCGTTAATGTCTTCAGGCACATCGACACCCAGTAGCCAACACATTAGAGCCATTCTCGCAACAACTCCATTGAATGCCTGTTCGAAGTACCTAGCGTGTCTTGTTGAATCCACTGAAGGATGTATCTCATCTACACGAGGCAGTGGATGCATGATAATCATCTCAGCCTTTGCTTCATCTAAGTCACTGGCTTGCAACTTGTAAGCGCCAGCGACTTTGGCATACTCATCTTCATCAGGGAATCTCTCCTTCTGAATCCTCGTCATGTAAATGACATCTGCATTGTTGATTTGACCAAGCAGGTCATCGGTTTCAACAACTTCAGCGCCGTGTGCTTTGAGGTCTGCAACTATCTCTTCTGGCATTCGCAAACTTTCTGGAGAGGCGAAAGTCACGTTGCATCCAAACCTAACAAGAGCGTGTGAAAGAGAGTGAACAGTACGGCCATACCTCAAATCTCCGGCCAAGACCACGTTCAGCCCTTCAAGCGTGCCATGGGATTGTCTGATGGTGAACAAATCGAGCATCGTTTGAGTTGGATGGTGGCCAGCGCCGTCGCCCCCGTTTAGAATTGGGACCTTGGCACTGTCGCAAGCATACTGCGCAGCTCCTTGCCTTGGATGCCTCATTGCAATTATGTCGGTGTAACCGTCAACCATTTGGATGGTATCGAACAGTGTCTCACCTTTGACTACGGATGAGGTTTTTACATCTCCAAGATTGACAACATCTCCACCTAATCGCTTCATTGCGGTCTCAAAGGACATGCGAGTCCTGGTTGAAGGCTCAAAGAAAAGGTTACCAAGAATTCTACCTTGTAGTAGAGGCAAATACACTTCTCCACGTGCTACTGGGAGTAACTTTTCTGCATTATCTAGAATAGAAATAATCTCTTCATTTGTTAGGTCATCCATAGTGATTAATCCGGGCATGCCACTCCCCCTTCCGTCAGTGTTGTGCCAAACCCGACCATGAACATATGGGCGCGAAAATCCGCTTTCTTGATGAGGTATGAACTTCTGCTAAGGAATATGCGCAGGGCTCTATTGCTCGTTTTGCTGCTTTTGATGCCAGCGGTTTGGGCAGAGGAGACGGAATCTTGGACGGTTGAAGTCGAAGACCCGTTTGGCAATCCAATTTCTGACTGCGACATTGTGCTGAGTGAACCTTGGACTGGGAGTATAATCGATAGCCCAAGCGGAGGAATGTACCAAGCGAGCGCTACTTGTGATGGTTACGTGGTAATGTGGCATCCTCCAATTCCTTCATCTCAAACAACTGTGGTGCTGCAAGCCCATCCAATTATTGAGGATATCTTTACCGCTGAAGGAGCACATACTATGCAAGTGCTTGGAAGCACTTGGGAGCAACCGATTTCCGATGGGCTGGTCGATGCCCCAAACGGAGTGCCAATCATGTTGATCGGTGAAGGAGGTACAGCGATAAGGTATGGTGAGTCTTCGATTACTATTCCAAATATGACCACTACATACAACCTACAAGGCAACTATAGCGAAGATTTGGTTATCAAGGCTATTCAAACAGGTTCAGGAAGCGTTGTCGAATGGGATAATCACAATTTGACAGT
>DAGO01000016.1:6683-12246 GCA_002498185.1 Euryarchaeota archaeon UBA10 | reverse complement strand
TTGGCCTCCAACTACTCAGTGGATAGATGAGCAATTGAATGCGACCTCAACTAACGGAATAGCTAGCATCGAATTTACTTCTAACCTTACGCCTAATGAGGCAATTACCGGTGTATGGACGGCATCACACTCGTTCAACAACGGACTAGGATTACCGTTTATTCCTGGTGTGGCAGCAGGGATAGAAAGTCAGGTTGACCGATTCTTGGGCGGCGATGTTGCACAATTAGAAAATCTACTCGAGAGTTTGAATTATGTTAACGGGAAAGAAGCACTTTGCTGCATTGTCGATGATTCTGCGGTGCAGTTCAGTAATTTGATACTCGAAGCGGATATTGATTTTGCGAACGGCCATTGGGGCTGGAATGAATCGGCTATCGTAAACGCCGAGCGTTCGCATATTAGTTTGGTTAGGCTAGAAATACCATTTTTCAACGATTTGAGACAAACTACACCGTTGAATATAGTCACAAATGGAGGATGGCAATATCTCTCTAGTCCCCTAGAAGAATGGATTGACGGCACTCCATCAAACTTCACGCTAACGAGAGACCAAACCTCAATTTCCGGCTTTTACATTATCTCCTTGGGGCCAAATTCCGCACCAGTTCTTTCAATGGCTGAAGGATACGCTCTGCCATGGGACAATATATCCTACGATTTTGATGTCATTATCGATGATGCACCACTGTCGGTTCACGATTGCGAATGGAATATTTCTGGTCTAAGTGGAAATACGGGAGTTAATCTTTCAAATTATGAACAAGACTCTCAATTGCCTGTTTCAGTAAATTGTACAGACGAAGGCGGTTTAACTGGCACATTCTCGACGTCTTACACATTGGATGGCGGCGACCCTTGGATAAACGCTAGTGATGATGTACAAGAGATCCCTCCGGGTCTATTCAGTTGGGATTTGATGGTTGGCGATGACCATGACAACAACTTGAGAGTCTATTGGACAAGTAACAAGTCTGATGATTGGTGGTATACTGGTGATGTCTTACAAACCACTTTCAGTGTTAATTCTGAACTAAACTCAATCAATGACAATATCAGCGAGAGGCACAAATCCCGCAACCAAATCGAGTACTGGCTATCTGCAGAAGTGAGCGATGATGTAGGCCACACCACTACGGGCAATTGGACTATCAGATTGCTAGATAATTCCGGTCCAGTTGTAATCGCAACAATAGAGTCATTGCAAGATGATGGTGAGTGGAAAACCGTCACCTCAGTTTCTCGGCCTGGAGACAAATTACGACTCAATTTAACGCAAACTTTTGACGACCATTCTTCAATTGACAAAATTAATTTTTCAATTAGTAATTTGGGTACAGGATATTCTGATTTATCGTGGTCTGAAATACAATATTGGGAGTTGCCGGAACTCGGAGTGGGTTATCATCAAATCAATGTCGCAGGGATGGATGAAGCTGGTAATTTAGCAGGTAGTACAATCGGAATTGCGATAGCCCCGCCAATCGCTCGAAATCTAGAAATCATCGATATCAAATCATCCTCAACCGACATTGAGCCGGGCATCAATCAGTTCTGGATTACTGTACAGAATAATGGTGCAAGCAGTACAGAATTCATATTATGCAGTGATGATGAATGTGTAGATTCTATCATTGGTCCTTCCAGTTATTTCCAAAATGCAACAGTGATAGTGCCTATGAAAGTCGATTTGGACTGGTTTGAAACATTTTCAGTGGAGTTATCTTACCTTGATGATGCAAACCAAACTGTTGTCAAGCATTCGACTAGTGAATACAGTTCAGGCATAGGATTTGGTGCCTTAGAACTAGTAATAATCGTAGGATTAGGTATTCTTGCAGTTATTTGGGCTCGGTCACGCAATGAACCGAGATTCTGATATGCTCGATAGATGGTGGGTCAAGTATGGATGGCTTTGTTGATTTGGATGAAGCGATTAAGGCCGAGGCCTCAAGCCGTCTAGAGAAAGTGGAAAAATTGGCCGGTATATCTGCTATGGCGTTACTCGGTGGCGCAGTATGGCTAGCTTGGCCAACTTTGGAATCTGGGATGTCAGGGGCCTCAGTTTCCTCTGACATCAAATATGCACTGATAATTATCGCCTGGGGGATATTTGTTCAAGACCTAGGCATAATGGATAAGAAGTCAAGGTCAAGGATTGGAATCATTGCTACTATCGCATGGTTGCCACTAGCAGTTGTGGCAATTTCTTATCTTGAAGGGAATCTTTCTGAAATGCTTGGAATGGCAATCTTGATGTTGACATCTATTGTTCTATTCTTGACAGGCAGAACCATTCTCGAGGGAGATATTGCGGTAATGAAATTCCGTGCACTGATGAGTTTACTCGGACTTGTACTTGCAGTTTCATTGCTTACAACAATCGATCTTGATGAAAATTCATCATTCATTCAGATTGGATTGTGCGTTCTTGGATTGGTATTGATTCTAACGGATTGGTTTGGTAAAGACGACCAGCGCGGATTGAGAAAGGAATTCAATTCCAGACTTAATGCGATGGAAGAAAGAATCCTAGTTCTGAAGAGCAAAGGTTCTGCTGTGGACCAAGCGGCTAGCCTGATAATGACGGCAAGAGAGGAGGGGCACCGAGAACCGGAATGGGGAATGCGTTTACTCAATGAAGCAGAAGAAGACATCGAAAGGTCACTATCATTAGCAGGAGATGTTGAAGAAATCAAGGCTGATTCACTTGCATCGGTCGAATTGGCAGAAGAAATCGCCCCAATTGCAAAGCGCCCACGTAAAGCATGGGATATGGGCCAGAGAGAAGTTGAATTGGGTAGTTTGCGAGAAGGAGAGGCTTTGTTTAGGCAAGCCAAGCAAAGAGCAAGCGAAATCATCGAGTGGTGGCAGAAAGCGGAAGAAGCGATTAGAGAAGCATCTTCTCTACTATCTTCCGCTAAGCACAAGCAAGACGGTCTCGAAGAGATATTGGCTGATGCGAGGAAGAAACTCAATGCCGAGAAGCCGAAAAAAGCCTATGAATTTGCCATGGTAATTCCCGATCAGTTAGTTGCATCCGGTGATGCAATGGTGGCTGCTGAAAAATCCGTTAAAGAGGCAGCTAGACAATTGAAATCAGCCGACGGTATCAACAAAGAATTACTCGAAGAAAGATTAGAGAATGCAGAAACTGAACTCGAACAAGGCAATCACGCTCAAGCCAAAGGCCTCTCTGATGGTATAGTCAGAGAGATCAATGCTGAAAGGGAGGCAATGGACGATGTACGTAGGGCTCTAAGGCAGAAAGTGCATCTAGTTTCAAGATGGTCTGAGAGAGAAGATTCCGCTAATTGGGATTCACGATTGCTAGAAATTGAGGAGTCTGCGGATGCTCTTGAATGGACGCACGCAGCAGCGTTACTGGAGCGTCTAACCAAGGACTTGGATGTAGAAGGTAAGGCTAGTGACGAAGCAAATGAGTTATTGGAGTACGTCGTTGAGGAATGGAATATTCTGAGGAACCAGTGCGATGCTAGTGGCATCAAGGTGGATGATGATGACAGAAGGTCTGTCGAAGAAGCAATCGCTTTAGCATCTGATGCTCACAAGGCTGGTCGTGTAGATGAAGCGCTTGAGTCACTCGGTTTAGCAGACGGTTTCATGGAGAGACTAAGACGCAGAGTTTGATTACATCATCTGCTCTTTCATCTCGCACGCTTTGCAAATACTTCCACTACACATTTGTCCACATTCAGGACAATTGATTGGACTAATCGTGTTGAATTTACCTCCTGCTGAAGCATGAAGTTTCTTCAGGTCGTCCGCCATTCGTAGTAATCCATGACGAGTACCAGGTACATCCGACTCCATCATAGCGATAGTTTCACGATGCCTGAATCTCAATGCGCCTTCGCCATGAGGACATTCCTCATGGTGTATTGGCAAGTTCTTGTGAAGAGCATAGAGATGAATTTCTTGTTCTGGAATCCAGCGCAGTGGGACGATTCTCGGAACCATCCCTTCTAGCGGCGTGCTGGTGTGGGGGGCTAATCTCAGAGTTCTCTCCAAATCACCATTTTGCATATTCATCATTATGGTTTGAGCCATGTCGTCTAGATTATGTCCAAGGGCGATGACGTCTGCGTTGACTCTATCTGCAAGATGATTGATTCCTTGGCGTCTGAAAACTCCACAGTATGAGCACGGAGCCTTCCTCTCTTCTAGCTGAACTATTTTGTCAACGACCTCGTCCATTTCTTTGAACCCTAATTCTGGATAGGAAACGGTCTCAAATCTAATTCCCAAATCTTCGCACAATTTCCTAGCACATTCCAAGGATGGTGGCCTGTAACCTTCGATTCCTTCATCTACGCATCCTCCAACTATTGTCACGTCCCTGCGCTTACCTAGATTTTCGTGGATCCTTTCCAGTAATACTGCAGAATCCTTGCCTCCAGAGATCGCAACTAGGATTGTGGTATGTTTTCCTTTAGGAAGCACCAGTTGTTGCCGAAGAGCCTTGGAAGCCTTCTTCCTTACACTTTCTGCGAGATGTGCTCCACACATCATTCTTCCAGAGTACACTTGGTGATGAATAGCCGGATTGCGACACTTATCGCAACTCGGGACATCAAAAAGGCCGCTCATGGTAATTCGACGAGGTTCTAGGCTTGATGTCAACGGTTAATTTTTTCAATTGAAAAATCAAATTATCAATTGGAAATCTCGAACTAAATCCTACGGTTCACAAAAAACTAGTTGGCAAAATCAAACAACCCCACAAACCGCCCTACGGGCGTTTGGGAAAGCCAAACTTCTTGAAGCCGTTTTCAACCTGCAGCAATTTGAGCGCGCATGATGCAACGCATTTTGGCCGGATTTTCAGCCCTACCTGGGGCAGACCAAGCATACATCATTTCTCGTAGAGATGGTTTGGTCGCTGCAGTGGGGAAGAGAGGTCGTGCACCGATGGTTGAACATGCCACCCAAATGGTCCAAGCCATGGACAGACTCGAACAAACGGTTAGTGTCGGAAGAGGCTTGGAAGTTTGGTCAGAAGGAGATGGATTGTATCTCTTGACTCGGTTGAGTGAAGATGCAAGCCTAGTCATTTCTGGCAAGAAAGGTGGCAGGATAGCTAGGTGGCGACACGCAGTCGAGTGTGATGTTGATATGCTGAACTCAGTGATGAGGTGATGGACATGTTCGATCTACCATATGGAATGCCAGTTGATGATGAAATCGATGTAAGCGATGGCGTAATATTGCCATTTGAAAACGGTTCGATTACGACTTATTTGGGACGAAGGTCCACCGCTAGCGGTCATCGCATAGTTCGTGCCGGTAGAGTTGTCGGATGGATTGCAGAACCTGCTAAAGGCAAGGTTTTGCTATGTGGTAAAGCGGCTAAGGACCGCTTGGAAACCTTGGAATTAGAGCAACATCGACTTATCGCTAGGGCTTGGACGCAATCCGCTCTTGGCTCAGTAGCAGAGATTGTACCAGAGGCATTCGAGCACAGTGCTGACATGAGAGGTTTGCTTGGCTCAGGAGATTCACTTGAACGCTTGCTATCGAGAGACCTCTCAGCCGTTCTAGG
>DAGO01000016.1:1368-6285 GCA_002498185.1 Euryarchaeota archaeon UBA10 | reverse complement strand
CCGGCTAGTGCAGACAAACTTGCAGCCCAAGTAGGTGAAACACTGGCTGGAAGGAAAGCAATGGCAAGCGATCTAGGATTAGAGGGTGCAGGTCATTGGACTTTGCACACCGGTGATGGTTCACTTCTATTGGCTGAAGCTGGAGATGTCGCTCTCGCAATTTGGACAGAAGCGGATGTAGACCATAGCCGATTGATTAGCCAAATTGCCGCCTTAATGGATGGTCAGATAGACGCAATGGGTTCACATGGTGAAGCACTTACAGATGGTCACGTTGTTAGAGAAGGCAGAGGTGGGACAGACGCAGTTCTCTCAATGCTTACTAGCGCAGTCGAAGAAGGCCTAACCGGGCATCTGACCGCAGGAAAGTCATCAAAGGCCATTCGAGTTGCTTTAGTCAAGGGCGTGCCTGTTGCAATGCAAGCACCGGGTAAAACGAAGGTCGTTGAAGCTGTTAATTCACTCTGTGAGTCTCGCCGAGTTCTGGCTCTACACAGACTTCCAGTGGGCACAATTCTAGGCCCAGAATCGGGTAACGTTATCGATTTCAATCTGTCACAATTCTGTGATGAACTGGCAACAACCCGTACCCGTTCTGAATCACGTCAAGCGTTGATTAAGCAAATGCTAATGCAATTGTATGGTTTTGAAATTGGCTTGCAAAAATTACGCAAAGAAAGAACTAGATTCGAATTTGCAATCTCTATTGCAACCCCTTCAGAAGGACTAGCTACTATCGAAACCTCTGCTGGAATAGATGATGGTTTGCGAAGAAAACTTGAGAAGGCAGAATTGCAATTATCTCAGGCAAATCAAGAAATTGCTTCTTTGAAGGTAACTCTTGAATCAGCGCAAAAATCCGAGAGCGCAGCCAAGGTTAACGCAAATGAAGCAAACCGCCAAGCATCTGATATTCAAGAGAAAATCGCTGCATACAACCGCACAATTGACCAATTACAACTCGATTTGTCTGCTGCACAGGCCACTGCTGAAAATTCAGAATCTAGAAGCGACAGACTCTCGAAGAGAATTAACGAACTCGAGCATCAACTAAGCGAGAGAGCCGTCGAACTAGCAAGAATCCTTGGTGACAACAAAGCGAGTTCTGAGTTATCTGCTAAGATTGAGGAAATGGCTACCAAGGAGGCAGCATTATCCAGCGATATCGATTCACACTCTGCAACATTGGCAAGCATTCGCTCTCGAATTGAGGATGACCAGCGCCGTCAGAGAATGATAGAGGAGCAAGTGGAAGCAACTCGAGACAGGCACCGCAGAGCTCAAGGCGAGTTATCCGAATTAGAAGCAAAAATCAGTGATGCTCAATTGAGCCTAAGGCAGATTCAAGCAGAATCTAAGTCCGCTAGTGAAAGAACTCAGGATGACAGAATTAGATTGACTGAGCAAGAAAACCGTGCATCAATGATTCAATCTGAAATGAGAGAATTGATGGATGAACGCCGCCAAGTTCTCAAGGAATTAGGCGATTTAGGCGCTAGAAGAGGTCAAGCAGAAGCAGAATTGTCCACTTTGCTAGACCAGGCAGAGGCATTAGCCATTGCTCATGAAGAAGCCCTCTCTGACATCAAGGAAGCAGAATTGCTGCGTGCTAAGTTATCCGAGGAGCCACTAGCTCAAGCATTGCTTGAGGATGGAGCACAATTCGATGGATTGGGCCCAGTTCTGGAAAGGTTAGAGCATGCTAGAACACTAGGATACTCAGTCTCCCTTCTCGACCGTGCTGTAGAACGTGCTTTGCAAGTAATTCAAGGATGTGTAGACCATGTTGCTACAACCCCGAGGCACCTTCTATCCAATGAAGTGATGTCTCTTCTAGAGAGACAAGTTCCACAAACTGCGGGGGCAGTTAGAGGATTGGCAAGATGGTCTGTGCAACAGAGACTTGAACACCAGTTAGGTGAAACAGTAACCAGCCTTGTTCTTGACCTTGAGAGTCTGCTCGAAGATTACGACCGCTCGGTTACCATGCTCAGAAGAATTAGAAATGTTCTCGAGCAACTTGAGAAGCTAGGGGCTCCTTCAGAACAAGTACAGGCGCTAATGAGCAATACTCGCAGACCTGAATCATTGCCTGTCCTTGCAAGAGAAACTCGAGCATTGATTCAGAAGGCGTTGGATGACATCCATCTTGAAGCAGATATGAGAGATGCAGGTTCAGCGGTCAAACTCGAGGCTACAACAAGTGCTCTGGAAGAACTCCTTACACAACTAGACGCTAGTGGCTTTGTCAAGGGTGAAGTTCGTGGTGCATTGTGGGATTTCAAGAGAGATGGAATTCTTCCATTTGAGAGAGATTCTGTACCGGCTGGTGAGAGAGCACCGGTAAACGAGGTAGTTCTTGAACAGATGAAGGGCGAATTGATCGATGAAGAAGTAGCAGTAGCAGTCGAAGTAAGTGATATCACTGAAGAATGGGAAGAATTGTCTACTCCAGTTGAGGAAGAGTCAGAGGTATCAGTAGAGGATACAGCAGCCATATCTCATGATGATGAAAGAGCGACATTGGAAGAAGAATTAGCTCGATTAGATGCCAGATGGGCTCGAAGAACAGACCCAGTTGAACCGGGAGTAGTTGCAGATTCGGCTTTGGACGAACTCGAAGACTCCCTAGATGGAATTGACTTATGAGGCGATTAAATGAGTTCGACCTACTATCCATTATGGGTTGAAAAACTCCTATTCTTGGGATTGATTGCAGTTGGAGTGTATGCAGGCATTGCTTTGCAGGAACACTTAGACGGTGCAAGCCTGATTCTATCTTGGGTGTGTGGTTTACCACTGATAGTCTTGGTATTGACTGAAGGTATTGGAAGGGCGCTCCAATCCACTCTTTCCAAGTGATTACTCTCTAGGGGTAAATGAGGACTCAATTAGCCCCCAAACTCTCTGCCAAGGAACTACAAATCGTAGTAGCGCCATTATTCCTAGGAATAGTAACGCAGAGATAACCAAACCATATGTTAGAGTTAACTCGATAGATTCACCTACCTGTGAAGCCCATTGCGAGCCTGTGACTCCCCCAACCCAGTCTAGGAGTACAGAGTGGAATCCTAATGCGATTGTAGTTGCGACTACTGTGAGCGAAAGGAAGACAGCGGTATGTCTGATGTGACCATTCAGAAGATTGTCCATTTGAGCAACATACTCTGGGTCTCTCTTACAAGATTCTGGTAATCTATATGCGTACTCTAGTTGGCGAATCACGCCAAACGCTGACTCTTGGAATACCATCATCAAACATGCGATTAGGATTAGAGAGAACTGTTCAGCCGTGACTAAACCGAATATTGTAGGCTCTGAGACAATGATTTCTAGAGTTGTTAATTGAGAGCCGTAACTTCCCAATTGAGATCTAATCAATGGGAATGTCAGGATTGCATGGACTCCAAGGAATAGTAGAGTGAATCCGATTGACCAAGCGACACCTCTCCTAGATAGACCCCAAATTCCTCTGGTACCAGTAATAATTGGTAGTAGGTAGAATGTCAGAATAATTAGTGAAAGCATCATCAACAAAGGCCACTCAAGCAACTTCAAAACATCCTCACCGGGAGCGCCCCATCCATCACCTATGAGTTGCCAAGCATAGCCAAAGGTGAATCTACCTGCTAGCAAAATGATCATGGTAATTATGAATCCGAGTTTGACTCTCTGCTGGAACTTAGGAGTTTGGAAGGCCAGTACAGCCATCGCTCCTCCAAGACCTAGGCCTAGGCCCATTGGAACGTAGAATCTAGCTAGGCCATCGCTTCCGCTACCTGTTAGCCAATCTGCCAGAGGCAATTCTGTACCTAGTGCGGTTTCTAGCGTATCGAATAACTGAGTGTGGTCAATGCTTCCTACAACGTAAGTGGATACAACTTCTAGATACATCCACACTAGAGCAAGCGTCGCCAGTACCTGTAGAGTAACAATCTGCCACTGTACTCTCAATTGGCGTAGATGCAGCGACCTTGCGCCTTCTCCTTGAGGTGTAACTTCTCCTGCCATGATTTCACCTCAGTATCCTCTCACCTGCAATAGAGCCTGGGATAGGTCCATGTCCGGCATCCAATCAATCACCTGACTGCCGAAACCAGCCAGAGATGTGAGCCTATTCTGTCTTTCAAGTTTGAGAACTTCGTATGACATTCTAGGAATGCGGCTAACAAGTCGCTCGAAATCAATCGATGATGGTGAAAGAACAGTCACTTCGTGACCTCTTCCAACCAAGTCTCTAACAGCAGATGGAACGGTACCATCACCCTCACATGATGAAATGATGAATACAGGGCTTCCACGGCTGAATCTTGCCGCTAGGCTGTTAGTTACGGCTTGTAGTGGCATAGTTCCACGAGGAGCAACGCCCGCTAGTGATGAGAGGATTTTGAAGTACTGCTTGTCTCCGGTATCGGGAGGTAAGAAAGACAATTTTTCATCATAGATTGTAAGTGATACCGAATCACGCCGCTTGATGAAGAAGGATGCTAGGCTAGCAGCTGCAACAGTACCCATCTCAAGCGGATTCTTCAGAACAGTTCCTATTCTTGCAATATCTCTGCTATCTAAGATGATGTACAAATCGGTTACAGCGTCTCTACACTTCTCATTGATCATCAAATCTCCAGTTCTTGCAAACGCCTTCCAATTGATGTTCTTGAACGGGTCACCCGGTACATATTCTCTCAGGGAATAGAACTCCGTTCCTGGTCCTGGTGTTCTTAGAGTAGTTGCACCAGTGTACATCTTTGCGGTTCGTGAGCGAATGAATGCTTCCTCGACATCTCTAATTTGAGGGAAGATGATAATGTCAGAGTGGTGGTCAACGTACATCTCGTCTACAGAGAGATTGAATGTGTTACGATATCGCAGCGATACTGGGCCAATAGAGTAGTGCCCTCTCAAAGGACAGCGCAG
>DAGO01000016.1:193-954 GCA_002498185.1 Euryarchaeota archaeon UBA10 | reverse complement strand
TTGTCATAGACTTCCAATTGCTGTGTTTTTCGCCTGCTTCGATTTGTGACTAGTAATTCGACATACAAATCGTCGCCTTTGTACAAGTTGTCAGCAGATAGTGTTCTCTGAACTTCAACATCACCGTGTCCACTGACCCAGGAATTAACGACTATGAATGCTATGAATGTAACACCAAGAATCATCATTTGGTGATTGGAAATCATCATACCAATCAGAATCAATGCGATTCCTCCGGTGAATGTGAATGCTGCTTTACGTGTCCACATTTAGCTCACCTCAGGTCCTTCCCCAGACCTTTATTCGCTTGACGATAGCTACGGTCTGTTCCAATGAATAATTCTTATTTTCGAATACGAACTTAACCAATACAGGGTCGTTGATCATGCTCTGCAATTCTCTAGCAGGTAAGGAGTCGAACTCTTCACGAGTCAATCCGTTTTGGTTCCTGACCTTTGATAGGAATACCTGTTTGATTTTATTCGATTTAGCATAGTATGTGTACCGGTTAGCATCTCCGAATCCATAGTAAATGATGCTGAAAACGTGTCTCCAAGGCTCAGGGTCTTTCTTCTTGAGAAGTACTCCTTCAAATGCAATGAATAGAATTAGGAATAGAAGCAACATAGCCAATCCTTCACCTGTGAAGTAAACTAGCAGGAAGTAAATCGTGTTGTATGATTCAGAAGCGATACTTGGTTGGATATGCCTGCTTTCATCGAAGATGACCATTGCATTAGGTGCTGGTTCTGGAACATCAT
>DAGO01000016.1:0-160 GCA_002498185.1 Euryarchaeota archaeon UBA10 | reverse complement strand
GATTTTATTCGATTTAGCATAGTACGTGTATCGGTTTGCATCTCCGAATCCATAGTAGATGATACTGAATACATGTCTCCATGGTTCTGGATCTTTCTTCTTGAGAAGAACTCCTTCGAATGCAATGAATAGAATCAGGAATAGAAGCAACATAGCCAAT
>DAGO01000006.1 GCA_002498185.1 Euryarchaeota archaeon UBA10 | reverse complement strand
GCCTCGTGTATCATCCCCCCAAGGCGCCTCAACTTTGGTGACTTGGGCACCTAAATCTGACAGCATTTGCGCACAGTATGGGCCTGCTAGAATCCTCGAGAGGTCCAATACTTTCACTCCCTCAAGCACATCGCTCACCTTCTCCACCCCATTTGTACAACTGGTACCCTTGACTAACTTTGTCTGAACCTTCGAAATCGACTTCTTCCCATTCTGATGATATCGATGGCGTCAAGTCATGGAATACGAAAATCCATGTCACATTAGATAATTGATCGCACTCTAATAATTCCACTTGCCACCCTGAATCATTGGAGCGCCAGTGGCCAATGCTTTCTCCATCACTGTCGGGGTCCATTGAGAATTTGATCGAGTACAAACGATGCATGGCAAGGGGTGAGTCGGAGACAAATAACAAATCCTCGTCATCTGTAATCTCATCGCCCAAGTGTGAACCTACGTATTCAGAACCTGTTGTTCCCGTTGTTGAAAGTACCAAGATGTTGATGACAAGTAATGCTGAAACAAGCCCTACAACGATTTTATTTTCTCCGTTATCACTTGAAAGGCCGACTGAGTCCGTTTTCAGTAATCGGCTGAACCATAGTGGTATGAGTAATAGTGAGAAATATCTTGGATTATTTCTGAACGAATAAACGATGTCGAAAAAGCCCTTCTCCAAAGCTACAGCTTCAGTAACCCACAACGCTGCAACCCATCCAATCAGACATGCTGCGACCATTTTTGAACCGCGGAACAGTAAATCAGACTCGAAATTAGAAGGGGATTCATCCTTTGAAATAATGAGCATACCGCAGATTACGAATAAGAAATAACCTATGAATGAAGATAGTAGTGCTGGCACGATATCTGGGTGAGAAAGTGAAACTTCGTTACGGTATAGGATTACCAATTGTACGAATAATGCAATGATTGCAATATGAATTTGATTCATCTCTAATCTGCTAGAGGCCAGCAATACCGCAATGGCTGGAAGAATATACCACAGTGGCATCCCTTTGAATGACAATATCAAAACGCCACACAGTACAGGAATTGCCCACCAATAACTGAACTTTGAATCCCTTACTGCTCGAATAATCGAATAGACTGCTAGTGTGATTAAAATCAAAATTATTCCTTCCTGATAAAATCGGCCAGTTGCCCGAATCAGTGGAGGATATATCGATGCCAAGGCTGTCAGCCTTAGAGCCTGCTCAGAGTCAAACAGGTTCCGTGTCACGAGGAAAATTGTAGCGAGACAACCTAGTCCTCCTATTAGGCTCAATATGTGTAAAGAGGTAACTGAAGCGGAGAAAGCCGTGAACCATATCTCAATTATCGAATGCCAAGCGAACCATTTGTCATCAGCTGGTACTTCTTTGGGAGTTGAACTCTCAGGAGAATCAGGCCTCAGTTCGCCCCACTCTAGGTGAGCTTCACCATCGTCCATTCCGTCGCTGACATATGATGCATGAACATGGGCATCCAATCCAAGCGGCATCAGAAATGCAGCAAGAAAATGCATTGCGATTCCAATCAGGAGAAGTGCCCGCCAGAACTTCTTCTCCATGACACTCCTAGGTCGAGCAAGATTTGAGCCCTTTGGGCTCATTCAATCATTAATGGTGGTTTCCAGAGTCCATTTTTGCGACGGTGGTCAAGAATATGCCAGTATACAGTGTGTTCCGCTTCTTCTGGCAATACGAATGGTCCTAACTTCGACCAAGCCTTGCGCGCATTCCATGAGAGAAACGGAATCGAAAGTGCTGGACCACAGGTTGGCAGGGATAACCGACATAGCCACGGCTTACTGACAAGACCCGAATCTTTCAACGCCTTCTCAACCGCATTCCAATCCTTCCATGGGCCTGCTTTTTTTCTGACTAACCAAGACGGATTTACACTGCTATCCAATTCAAATCCAGCCTTCGCGATAACAGGGGCCATCCATGGGGCGATGTATCCTGCCGGTGCTCTAAACCAGGGCCTCCAGGCATCTTTAGCGAAATTGTGTAACTTTACATCGGCCTCTACCAATGCCTTGAGCAATCCTTCCGAATCCTCCGGGTATGCCGACCAACATTTGTGAGTCAAGCCGTGACAGCCAACGGTAACCTGTGGATGATTTTCTAGTAAATCTCGTAACCAGCCGGCGAAAACAGGATCATCGAGTTGGTCTGCAATCACAAAAATTGTAAGAGATACTTGGGTTCTATCTAACCATTTCCGGAAGTAATCCATCGACTCTAACATCTCTGGAGAAGTTCCATCATGTGGTATTCCCTTTGAGCGAGTTGGATGGCCTTGAGATGAAGGTATGTGACGAAGATCGTCACTGTCAACGGTCAACCAGACCGGCTTCATCTAATCACCACGGTTTAATTGAATCAAATGCAAAACGTGTGGAATTGTACGATTATCAATTTCAATCGGGACAAAACCTTCGATTGCTAGGCCTTTCCATTTTTCACAAATTGATTTGCAGGTAGCTAGGCCTGCTTCATTATGAGGATGAACTGTAATTTCGATAAGAGATTGCTCGGTCCTCTGAGTTTGCCAATTGAAGATGGCATCAACACAAGCGCGTGCAATTCCTTTCATTCTCCAACTCTTACGCACCCAATATCCTAGATTGTAAGCAGATGCTGCCAATTGGAGTTCATCTCCTAATCCAATCATTCCAACAAATGAGTTGTCTTCCATAGAGTGGATTGCCCAGAAGTGTATCGAATCTCCGTTTTTATGTAATTCTAAATCTATCATTAGGTCAGCGATTTGTCTTCGTGCTTCCTCGCCTTCTTTTAACCACGGGAGGGCTGCTTTGGCTGCCTGTGGATCTTCCAAATAGGCACTCATTACCTCAGGTAGGATTCGCCTATTTATTGGCCGCAGAATCACGTGGTCGTTAACCGCTAACTCCGGCGTTTCCATACAATACCCCCTACACTCCAAGATGGGCTACTGCCGATGAAACATGTTCATTATCAGGCATCGCTGATTTCGCCCTTTCGAGCATTCCTTTAACTTCATCAATTCGTCCCAATTGTTTCAGAACCATTCCAATGTGGTAAATCATGTCGATGTTATCATCCGTTAAGTGAGGGCCCAATGTGTCGATAGTTGATGCTGCATTATCGATTTTCCCACTCTTTACCATCTCTAAAGCTGAGACTACTTCGCGGTACACTTGACGTGCATCCCAAGCGTCTGCTTCTGGCCATGGCCAAATCCTAGATGAGAGTTCAGGAATTGGTATTGCAACTGGGGTGACTTCGCCCTTTGGCTCTAGATTTTGGGTTTCAGTTACCTCTTCAACTACGGTCTCTTGAACTGGTTGTGAGACTGGTTCAACCGTAGTTGTTGGCTCACTTTCAACTTGCTGAGCAATCGGCTCTGATACCGGTTTAGGTAATTCAACCGCAGGCGCAGGAGAAGGTTCCATCTTTGACATACTAGGAAGTACGACTGCAGGAGTAGGTGCTGGCGCTTTCTTCACGGTAAAATCAATCTTGTTTTCATACAGTTCATCTGGTGGTAAAGATGGTAATTCTGAACCGCCAACATGTCCAAGCAAATCATCGTCAACCTTGCTAGGTTGACTTGGTGAAAATACTGTTCCCTTACCCTGGTGAACAGGTTCTGGAACTTCATCGAAAGGATCGGTCTTTGTGAATTCCAATTTTGGAACATTCTTGATTTCCTCGCCAACATCATCAGCATGAATCTCAACTGGTTCATGGTCTACTGTATCGTGTAACTCGGGTGATGAGGATTCCATGAAACCAATTTTTTCAGGTTCTTCAGCATCAAAATCTGTAACCTCGTATTGGTCAACCTCTAGCGGATCTTGGTCCAAAGTTAAGACTACGTCAAGCGCCTCTCCTTCTTCCCAAGAATCATCATCATCAGCCATCAATTCATCGAAAATCGAATTGCTAACCTCTGAGGACAGTGGCTCACCTTGGTCCCTAGGGGCCTTATCTAACTCGTAGTAACACTGAGCGCAAGTGGTTGAATCCGGCTTGTTTACAAACTCGCAGTATGGGCAAATCTCGCCCTCTATCTCTGCGGTTGACTTACGCCTAAACATACCCACCAGCACCTGCTCGGCTCCTCTTTCATTGTTAAGCATCACCTATTCTCGACCATCGACAAGATGCTATACCAGCGACACTACGGTTTTGTTATGTCCGAGAGGGGCGGAGTGCGAAGAATGAACACTCGTCCTAGTGGAAACAAATCTTCGAATGTGGCTCACGAAGCCAAATGGCGAAAATCTCAGGACCATTTTGAGTGTTTTACTAATCTCATTGGAATCGAGTTAGATGATGAATTAAGCCAAGTTCAGGAAAGGTGGAAAAATTGGTCGAAACAAAAAATGCTGAGCGCAGGACTTGCTCTCTTCGACCTCGTGGGTAGAACATCAGGCAGGTTCTTCGGTGACCCTATACTAGTTTTCGAGGCTAGAGGAGGAGGTCCTCTTCCATTCCATAGATTCGGTCATGGAGACATGGTCATAATTTCTAGAGCAAGACCATGGGGAGAGAAGGTTATCGAAGGAGTCGTGCTAGACAGAAACAATTCAAGAATCCGTATTGTTGCTAAGGACAAACCAGGCGATTTGCGCAAAGGTGGCTGGCGCCTAGACAAGGGTGCTAATCGTGTTGCTCACGATAGGATGCATGAGGCGCTCATTTCATTCCACTCAACCGAAGGAGACGGAGGCACTCCTCTTAGAGACCTGTTGCTGTGTCAGCCACACGATCTTGTTACTTCTGCTCAGAGACCTCCTGAAATCCACGGCCAGAAAATACGTCCTCTGAATATTGCAGGAATGACGTTGGATGAAAGTCAAAAAAATGCCATTGAAACTGCTGTAAAGCAGAGATTAACCATGATTCAAGGTCCTCCGGGGACTGGAAAAACGCACACTGCTGTGCACCTACTCAAAGCACTAATCGAAATGGGCCGAGGTCCAATTTTGGCGTGTGCTGAATCCAATGTAGCTGTGGATAACCTTCTGGAAGGTTTGATTGATTTGGGAGTCAAGGCCGTCCGATTCGGTCGTCCGGTAAAGGTGAGAGAGAGTTTACGCGAAGCCACTCTTGATGCTAAAGTATCAAGCCATCCGAAGCAGGATGAAATCAATTTTATTCGCGAAGAAACCGAGGGCATTCGCTCTAAATTACACGACTTGAAAGGCAAAGATAGGGGTATGGCGCACAAAGACATCAACAAAAATTATCGAGAAATTCGCGAATTAGAACAGCGAATAACCGATGAGGTACTATCAGGCGCTGAAGTTTTGTGTACGACGAACATAGGAGCAGGACACTTTACTATCGCTAATCGAAAATTCTCGATTGTGTTAATCGATGAAGCAACCCAAGCAACCGAGCCTTCAGCTCTTGTACCAATTGTCAAAGGTGCTAGGCAACTTATCCTTGTGGGAGACCACAGGCAGTTACCGCCTACTGTAACTTCGCGCCGGGCGGAGGAGGGAGGATTGAACATTCCATTATTCGAAAGGCTTCTATCAAACGGGATTCCTGCTCACATGCTAACCACGCAGTACAGAATGCATCCCACAATTCGTGAATTCCCTTCTGCACGATTTTATGAAAATCGATTAGAAGATGGATGCTCGTCCGCACAAAGACCTCCTGTGGCCGGCTTCTTGTGGCCAGATTGGGATAAACCGGTCTCTTTCGTCCCTGTTCATGGTTCAGAAATTGAGGAGGAGGCTGGTTCTTCCCGCTCGAATATGGATGAGGCTGCCATTGTGATAAAAATCGTGAACGACCTGCTTGCACCCGGTGACATCAGCGCTGAAGAGATCGGAGTAATATCACCGTACGCAGGGCAAGTTAGGCTTATTCGAAGCATGATGAATGATGAAATCGATGGCTTAGAAATCAAATCTGTAGATGGATATCAAGGTCGTGAAAAGGAGATCATTGTTCTCTCAACAGTAAGAGCAAACGAGAATGGAATCGTCGGTTTCCTGTCTGATTATCGAAGACTAAATGTCGCTTTGACCAGAGCAAAACGCGGGCTGATTGTTGTTGGCGATGATAGGACTTTGAGAAATGATGCTACCTGGGCAAGTTGGCTAGATTGGGTCTCTGAATCAAATCTGATGGCTTGGCATATTGTAAACTCTTGAGGGCCAGACTTTCAAAGGAATGACCCAAGCCCTGTACATGGCCGACTCCCCGGTTAGCGTCCACAAGCCAGGAACAATGGCTCAAGCAGCCGTTGCTGCGACTATACCGGAAGGGATGTTAATCGCTCCAATATGGAAACGCATGGTCGCACTAGCCCTTGATGCATTTCTAATCACGCTGATTATTGCTGCAGTTTCTCGTATGACGTTCTACAATTATCTCATGGCGGTTGACTTGTTACTAACCGCACAAGCACCCTATGTACTAGGTACATGGATAATTCACCTAACCTTTTACTGGCTTTATTTCAAGTACACCGGGCGATATTACGGTCGAAGTTTAGGTCAACGAGCCATGAGGATTGCAGTTGTGAAAAATGATGGAAGTCTACTCGATGTTGATAGATGGGGCAGACGAGCTGTTTACAAAGTCAAGTATGTCATTCCATTCTTGGGGGTATTGCTAGGTCTTTGGGATGTATTCAAAACTTGGAGGCATGAAGGAAAGAGAAGCCCAATAGATCTCGCTAACAATACCATGGCAGCCGTAGATTGGTCATTACCGATTGAGACGCGTGGCGGACTAAGATAGGCACCTGTACACGGTTGTATTCAAGTATGGTTGCGATAGTGGACTGATTGGTGAGCGGCATGAGTGTACCAACAACTGGAAGCAGTGGCTCTCTACAGGCCGAAGTTATCAATATCAAAATGGACATTAACGACGATGATGAAGATGTTATCATTGCGACTGTGTCAATCACTAATGAAGCCCCGGTTCCCATGGGAGGATTGGATGTAGCCGTTATCACAAATACTGGCGCTAAGCACCTATCCCAGGAAGGTGTAACTAGCCTAGGACCGGGAATCCAAAGAGACTGGACCTTCGAGTTTCCACTAGATTCTGGCGAATGGACATTCGCACTCAAGGGCTCTTCTGATGAAATCAAAATGGGACCGTATGCACATGATTTCGAATATAGTGTGACTCAAGGAAGGAAGTTATCCAGCAATATTGGTTCGTCCCTTTTCTCAGGAGCATTTGACCAAAACTTAGCTGATTTTGGAAATGTCAAAGAACGTGAAATGATAGACCCTTCAAAGGTTGTACTAACCTCTTATTCAGCAGAAAACTCCGAGGGCGGAGAGACTATGATTACATCGAAGTTAGACACTCTATCCACTGGATTAACTTCAAGCAATGATGCAAGAGATGCGCCTATTCTCAATGCCAACCCGGTTCGAGAGGCGCCACTTTCACAACCTTCGAGGACCGAAGACCCGTTGCTAGCACATGCACCAAGTTCTGCCTCTGTTAGAGAAGCACCACTATCTCCACTTACACCTCCTACACCACCTGCAGGTCCA
>DAGO01000078.1:10502-26908 GCA_002498185.1 Euryarchaeota archaeon UBA10 | reverse complement strand
AACGACGCAAGCATCTCGCCCAACTCCCACCCGTATATCAAGGTGACTGTTAGCATTAGTTTCCAAATCGGCACACTGCTAAGCAATCTTAGCGTATAGATTATATCTGAACTCACAGAAAATACATGCCAGAAACTGTGGGAATTTACAAGTAAAAAACCATCATGATAAAATCACAATCTATTCACCAAAAATCCAGCATTATTGCTGAATTATCTATCACTCAGCACCGAAGAACTGTCTCAGCATTGGATGCATTTCCATTGCCTGTTCTTTCTGGATTTGCTCGTATGTACGCAAAATGATACCTACGGCAAGTAACAGACCCGTACCGGTAGCATTACCCACCGTTCCTAGCAAGTCAGCACCTGCTGCTAACAGACCTACGAATGCACCAGAGAAGTAAGTCACTGGAGGGATGTAGCGCTCTAGAATGCGCTCTAGAACAAGTGGATTCTTACGGAAACCAGGAATCTGCATACCTGTACGTTCAATTTGCTTAGCTACGTCCTTAGAGCCCATATTCGTTGTATCGATCCAGAACTTAGCGAATACCATCGAACCTACCGTCATCAATGTGACATAGAACACTACGTGGCCACCTATTTGCCATAGGCTATGACCATAGATATCGCCTTGCTGATTCAGCAATGGAATCAGCCAATCGTTCACACCATTGACCATTGAAGAGTACCATGCGAATCCACCACTTGGTGTTGATGAACCGGGTTCATACGTTCCAATATACTCAGACATACTTCCCCAACCTTCCTTACCAAGTATCGGTGTCTTCTGCAGAGTTGGATGGTTCCAGAATAGTAGAGTGAACATGTTGATGTTCGCAAGCAGTGCAGCCATCAAAATAACCGGAATGTTAGATGCGTATACCAAACGAATTGGATACTTTCCACGATGACCACGGACCTTCCCGTGAGTCAGTGGCAATTCGAGCTTACTCGATTCAGCATAGGCTACCACAAGGAATACTACGACGGATGAGAACAGTGCTGCTACAGGATTTACATGCGTCAGCAGAATCGTTTCGAATCCGTTTTGAGATATCATTTCGGCATTCGACGCCTCCCTAAACATGTAGAATATCATCGGTAAAGTACCGGATGGTGGGTTTTGCAGGCTGTAATCCAATCCAGAGGTTGCTGGCATTGGTGATAGAGTACCGACGAAAGTAGACTGTGCTACACCAGCAGCGATGAATAGAGAGATACCTGAACCAATACCCCACTTGCTTACAAGTTCGTCCAGTAGGAATACTAAGTAGGAACCTGCGAACAACTGAGCAACGATTACGAAGTTAGCCCAACCCATTCCGTAATTGGTAATCAAAGCCTCTGTTGGGTCTAGGAAACCGTAGGTCTGTGGAATAGATTCGATAGGAATCATCAGAAGAACCAGAAGCTTCTGTACACCTTGGTACATTGCCTTGTCTTCAGAATCTTGCAAGTCCAGGCGAATAATTTTCGCACCAGCGAACAATTGCATAATAATCGAACCTGTAACGATTGGACCGATACCCAAGTGCATGATTGTACCAGATGCACCCGCCATGATAGAACGGAAACCACTGAACAAGTCAAGTGCTTGTCCGGACAGACCCCAAATCATGACGTTGGTCATTGCGAAGTAAATGATTAGAACGAGAGTTGTTGTCCACAACTTTTCGTTGAATCTAACGTGGCGCTCTGGCTTAGTGATCGTAGGATATGTGTCTACGAACCGGCGCAAAGCGTACAGACGGCTGCTCTTTTCTCCACTGTACATGAAACATGTCAGTGCTGCTGCGGCACCGAATCCAAGCAGAATTACACCTACCAGAAGATATCCAACTAGGTCTTGGTGAGTTCCATCATACCAAGCGTTAGGGCGGCAATACCAGACTGCTGTGCCTAAGAAGGCCAACCATGCTAGCATCTTACCATAGCGTCCAATAACCGGTACTTCCTTGAGGCCTTCAGGCATATCTCTAGTGAAACACCAAATCATGAATGCCACATATATTACACCGAAAGCAAATCCGAATATTGCTCCGTCAATAGCATTCTGTGTTGCGTTTCCGGAACCAAATAGGGCTGTTTCGAATGCATCATACTGCCAATATCCTAGCATTCCAAAGTACAGTAGACCTGTTAGTCCAACTGCCCAAGGGATTGATTGCTTGCCCATGTTACATTCCTCCAAGTATTATGTTTTAATGAAGTCTAATGAAAACCGATTAAGGTATTCATTCCCACTCCTCTTCATCATCGTCGCCTTCGATTGAACCGCCTGCTGCTGAAATCTTCTCGGCTGCCTTAGCAGACCACTCTTCAACAGTTACAGTCAATGCAGTGCTAATTCTTCCAGAGCCGAGAAGTTTGTCGATTCCCATCTCGGTTAGATCGATTGAATCCTTTCCATCAGCCATGCCTTCTAAGTCACCTACATTGCAGGTAACATAGACTTTTCTTAGGCTAGGGTCACGATTGAATCCGTGCATACCCCAGTGCCCTGGCATGTACTTGATACGAGTCATAACGCGGTGCTTGTTCATTCCAGCTCTACCGCGACCTCCACGCTTACCTGCTCCACGTCCAGCCTTGTGGCCTCTTCCGTGTGTGCGGCAACGTCCTCGATGCTTGTTTGCTTTGCTCATCAAAATCACCTCAAATCATTCTTTCGACTAATGCCGAAATATCCTCTCCACGAGGTCCAAGAGCGCCACCAATAACGTAGGTGCGCTTTAGTCCGCCCCAGCCCTTTGGGCCACGTGGCGGGTGTAGTCTGAATACTCTCTTCATGTCAGGCATGTCCTTGACAGTAGCATCGCCAGAAGCGATTGCTGCTGCGAATTCCTTGATTGATGAGTACTCGGTTGCTTCGCTTACATCAGCGTCTGTAACCGGCTTGTCACCGACAAGGCGTCCACGCTCGGAAATCATCTTCTCAACAAGGTCTGCGTCAGCATCTCCCCAAGTGATGTAATCCTTAGCCTTCTGAAGCATACCCTTGTACTGAGGGTTCTCTGGAATGATAACTGCGTGGTTAACACGAGTTAGGTTTAGCATTCCCATTGTTTCCTTGATTGAACGCTCGACTTTTACATCGGAGCGTGCCCTTACTACGATCCAACTCATTCTAGAAGCCTCCCTTTGTGAATGAATAACTCAGCTCTTTGTGTATCGCTAACACGAGTTCTGTTGATTGCTGCTAGCGCATTGAAAGTTGCTGCAGCATAGTTGATTGTGGTACGAGTTTGTCCCTTTGTTCTGGACAATACGTCGCTCACTCCAGCAAGAGTTAGAACACGCTTCCCAGTCTCTCCGATAACCAGCCCCTTACCTGCAGGAGCAGGCATTAGAGTTACACGAGTTGAACCAGCTTGTCCTTGAACCTTGAAAGGAACCGATGTTCCAGGCCCTACGCTTGATTCCCAAGAACCGTTACCACGTTGGATTTGGATAATGTTCAGTTTAGCAGCGGTTAGAGCCTTCTGAATTGCCTGTGCAACTTCTTTACCTTTTGCCATTGCCAGTCCGACATATCCATCTTTGTTTCCAACACAAGCCATGACGTTGAATCTTACACGTCGACCGGAGTCAGTCATTCTTTGAACCATGTTGACCTTAATGACTTCATCCTCTAAGTTAGGAATTAGTGCATCTACGATTTCCACCTCACGGATTGGAAGTCCTGAAGCAAGTGCTTGCTCGTAGGTCACGATTCTTCCAGCCATGACTTCACGGCCTAGTCGAGTCTTTGGAGTCCATGTTCTTAGAGCAGAAATTGCTTCATCCGCAGCTGTGCGGCGGCGACGGCGACCACCTTGCTCTTCGTTTTCCTCTTGTGCAGCAAAAGCCTGAATCAGACCCGGTGCCATTTGAGTTATCTCTTCTTCACTCATTTCAGAACGCCTCCTCAATCTTTGTCTTTGTTGCTTCTACAACCGAAGCATAGGAATCATCGATATGTGCTCCATTGATACGGTCTTCATCAGGTAGGACAGAATCCCCGTGAGGAATCTCCAATCCTGCGTCAACCATTCCCTTTAGAGCAGCAAATACACGGTTTCCAGATGTGCTAGCAGCCAATCCAATGTCCAGAACAGCTTCGTCATGGCCTGCAGATAATGCAGCCTTTCCAAGTGCGTATCCGGTTAGATAAGATGCTGGAATATTTTTGCGAGAGTTGGACTCTGGCCATCCATATCGGGAAACTAGGTCGTCTCCAGTAACAGAAACTTCGACCTTGTCACCGTCTGCTTGCCAAGAGATTACCTGGCAAACAACGCGAGTGTTTGAAATTCGAACAACAGCACGAGAGTTACCACTCTTCAGTAGTTTCAAACGGCGTCGATAATCGGTTTCACCACTTCTGCGGCGGCGGTATTGGTTACGTTGTCTTGGTCCACTTGCCATCACTGGTCACCTCCAATTTTAATTCCTTCAACACTCATCTGAGCTTTCATGTGAGAGATTGAACGGTATGAACCACCCTTGGCCTTTAGGTAGTAGTGGCGGTATTTGGAACGATCTAGAGTTCCATCTTCACGCATCTCCTTCAAGGTTCGGCGTTGTGCACGGATAGTTGCCATCCACTGTTGCTTGCGTGGGTTACGAGCGTTAGCGGAACCAGATCTCTTTCCGTGACCTTTCCTACGTCCCTTCTTCTTCTGGTTCTGGCGCTTTAGCGCACGTACTCTAGAAGTTCCTTGGACGGCCTTTGCCTTAATCCATCCATTGTCGATAGCCTCACGGATATCTTCCTTCTGAACAGATTGTGCGACTTGGTCTAGGTAGGATGGGTTGATCCATACTCTGTTTACACCGCACTTCAATAGTTGAGCAGCCATCTTCTTTTGGTTAGTAATCTGCATCAGCGATCCCTCCTACGGTTTAGAACTCTGATTCCCAATTCGTCAGCACGGGAGTGAATGTTCTCACGCTTGCGTCCGCCCACTGTTGCACCAACACGGGCAGCTTGGGTTTCAGCGTCAATTTGGTCGAGGTCTCTAGGATTGTGAACCATCACTTCTTCGAAACCGGACGGGTGAAGTCCGCTTGCTGCGTTGACTTTACCGTGTCCAATTCTAACTAGAGAACCACGGTACTTGAAATTGCGACGCTGCTTGTTGTCCATTCCGTGTGGCTTTCTCCATCCAGAACGAGATAGACGCTTGTAGCGGAACCATTCGGTTCTTCTGAAAGAAGGAGTTCCCTTCTTCTGTGCAGCACGTAGTGCAAGGGCAGCCTTCATCTCTTCTGAGAGAACTGGCTTCTGTCTTGCAACGTGCTCTTCACTGAAATCATCATCGTCATCCCAATCTTCATCATCGTCGTAATCTGCATCGAAGTCATCTTCCTCGACAGATTCTTCCTCTGCGGACTCTTCTTCGGCTGGTGCTGAATCTTCAGCACCTTCTTGAAGGCGTGCAATTAGGTCTGCTTTCTTACCAGAAACTGGTAGTCCTGCTTCCTTTAGTAACTCCTTGAGTTGTGCAACTGTCATATCTTCATAATCACTCATCTCAATTCCTCCTTCATGCCTTCTCAATCAAGTATATTCCATCCTGGAATACACGTCGGTCACGCTTCTTGACAGTAGTTGAACGCTCTATGTTAGCAGCAGTTTGGCCAACTGCTTCCTTGTCGATTCCAGAAACGACAATCTCTGTCTTGTTCTGGACCTTCACGTCAACACCTGCTAGGATGTTTGCGGATCTTGGTACTCTTTCTCCAAAGTAGTTGTTAACTATCAATTGGTTTCCTTGTACCGCTAGTGTCATTGGGAAGTGAGAATATAATGCCTTCAATGTGTAAGTAAAGCCATCAGTTACTCCTTTCACCATGTTGTTCAGGTGTGCATTCCATGTTCCTGCAAGAGCTCTTTCCTTGCGGCGTGGGACATCTACGCGAACAATTAGTGCGCCTCCCTCTTGGAAGATATCGTGTCTTGCGCTCACGAAATCACGAGAAACGCTGCCCTTTGGGCCTGTGATAGTGACCTTGTCACCATCAATCGATGCAGATACTCCTTCAGGAATTTCTACAGTGTGTTCAACTCGATCTAATTTTACCATGTAATCACCTCAGTAAACATATGCTAGGAGTTTACCACCAATTCGGTTCTCCTTAGCTTCTTTGTGATGCATAACACCACTGTTGGTGGTCAAAATCAGTAGCCCGAAATCTTGAGCAGGAAGATATCTTCCTTCCCACTTATCGAACTCCTGGCGGCGAACTGAGTGGCGTGGCTTAACTACGCCACAATGGTTGATTGCTCCACGTAGTTGAACGATGTATTTGCCTCCTCGTCCGTCGTCGTTCTTCTCAATCTCTCCGACATAGCCGGAAGTTTGCATAATCTCTAGAACAGAACCAAGTAACTTGGATGCTGGTGCCAAATCAACATTGAACTTTCCAGCTTGCTCTGCATTGAATAGTTTCGCTAGTGCGTCATTAAGGGGGTCGAACTGCATTCATAATCACCTCAATTCATTTTCTTAAATCCTATTTCGGGAGCGATGTCGCGGAAGCATTGTCTGCATAGGCGTAGTCCATGACGGCGAATCAATCCTCTGCGGCGACCACATCTGCGGCATCCAATCGTTCTTCCAATCTGTTCTCCATGGTCTCGTGCCATTTTCACTCCTCCAAGATTTTGATACCATAGTTCTCCGCAAACCATGCTCTGGCATCATCAGCATTGGTTCGGTGGCTGTGTGCGACCTTTGCACTTCGGCGTCGGCGGCGGCTGACACGGTGGCCAGGCCTCTCAAGCACGACATTGATGTCCATGCCGAAGATTCCGATATCCGGATCGTACTTCTGGTCGGGGAAATCTGTGTAGTCAGGAATACCAAATGATAGGTTTCCGGACTTGTCAAAGTTCCAAGAAGGAATTGTGTTCTCTCTAACCCAAAATGCATCGGTTAGGAACTTCTTGATAGATTCAGAGTTTCTGATTGTTGCTTTGCAACCAATCGGGAAACCGACACGAACTTTCAGGTCACGGTTTTGTTGCTTACCTAGAGTTCTAACTGGGGTTACTCCTGTAACCAATTCCAAAACCTTCTCTGCATTGGATAGGCGGTCTCCACCCTCTCCTACACCGATGTTAACTACGACCTTGGTAATCTGCGGCATAGCCATTGGATTTGCAGTCTCGCTCACTGGCTCACCTCCACACCTGGTAGAGCGCAGTCGCCAACAGTGAATACGTTGTCAGTAACTGTACCGAAGCCTTCGAACTCAACTTCGTTTGGCATGCTTGAGCGCTTGACGATGTAGTTGGTTACATCCGCTAGCTTTCCAACGTGAGCACCACCAACAAGCATACAGCGAGTTCCTTCGCCGAACTTGATGTGCTCCAAAACTTGCTGGTCTGGTAGTGATATTTTCAGTGAGTCTCCAGTCTTGTGCTCAGAGGCATCATCAACCAGGATATTACGTCCATCGTGAAGGTGAACTTGTGTCTTGCCACCCTTTATTGTGGACTTGCCTTCAACACGGCAGACCTTCCAAGTTGCTTCTTCTGGAGAAATTGGACGGTAGCGTAGGCGACCATTTGTGTCTAGAACACAGCGGTAGTTGTCCTCGCCTAGAGTTAGTACGTCCATTATACCAACACCACGGCGAGTATCCTTTACAATGCGTCCGTCTACCTTGACGAGGCCGTTGTGAAGAATAGTTCTAACTTCGCGAGTAGATCTTGCTAGACCGATTACGTCTCTGATTACAATATTTAGCGGCATGCATCTCTCAAGACTGTGAGCACCTGCACGTGGACGGGTAACCCAAATTGTAGTCTTTCGAGGAAGAGGCCAACTGCGAGGTATGGCCAAACGCTTCAAGTGACTGCTACTTCCCATTTCATTCAACTCCTATCTGCGGTCAAATGTTGCATTCGCAACTTGTCCGTCTCGTCAAGCTTGGTGACGACTACGTTAGAGGCATGGACCGGTACAGCCTCTTCTCTGTTGTCAGACTTGGTCGCTGTTGCACCCTCAATAGAGAGGCGACCTGTGTTTGAATCTACACTTAGGACCTTACCAGATAGTGGGTCAGCATTGCGCTTTCCACCAACTCTCTTGCCACCATGAGCGTAATCTCCACGAACTACACGGACTGTGTCACCCACGCGGATTGTTACAGACCTAAGACCTGCTAGGCGGTCATCTGGCTTGTCCAGTTGCAAGCGTGCACGTACGCGCTTGCGCTTGACATGAAGTGGCGCATTAGCCTGAGCCTTACGCTGCTTTCCTGGTTTGCTACTCTTTACCATTCTTTACACCTCATACAATTTGTTTTGCAGTTGCTGCAATACGAGGCCAGCGCTCTGCTGCCTCACGTGATACTGGTCCTTTGATATCAGAACCCTGAACATCGCCCTTTTCGTTAGTGATAACACAAGCGTTGTCTTCGAATTGAACCCAAGTTCCGTCAACTCTGCGGAACGGGCGGCGCTGGCGGATGACTACAGCGTTGAACATTTGGCGACGGGTATCTGGAGTACCACGCTTTACGGAGACCTTGATCAGGTCACCGACACCTGCTGCTGGATAACGACGCATTGTTCCACCTAGTTTGCGGACATTGATAACCTGTGCAATCTTTGCACCTGTGTTATCTGCAACTTGTAATCTAGCCATTGTAGGCAGACCACGAGTCTGCTTACCTGCAATTCCACGCATCAAGCTTCACCTCCGTTGTTTTCGATGACACAGAATGAAACTGTTTTGGATAGCGGACGGCATTCCATAATCTTCACTCTGTCACCAACTTCTACTCCACCGATACAGTTTGGTAGATGAGCAGAAAGAGCGCTTGTGCGCTTCTCATATCTCTCATACTTCTGCATGTAACGAACATTGTCACGCTCGACAACAATTGTTCCTTGCATTCCTACATTCGCTACTGTTCCTTCAAGCACCTGGCCGCGTAGGCGCAGGGACCCGTAGAACGGGCAGTTCTCATCTCCATCCCACTCACCGGTAGGGGGCTTCACATCAACTCCGATGTCACGCATCGTAATCACTCACTCCTTTTGTTACGGTATATTCTATCTTCAGAACGCTGCCGTACCAGCTTTCCGTCGATGGCAACATTACTGTCACCGATTTTGAATTCAATAGAATTCTTGCCAAGAGTAACCTCACGGTCATTCTCAAGCATTGTGATGGTTTCTCTGGTCTCGTCTACGACTAGACCGGAACGGCCAACTAGGGCCGCATCTGGGGAAGATGTGACAATCATGTCACGTCCAATCCAAGATTGATTCAGAGGAGCGCTAACCATCTTATCGCACCTCCACATTGAATCCGTTGTTTTGCAAAACAGCCGCTGCTTTCTTCTTGTGATCTCCTTGAAGTTCAATCACACGGCCTTTCACGGTACCACCTGCTGCACATCTGTTCTTGAGAAGCTTAGCAAGTTGGTTGATGTCGATAGCTGAATCATCGATTCCTTCGACTTTAGTAACAATCTTGCCATAGCGGCGGCGGTCGGTGCTGATTGTGGCTTTTTGCTGCTCCTTAGCGATCTCCTGACAGATGCATAATTCATCTGGGAGTCCACACATTTTGCAGATTGCAGCCATTCTCATTCACCTCCTTTGTTCCGTTAATCAAATTGTATCACTGGGATGCCATTTTGGTCTTGATTCGTGCGATTGAACGGCGGCATGCCTTGAATGCACCCATATTAGATGGGGTTCCACCAAGAGCCTGTTCAGCACGAAGTTGCAGAAGTTCTTCTTGCAACTCTTCTAGTCTGTCCGCAAGTGCTTCAGCACTCATGGATGCGATTTCTCTGTTTGATACGTGAGTCACTCAGAACCCTCCTCGGTTTCTTGCCCTTCGCCAGCTTCTTCGGCATTGATACGAAGTTGCTCTTCAGAGTAGATTGAAATCTCGTGCGGTAGTTTTGTGCCCTTGCGCATGATTGCAACGGTTACTCCAATTGTTCCAAGTTTCTTGATACATACTGAGTAACCAACATCCATGTGCTGTAGTGCAGTTTCTCCACAGTACTTTACGTGTCCACGGATGAACTTCTGTGTGCGGTTTCTGCTACCGGTCAACTTACCTGCAAGTGTGATGATTACTCCACGCGCACCTGCTTCCATGATGTTCAGTGCTGCAGAATGTCCTGCACGGCGGTAATACCAACCGCGTTCCATAGCGCTAGCGATCTTTTCAGCCATAACCTGAGCGTTTAGCGCAGGGTTTTCGACTTCGTCGACCTTCAGTTTTGGATTCTCGATGCTGAAACGCTCGTTCAGTTGGTTTTGCAAATCGTTGATGATTTTTCCTTTCCTACCGATTACCATACCTGGTCTTTCAGCCTTTACAGTGACTTCGGTTCCAGCAGGAGTTCTCTTGATATCAAGTCCACCGAAACCGGCTTTCTTTGTGTTGTTCATCAAGAACTCCTTGACCAAATGACGCTCGACGTTGCGGTCGATAATTTGTCTTAGTGTACTCTTATTGTTGCTCATGATAATCGCCTCAGAAGTCGTCCTCCAACTCATCTTCAACTCCGCTGAAGTCTTCTAGGAATAATTCGAGATTTACTCGGTAGTGGTTCTTTGGAGATGCTCTTCCACGTGCACGAGGAGTCCAACCTCTCTTGATTGTTCCACGGTGTGCAGCGCAGTGAGTAATGACCATCTCTTCAGGGTCTATGTCTTCGTACTGGTGGCGAGCATTTTCCATGCAACTCTCTAGGAGCTTGATCATGATTCTGCTAGCCTTGACTGGGTAACGACCTGGTCCAACGCCGCCTTTGCGGTGTCCGACCATAGATGGTCCTGAGCGCTTGCGCTTCTTGTTACCAGAACCTAGTCTGAAAGGAACAGCTGCTGCCTTCTTTCTGATATCAGGCCTGTCGCTGTCAATCTTCAATACATTGTTCAGGAAAGTGATTGCTTCTCCAGCAGTTTGGTGCTTAATTGCACGTGCGATTTCGAAGCAGTGCTTGACGTGTACATCAACTTCAACCGCACGAGCAGTAGCGAGACGGCTTCCTTGAAGCAACTGTGTGTAGCCCTTCTGAGGAAGTTCCTTGCGCTTTGAACGGCGGTCCATTTCTGATTTCTTCCAACCCATCATAATCACCTCACTTCAATGCCACGTGTGAAGAAGAGCGGGTCGCACCTACACCCGGGCCAGAGTGAGTAACACTCTTGCGGGTCAATGCGAACTCTCCTAGATAGTGACCTATCATCTCTGGCTTGACATCGATTTCAACGAAATTCTGTCCGTTGTGAACAGCAATACGCTTGCCTACGAATTCAGGCAGGATTGGGACGTCACGACGGTGCGTGCGAATGGTGCGACCGGTTGAGCGGCGCACACGGCTGATGAAATGCTCATTTTCAACTGAAAGTCCACGAGAGATAGATCTTCGAGCACGGCTGCTTAGCAATGTAATTACTGAAGGAGCGCTTGGGTCCTCTTCTGATGGCCATAGTGGCATTGCCTTGAGTTCCTCTACCTCGTATCCCCTGTAGGTGAATTCTTTCTTCTTGCGTCCTGTTACTGTTGTGCGCTTCTTTCGAGCCTTTCTTCTGCTCGCCTTTGGTGTCATGAATGACTTCTTCTTCTTCGCCATATTATCTCACCTCAAATTTTCTTGCCGCGGCCTCTTCCTGTGCGGCTTGGAGCAATGTTACCGACCTTAGCACCCGGTGGAGTGCCACGAGCAACAGAGCTTGGTCCGTGAACAGCCTGATGGTTACCTCCACCGTGAGGGTGGTCAACAGGGTTCATTGCAACACCACTGACGTGTGGGTACAACTTTCCACGGGCCTTTGCCTTGTAGTGTGCTGCACCAGCAGTTCGTAGTGGCATTTCTCCACGGCCGTGTCCTGCTAGAACTCCAATAGTTGCTCTGCAGTTTCCTGACATGTCCTTGGAAACACCAGAAGGTAGTCTGACACGTACCTTTCCACCATCGAGGTGTGCTTCTACGGTTGCAGAGTTACCCGCTGTGCGTGCAATTTTGCCACCATCGCCCGGGCGGATTTCTAGATTGTTGATCGCAGTTCCTTCTGGAATGTTAGAGATAGATGTGATGTTACCAGGCCTTAGGGCGACGTTGTCACCAATTGCAACTGTAGAACCGATTGAGATTCCTTCGGTTGCAACAACCAAGTTAGTTTGACCATCTGGTAGCTTTACACGTGCTAGAGGAGCGGTGTGAACTGGGCTGTGTACCAACTCAGTAACTTCACCGACTACATCCTTTACACGTGGCATAGTGTTTGAACCTGGGAATCTGTGGCTCGCCACGCGGTAACGTGGTGAACTTCCCTTTCGCTGTGAACGTGTTCTCTTACCCATATTATCACCTCATCAGAATGCGCCTAATCGCATTGCAGCCTCATCTGCATAGTAGCCTTCAGCAAGTTTGACACTTGCTAGCTTGCCGTTCTTTGTGTTGCGAACGTTTACCTTAGCAACTTCAGCATCGAATAATGCTTCAACCGCAGCAGCGATATCAGCCTTAGTAGCACTTCGGCGGACAATGAATTCAAGACGGTTGCCGGAAGTTCGAGCTTCCATAGCCTTCTCAGTAATCCACGGTAGCATAATTACATCATACGGATTTACCATTCATCACACCTCCTCAGTTCAGTGCCTCCACTGCTGCCTTAGTAAAGACAGTTAGACGACCTAGGTCTCCACCTGGAGCAAGATGCTCAGCGGAGAGGTCCTTAGCGGCGACAACATCGACACCTGGAAGATTTCTTGCAGCCTTTGCCAGGCCGTCCTTGCTTGCAACAACTAGTAAGACACTCTTAGGAGTCTTGTGGACTCTTCCACGCATTGTTGCCTTACCTGCACGAATCTTGCGACCGTTGCGAGCACGGCGTAGGTCATCTCCAAGACCCAATGCCTCGAAGATTGCGTTGACTTTGCGAGTACCACCGTTTAGGTTGAATGCTTCAATGTCAATCTTTTCTCCGTTTTCGGAGTAGTCTCCTAGTACAATAGGTAGTGAAGAGATTTCTTCAGCGAAGCGATGTCCACGACCGGATACCATTTCGATGTTGGTTGTTGCTGCTAGTGCAGAGTTGCGAGCTAGTCTGCGCTCATTGCGGTTTAGTTTGCGGGACCAGTCTTTCTCGACCTTAGGTCCGTGAGCACGGCGACCACCTAGTGTGTGTGGGTTTTGTGCACCACGGCGCTGACCAGTTCTTCTCATGATTCTGGACACACCACGACCCTTACCCCACCATTCGACGGAGTGCTTCATACCGCTCATTGGCTTGCGCTTACCAACGTGTGCGTTGGAACCGTATGCTTGGCGGCGGTTTGCACGAGCACTTGCTACTGCAAGTTTGACAAGGTCTGATCTGATTTCAGAACTGAATGAATCTGGAAGTGATACCTTCTTGCCCAATTCGACATCTATGTCGTAGACTTCTTGCAGGCGTCCAGCATCGAGTTCATCTTGCTCGATGTTGTTGATGATATTGTGAACTGCTACCTTCATCTTCAGACCCCCTGCTTGCTAGATGTACTAACATAAGTTATCTCGTAAGGATGAGCTACCTTGTCAGAACCACGTGTTGCATCACGGAATCTAACCAGACGCTTTGCCGGACCTGGAAGGCTACCCTTTACCAATACGTAGTCAGAATTGACCTCGCCATAGTGTAGGAATCCACCGGATGGTGTAATCGCCTTATCTTCAGCAGATGCGATTGAAAGAATTCTCTTGTTGTATTCGGTGCGCTGGTGATATCCAGTCTGACCACCTTGACGGATTGTCTTACGAACATATCCTGTTCCGAAATCACCCATGTTTCCGTGTTGTCGGCGCTTCTTGGAGTTCTTGTGAGATTGTAGTTTTCCGCCAAATCTCTTGATTACACCTTGCCATCCGTATCCCTTGGTGACTCCGACAGCGTCTACAAAGACACCTTCTTCGAATACATCGCCAATGGACAGTTCCTGGCCTAGGTTTTCTTTTGCCCATTCTAGTTTAGCCGCTGAATCGCCACCAACTAGTCCAAGTTCCATTACTTCAGGAGTCTTGGAAGGAGTTCCTGTGATTGAATGTGGTTGTGTTGCTGCAATGATTCTTACCTCAACTAAATCTGCTTCTCCTAAAGCATCTAGGTGCTTGTCAGAGTCGTGAACTTTCATTGCATTGTTGTGCATTCTGCGGAATAATTGCGGGAATGCTTCTGAAATTTGCTCAGCATCCACCCATGCTTCACCAGCAGCTTGCTTGCCGTATGGTGTCATTTTGTATCCACGAACGCCAAGTACTCTCATCTTAGGTACTTCAACTACAGTCACAGGGATTCTAATCTCCTGTCCTGCGCTGTTCGATCTTGGGTTTAGATCACGAGCCATGATGTGGGTCATCCCAGCTTTCCAGCCGGCGAACCCTTGCACACGGACCTCGGTCGCATCGGTTTCTGGCCACGACTTAACATGTCCAAAATGGCGTGCGGACCGCTTTCGCGGGCTAAACGCCATACTACCACGTCTTGGGTGACTTCTCTTTGCCATATGTTCGGCCTCCTATGTTTCGTTACTCTGCATTGGCCCCCCGATAAGGGGCATACAGAGGCTGTCAAGGCTAGGGAGTTGCCGTGACACCGGCTTCCAGTCCACGATTGGGACCGGTAGTGATGGGATGCTGTGCATTGCCCACTGTGTCTGGCCACTCGCCTATCGAGCAAGTTGCCGACTTACCTCCCCTATATGAGTGGTTCGGTTAAGAACGGCGTATAGGGCCGCTGAGCGTCTATGTGTATTGACAGTCTTCAAGCATTGTGGTCTTTGAGTATTATCAGACAAGTCTCAAATGCAAATCCTCTTGACCCCCCGCCTCCCAATCTGCTGTTATGACCCCTATGCTGTCTCACCCTCGCCTTAGCGAAGGAGTTGAGGCTAGAGCATACCAATTACTCGCAGCTAAGCAAGCGATTTCTGGATCCACGCTATTAGTGATGCCTACGGGCCTTGGGAAAACCGCAGTGCAATGGATGGCTATGGCCAATGCTTTGGAAGGTAGTGGGAAAATCGTATTGGTCGCGCCTACTACTGGATTGGTTGCACAGCAAGCCAGGATGGCTAAAGATTTCATCAACATAGATCCAGAGAAAATTGTCACTCTGACCGGCCAAGACAGGCCTGCCAAGAGAGAGAAAATTTGGGGTGATGCAAAAATTGTGATGGCAACGCCTCATGTTATCCGTAATGATGCTAGAAATGGTCGAATTTTGCTCTCAAGCATCGACCTATTGATTGTCGATGAGGCTCATCATGCAACAGGATCTGATTCTATGGCACAATTGGGTGACATGTACCTTGAAGCTTCTCCAAATGCTCTGATTTTAGCCGCAACCGCATCTCCTGGAGTAAAAGCCGGTAAAGTTTTGGAGGTCATTCAGAGGCTTGGCATAGAGAGACTTCATGTCACAAAGAGACAGGATGACCTAGTACAACCATACATCACCTCGATGGAGATAACAAAACATGAATTGAACATACCAGATAACCTTCATGATATTATCAGACCATTGAGAATACTTGAAGCAGAGGAATCTGAATTTCTAATCAGATCAGGTTTCTTGATTCGATCTGGCAGAATTACAACTGCAGCAATTGAAGAAGCGCAAAGAAGAGCTAGCGCAGCAATCGGTAGAGGAGATGTCAGAGGATATGATGCTGCAAAGAGGATTGGAGACCTTCGCAGATTGCACAGGTTACTGGATTTACTAGACACTCAGGGGCTCAAGTGTGCGATCAAATATCTCGAAAGAGCGAAATTCGAAAAGGACCGTAAAACCAAGAGATTCCTTTCTCTACCACCGGTTGCAAACCTCCTTCGAGAAAAAAAGGAAGAGGTTGAACCGCACCCCAAGCCTTCGCTGGTAGTGAAATTAGTAAAAGAGGGACTGCAAGGGGATGGAAAAGTAATCGTATTTACAGAATACAGAGACACAGTAGATAATTTACTCGAAATTTTGTCACAGGAGTCTGATGTAAAGCCCGGTAAATTCGTCGGCCAAGCCAGTAAAGGTAGCCAACTTGGAATGAAACAAAAAGAGCAAATCGCACAATTACAACGCTTCAAGGAAGGAGAAATCAATGTATTAGTCGCTACAAGTGTCGGAGAAGAAGGATTAGATGTACCAGCCGCAGACAGTGTGATTTTGTACGAGCCGGTTCCAAGCGCAATTAGGGCGATTCAGAGAAGAGGAAGAACTGCCAGACAAAGAGACGGTGACGTACACATTCTAATCGCTAAAGGAACCCGTGACGAATATGTCCAACAGGCTTCAATAAAGCGTGAGCAAGCGATGTATAGAACTCTTGACTCATTGCAAAAGCAATCTCGTTTACCAAAAAGAGCACCTCCTAAATCTGACGTTTTAGCAGAGTTCAA
>DAGO01000078.1:0-10100 GCA_002498185.1 Euryarchaeota archaeon UBA10 | reverse complement strand
CTGAACGGATTGAACAAAAGCAGGTGAAGAAAGATACTGTGCCTCCAGCAAATAGACCACGAGCACAGAAATCTCTAGCAGATTTCTCAGGCAACCAAGAAAATAATGATGACAAAAAATGGTGGAAACCTGTCCTGGATGGAACTATTTCACATTCAAGAGATAATGAATCAAAGGCGTCAGCTGCTGCTCAATCAGAAGTTGTAGCAAATAGTCTAGAAAATGAGCCTCAAACGATGATTGTTGTAGATCATAGAGAAGCTAATTCGACTTTACCTGCAATGCTCAAGTTACACGGTCACGAAATCAGTCTGGAAAGCCTCACTGTTGGTGACATCAGAATCTCAGATAGAATACTCATTGAAAGAAAGACTGCGCGGGACCTAGTTGATTCATTAATCGATGGGAGATTGATTCATCAAGCTCGCAGATTACATGCCGCTGCCCCTAGACCCCTCCTTATTGTGGAATCCTTAGAAACGGACAGAGTGCACCCCAATGCAGTACATGGAGCGATGGCATGGGTAACTCTAGACTTGGGACTACCAGTATTAATGACTGGTTCACCGGAACAAACTGCTAGATTCATCTCGATTGCTGCTAAACGCGAAGCTAGAGTTCTAGATTTGCTCATTTCCCATGCCAAAAAAAGGACTAATGAAGCAGAAAAATCTGCAATTAAGGCTGCTTCAGCAGAAATAATGTCCATCATTGGAGGACAAAATGAAGAAGGTGCACTATCGAAGAAATGGAATGATGAAGTTCTCGAAAAGAGAGTCAGGCTGATTGCAGAACTACCGGGAATTGGCACTGCTACTGCCAAACGGATAATGACGGTCGCCAAGGACATTATGGGCCTATGCACCCTAAGTGAGCACGAACTGACTCAAATCGAAGGAGTTAGTTCAGTACAAGCGAAAGACTTGCACAAATTCCTGCATGGATAATCAAGATCCAATCAAAAGTGCACGGGTCTTCAACTGTGCAAATCTGTCTGGGAAGTGACCCAATGCGAATGCGATTATCTCGGTCAGATTAACCGCAGGAATATTGGTATCTTTGTTAGCAACCCTTCCTGCCTTTCCTTGGTATGAATCCAGATTGGAGTGTGACTGAGTACAAGCGCTGACAATTATTTGAGCACCTGCCTTCTTTGCATCATTTAGAACTCTAGCAGTCATTTTCATGACAGAGTCACCAAGAGAAAGAAGAGAAGGATTTCCAACACTGGAGGTCTTGGATTTGTATTCGACAGGTCTCCCACCAAGAGCCATGATTAGTTTCTCCATGTAATTTGGATTCCATGCATCATCTCCTCCGCATGCTCCAGCACGCTGCATGTGTGGACCATAGTAGCAAGCTACATCCATGTTTAGCGGGTTGATTACCGCATCTTCGACCTTGTCGAGACCAATTTCATCGACTAGCACATGTAGCAAGTGACTGGTTGTAATCTCGTCGACTTTAGCGGTTATTCCACAAGTCTTGGATAGGACTGTGTTTGCGTTTGCAAGGGCGATTGGATCGTTTCTGAAAGTTTCCAGTGCCTCATGAAGAATACCTTGTGCTGAAGCGCATGCTGTGATGATGTGATGACCATTCTTTTCAGCTAATGCAATGTTTCTAGCATTTAGAGTAAGTTGTAGGTCCTTGTTGCCTTGTTTGATTATGTTTCCACCATCACTGTTGTAACCAACAATCTCGAATAACTCGATTCCTAATGTCTTACAAAGTGGTTGGATTGTATCCTCGACCTCGTAAGAGGATTGTCGTGCCACATTTCCAGGATAATAAGAATACTTGACCATCACAAACACCTCAGAATCTACTATCCAGTTCGTTGAAAATTGCAACTACCTCATGGTGGTTTGCGACTTTGCCATTGAACATATTGGGAATCTTACCAATTCCTGCTGGAGGAACTAGCATGCCTTGGAAGCCACGCATAATCGGGCCACCGTTTCTAGTGAATCCAAGCATCATACGCAGAGAAACGCCGTTCATGATGTTTGAACCGAGGCCAAGAGGGCCTAGAACAGAACGGTAAAGGGTGGTCTCGTTGACATTTCCGGACAACTTGACCGAACGTGAATAGTTCTTGACTAGTCTGCCACTGCGACCGGTGAACTTGTATTCAGCCAGCAGTCTTGCTCTTGCAGCGTACAAGGAGTCAGCGGCTTGTGCACCATCAATACCGTGTCGCTGGATTGAAGAAATGTCAGCTTCATCCCAAACTCCTCCTTTCCTTTGCATCAGTTCAAACATTTGCTTGACGTGAGCGCTGCCAGAACGGGGGTCTTGGCTTCTAACCCATCTTTGCAGGGCGATTCCGGGACCAGTATATTCTTCATCAACATCGTATGTATCCGACATTGCGTTGACCAATTGAAGAGAACCAACATCTGCTAGAGTGTGCAAGTAAGTTGCTTCTGCAGAGGTCATTGTTCCCATTGCTGCTCCAGAGATTAGGCGCTCGCCTTGACGAGGGTCTGCTTCCATCCATGGCTTTGATTCTGCACGGACTGAATCATAACGGTCATAGGAGACCATGAGGTCTTTTACAACATCATAGCCAGGTACTGGCTCAATGGTTAATGTGTCACCGTCAGAAACAACATCACAGATTCTGGTAGTGTCTGCTGGTAGGATTCTGCCGTTTGCTTTGATTCCAGTTAGTGGGTCTTGTCCTGCGATTGAACCGCTTCTGAATGTAAGGGAACCGTCGACTTCTCGCTTGATTGCCACTAATGCGTCTTCAAGGGATGCGTGTCCGGGAAGTGCTACTGCAACTGTATCATAACCAGATTGCGCCATAATTGGGTTGTAGCGGAAGATGCGCATTGTAATCGACAAATCCGCCTGAACGATTTGTCCAGGTGTAAAATCACCTACATCTGCTTCTTCTTCTTCCCCAGCCCCAAATGCTATCATTGCTTCAAGCAGTTCTTCGTGGAAAGTTCCCGAAGAATCAACACAAGCGATCTTGGAAAGTGCCATTGGAGCCCATTCCAACCAAGGTGGTTCGAAATCGACATCGCAGAGCTTGATATCCTCGATGCAGGTTGCTCCAAGTGCCTTGAATTTCTCATCCCAATCTAGACCTGCCTTACAGAATTCATCATAGGAAGTATCTCCAATTGCACATACTGAGAAATGTACGTTTGAGAGAGGTGGGTTACTTGCCACTGTTGCATTCCACAGAGCATCAGCGTTGTCTGGCATCTCTCCCTCACCCCAAGTTGAGGTGATTATCAAGACTCTCTTGTGAGATGAGAAGGCCGCAGGGTCGTATCCATCCATGTCGATTACAGTCGGTTCTAGACCGTAGTTGACTGCCATCTTTGCAGTCTTTTCTGCTAGACCTGCAGCATTTCCTGTTTGGGAGCCGAAGAAAATTGCGAGGCTTCTATCTCCTGCCATGACCGGTGCAAGAACGCCATCATCTGCTCCTGCTACAGCCTCGATTGCAACAGGTGCAACAGCTTCTTCTGCTGCTGGCGCAACCTCTTCAGTCGCCGCCTCTGCACCAGCCTCATATTCGAATTTGATAATTTCGACAGGACAAGCATCCGCAGCCTCTTCGATTAGTTCAGAGAACTCAGAGCGGAACTCATTCTTGATTGCAGAAAAGCCAGTGTTACGGTCGAATGAACCGTCTTCTCTAACCTCTGCTTTGATGAAACTAGTGTCGTCGGTGACCTCGAAAACTTCTGGCAAAATATCCTGACATGCATCGCATGTAATACAATCTTCTTCAATCCATACCTTTGCGACGGTTGGCATGACATCACCCGTTGCTCACGCTGAGCGTTCTTTGCCACTTGGAAGTAGTCTTTGAAGGTTCGTGCCTCTCCCTAAAGGGAGAGAAATTTTGATGTCAAAAAAAGTAACTTACAGGATCACATGTGGAAATCGTCCATTCCACCCATCATGTCGTCACCAGATACGCCCTTAGACGAAATGACATCATCGATTCTTAGAATCATAATTGCGGTCTCAGTAGCAGATTGAATAGCTTGTTCAACCACTCTTTGCGGCTCTAGCACATTTGCCTCTCGCATGTCCATTACACCACCATCTTCAACATTGATTCCAGAATATCCCTTGCCATCAGCATGAGACTTTCTAAGTTCTATAATTGTGTTAACCGGGTCCAAACCAGCATTCTCTGCAAGAGTTCTTGGGATGATTTCTAGAGCACTTGCAAATGCTTCAATTGCCATTTGCTCTCGACCGCCTACGGACTCAGCGTAAGACCTCAACTCGCGAGACAATGCTGCCAGAACACTTCCTCCACCGGTCAAGACTGCGCCATCTTCCCATGCAACTGAAACTACTCCAACAGCATCATCGAAAGCACGGCGGATCTCGTCAACTACGTGCTCTGTTCCACCGCGCAGTAGTACAGAAACAGACTTTGCTTCAGGACAGCCGGTGATGAAGGTCATATCGGATTCGCCAATTTTGCGCTCTTCCACCTTAGCGGCAGCACCCAAATCAGCATCTGTCAAATCGTCAATATTTGTTACAACTCGTCCACCAGTAGCCTTCGAAAGTGCTTCCATGTCACTCTTCTTCGCTCTTCTAATTGCGAAGATTCCTGCCTTGGACATGTAGTGTTGAGCAAGGTCATCAATTCCCTTTTGGCAAATGATTACATTAGCCCCACTTGCCTGAATTTTCTCTACAAGCCCCTTGATGTAATTCTCTTCTTCTTCAAGGAATGAAGCAAGCATCGACGGGTCGGTAATCTGAATCTTTGCATCGACTTCGGTCTTCTTGACTTCAATTGCGCTGTTAATTAGCGCAACCTTTGCACCCGAGACTGAGCGAGGCATTCCAGCGTGGACTCTTTCCTTGTCTAGAATGATACCATCGACCAGTGTGCTGTCTTTGATAGAACCACCTTGGCGCTTTTCTACCTTGATATCTGAAAGGTCAACTAATCTTTCACCATCTTCGATTGTGCCAACTGAATTGACTGCTCTAACACAGATGTCAGCCAAAAACGACTTGACTGCGCCAGCGGATTTACCAGTCAGTGAGGTCTTAGCGACCTCCATCAGAACTGAATCATCATTTTCAGTTGAAATTCCATGAGATTCAAGGCAACCTACTGCCTTTTCAGCAGCTAGTCTAAATCCTTCACAGATGACTGTTGGGTGAACATTTTGCTCGATCAAATCTTCAGATCTCTTCAACAATTCTCCAGATAAAACGACTGCGGAAGTTGTACCGTCATAGCAGTGCTGTTCCTGGGTTTTCGCAACTTCGATAATCATCTTTGCAGCGGGATGTTCGATGTCCATTTCTTTTAGAATGGTTGCACCATCGTTGGTAATTACCACATCGCCCATGCTATCTACTAACATCTTGTCCATTCCTTTAGGACCAAGTGTGCTTCGAACCGCATCCGCTACAGCCTTGGCTGCTGCGATGTTGTTAGATTGGGCACTGCGACCCCTTGTTCTCTGTACTCCTTCCTTTAGAATGAAGATTGGTGCCTGTCCATTTCCATACATGTAACTACCTCGGCAGCCTATCCCACGGGAAGCCCGTCTTCAACCCATCGCAATTGAATCTCAGCGGTTATTGTCGAGCCATTGCTGACCATAGTGGTTCCACTGTTCCATAGTCCAACCTTCAGGAAGTCCTTCAGGAGGCACAGGTGGGCCTGATTGGACTGCAGGTTCTGGAGTTGGCGGAGATATACTCGGCACATTCTTTTCCATGGAACCAACATTCGGAGCTGCTGCGACTGCACCATAAGTCGCAGTCAGGTTGTCTTCGTATCCATCACCAGTCCAACTTTGCTCCTCTTCCTCTTCTTCAGAGTTAAGAACCATCAAAAGAACACCGAGCAAAGCAATGATAATCGCTCCACCTACTACCCAAATACCAATTCCTACCCAATCGATGGAACTACCATCTGATGATGCTGCGTCAGCATCTGTTGATGTTCGCTTTAGTGTGACTGGCAATTCCAGAGATGCTGCATCTTCGACGGAATTGGAAATCGCCCAAACAGTAACCGTAGTTTCGATGAAGTCTTCATCTAGGTTTTCAAGGCTAGAACTCTGAACTACAAACTTGATGGAAACTTCACGGTTTCCTTCAACCTCTAACCAGAAATCTCTGTCATTAGCAGATACTGAAGCACTATACCAGCGGTTAGTTTCTCCTTGGTCTAGATCCATAGTTACCGATTGACCGTCGTTGTATTGATTTCTCACGGTTACAATTACTTCGTATTCTCCAGCCTCATCAATGATTGTAGATTCAGTGGAAATGATTCTCAACCAGTTTTGGGAACCAACTCTGTAAGTGCACTTACCATTGCTTGAAACACTTGGGTCATTGACGCTTGTAGCGATTACTTTCAGGATTAGTTGTCCGTTTGTTCCTTCATCAAACGAAAATCTAACGGTTACATTGTACGAGGCTCCCGGCTCAAGGATTGGAGTTAAATCTCCATCAACAAGCTGGACAAATTCCGCATTCATTCCTTCTGGAAGTTCCATACTCATAGCGAATCTGTCATCCTGATTTCCATCATTTCTAACTTCGAAGCGCATGGATTGTGCTTCAGACCCAGGAATGTACGACTGGTCTGCATCTTCATCAGAAACGAAGACGGCAGAAGTATCTGTAACATCCACATTGATAGTTATCTGCTCGGAAACAGTCGGGTCGTCGACACTAGTTGCTGTAACTCTTGCAGTATACAATCCAGGAGCAAGACCTACTGGCATAGGCAGGTTCAACGCAATGCTAGTTTCTCCGTCCCAAGCGTCTAGTACTGGAGTTTCATCAGATGAAAGATAAGCTTGTAATTTCCAATTTGATTGTACTAAGTCTAAAGAATATGCTTCATCGTCATTTCCAAGATTCAACAAATCGATGTAAACAACTCTTGCGTTACCATTCGCTGGAGCAAGGATTTCCATATCCTCAGCATACATTTCCACTTCTCTTAGAACTGGAATTTCGATTTTCTTGGATATTACATCAGTACCGAACAGTGATTCACCACATGAAGGACAAACCGCTCTTAGTGAGAATGGGACCTCTCCCGGAGTTGCATAACTTGGAGCTGTTACATTGAGTAGTAACTCTACTTCTTCTCCCTTAGCCAAAGGCATTGGCATCTGAACAATGCTGTGGTTCAAATCTGTCACATAGGAAACCCAGCCTTCACTTTGGAAACTCGAGGTAACAGTGTATCCTGCTTCTCTGTTTCCTGCATTCTGTAATTTGAACGGAATGGAGGTTGCTTCACCGGGATACAGACTATCTGCAAGTAATGGAGCTGTGGAAGATAGATGGACACCATACTGTTCGGTAATCGCAAGGTCGGCTGTTACACGACCCATCTCTCCTAACTGAGTACCTCCTGCGTCTTCCCACCATACTTGCCAAACTTGCTGCTGAACATCCGCTCCAGCAGGTACTGAAAGGTTGATCCACATTTCAGTAGTATTACCTCCCGGTATAGCTGGCAGCATAACAGTCGTTCCGTGTTGGTTAGGGTTTTCACTGTCGATTCTAATCGCAGGCAGGCTTGGATTCATCCAAGAAACATTGGAAACATTGGAATTGATTCTTACCTGCGCAGATTGGTAACCGTTGTTCTTGACTGTACAGTACATTGGAATGATTGTGTTCGGAGGTGTTGTGTAACCACCGGTTGGATTGTCACAGTTAATGTCTAATGTGAATTCACTTACTTTCTCGACTGCGAACAGGACGAAATCATCTACGTGCATACCACTAGTTGCCCCAGAGCCATCTGATTGGAACAATATACCATATGACCATGAGTGCCCTCCAAGTTGGTCTGTTGGGTCCCATGAAATATTACTCCATTGTCCCGGCGTGGTGCTAGGTGCATCCTCAACGAAATTGTGCGATATTGTACTCTCGGGAGCGCCATTTCCTCTCCACAATTCAAGAGCCACGAAATCCCCTGCACCCATCTGTCCCCATGTTTGTACATGCATTTGTGCCGACATTAGTCCTGCAGAATTGAGTTGCATCTTGCACATCCACTGGATGTATGCTTGAGATAATCCGCCATCCAAAGATGCTCCATATCCACAATTGCTATTTGTACCTCTGAAAGCAAATACTAGGCGGCTCCTTGATGCTGAAGGGTAATCTGAACCTGAGTTGGAATGTCTCCAATTCGCCTCACCGACTGCTGATGCTGAATTGTCTTCTTGCCAGATTCCGATTCCGGTTGCATCACTTCCATCGATTGGATATTCTCCACCGTAGAAAGTTGGAACAGAAGCTGTTGGAAGTTGCTGGTCTCTTGGGTCACCTTCTGCATCCATATCATCTCTTGAGAGTGCGACTGGTAGTGCCTTCTCCAGCATGTCATTTTCATTTCTGTCATCTGATGGATTGAATACATGAGCCCTGATGATTATTCCACCGGACAACTCATTGTTGGACACATCAAGATAAGAGTGAGCAACAAATGCTTCCCACTCGAAAGAATCGGTGAATGACTGACTACCCAGGAGAGGAGTAGTGCTCCATGAAGTTGTATTCATTACGAAACCAATTGGATGGACCATCTCCACAGTTACTGTTGCATTCGAGCCTTGTAGCGAAGCACCACCGCGCTTTACTTCAACTGAGATTTCAACAAGGTCGCCTTTGGCAACGTAAAGCATCACACTTCCATCAGGCTGAATCCATTGGCTTGAGGATGTAGAATTGATAGAAATTTCAGTAACTGAGAAATCATCGGTTGAGCCACCGCGTCCCATTGTTGCTTCAACATTCTGAACTGAAATTGACAATATAGATTGCATCAAAAGTAGGCTAACCAAAAACAATGGCAAGGACTTACGCATATTCATCAACGAGCATGCCACTATCACTCCGCATATGAATGTGGCCTTCACATGTCCCCGTAGGGGACAGGTGCGAATTTCCGGTTTAACCGATTTAATCGCCATTATTTGGAGTAAATCTAGGGCAACCTTTGAGAAAGCAAAGGGGCGGGATAATCTCGTGAGTGAGTATTCTGACAAAGGGCCCTTAGCGGCTCGGCTCTGGCTAACAGGGCTAGTTTTCTGTCAGATTTTCCTTACTCCGATGGCTGCTTTCTCTATTACATACCTCGTCGAGTTTGAAATGGCTTCCGAGAATTTCACCATGTCTTTTCAATCAGAAATGATACCTTGGATAGTAGCAGCATCTCTTGCATACGGAATGATCGCTCTGTTACTTGCGCTAATTTTCGGAGGATTTACTCCTGTGTGGATTGTAGAAAAGGGCGGATGGAGAGCTGCTCTTGGACTTACTAGGGCAAAAAGAGATGCCGCAACCTTACGCAATACAAGAAGAAACCATGCCAACTCGCCTCATGCAAAATTAACAGTAATGGTAAGCGATAGAATCCACAAACGACATTCATTGTTATCAACGCACGGAGGTCTTGTTTTACTTGCAATACCATTCCAATTGATGTTGGTTGTAATTCCTCTTGGATTCGTGATTTTCATCCCAGATGAATGGATTAGATCGAATAGAAGATTGGAAGTAGCTCTTGCTTGCTATCTAATCGTACTGATTTTCGTTATGCGAGTATTTCCCAAATTCGCTAGAAAGCACATCACTATCGCTGCATTTACTCGAAGATGGCTAATCTCGATGACTAAGTTGTCTTGGCTGGCTCCGGTTCTAGTATTGTGGTTAATGGGAAGATTAGCTAGTGTTATCGTTCTTTCATGGGTAGGTGCCGATGTTTCAAACACATTACATCTCGAACAATCATTCATGGAAGATTTCCTACAAATCGGTAGTGTACCCGAGGCTTCGTTCTTAGATCTCCTAACTGCACTTGCAGTCATGCCATTGGCCGCATTTACAACATTAGCATGCTTAGGTGGTGGTTCTGGAACGCCTCCTGAATGGATGCGCATAGGCGATGAAGTAGCAATCAAAACACCGGAAGAAGAGGGAGATGGAGGAGCGATTGTATCCATAGGAAGGACGGTTGGAACAGTTACTGGTGCAGCGGTGGGAATAGGAGTTGGAATCGCAGCCACAACTGCTGCAGGATTGGCATCTAAGGCTCAAACCGC
>DAGO01000026.1:34653-37667 GCA_002498185.1 Euryarchaeota archaeon UBA10 | reverse complement strand
AAAGTCATGGCATTCTGCGGAGTTCTGGTAGTACTGATTTTCTTGTTCTACTGGTATGCCACAGGAAGTATAATCATGGCATTGGGAGGGGCCCTCTTCCTTGCGGTAGTGTCATTCTTCTTTGCGGCAGTTGCAGGGTACATCGCTGGAGTTGTTGGTTCTTCTAACTCTCCTGTTTCAGGTATGACAATTGCAACCCTACTATTCACAATTGGATTGGTATGGATTGTCGGTGGATTGATTCTGGATATGAGTCAGACTGAAATGATGATTGCTACTATGTTCATTGCAGCAATTGTGGCTACCTCTGCGGCGATTGCAGGAGACGTCATGCAGGACCTGAAAACTGGGCACATGGTTGGTGCTACTCCTTGGAGGCAGCAAACCGCTGAAATTATCGGTGTAACAGTTGGTGCAATTGTCATAGGCCCTGTATTGAGCATTCTGCACGATGCTTTCCAGATTTCAAAAACAGCTTGTGGAAACACAAACGAGGCTTTGGTTGCCCAGGGAGCAAGTACTGCTGATTTGTATAACTGTGATGAAGCCTTATTTGCTCCACAGGCTGAATTGATTGGAGCTATTGTTCAAGGTGCATTTGGCGGTGACATCAATCTACCGATGGTGATTCTAGGTGCAGTTATTGCCGTTGTATTGATTAGGCTTGCAATGCCTGTAATGAGCGTTGCAATTGGAATCTACCTTCCACTGTATCTTTCAGTTCCTATCATGGCTGGTGGAATTATTTCGCATGTTCTGCTATCCAGCGCTAGATTAAGAATTGATGGAACATTAGATGGGGAACCGAGCAAAGAGGCCGCTTTTGCGATCAAAGAGGTTCAGGACAAGGGAGTCCTAATCGGTGCTGGGTTTATTGCTGGAGAATCATTGATGGGTGTACTACTTGCAGTGTTCATTGTGGCGAAGATGGACCCATCCTCATGGTTTGGAGGAATAGGGACACTATCTTACAGCCTTTCACTCCTATTCTTTGCTTGGTTCGTAGGAGTTTTCATCTTGTTATCAGCAAGGTCGCTCCCGAACAAAGGGAACCTTGGCCAGGACCTAGTATTCATTGCAGCAGACGCATCGAAGAAGTTGCGCGGAGTATTTACTCTTCCAAAAATACCTGCCTTGAATGATACTGAAAAATCGGAATGAAATCTGATCAATTTCGAACACAACCATCAAAGGCCATACGCAAAGGGCAGTGTTCTGTAGGGAACACTATGGCGGGAATGAGTATTTCTGAAATGGAAGAAATGGCACGCAAATGCAGAGTCGAAATATGCAAAATGACTCATAGGGCTCAAGCAGGACACCCTGGTGGTTCGCTATCAGAAATTGACATCCTATGCGGGCTGTATGGTCACAGACTTCGAGTTAAACCTGAAGACCCAGATTGGGAAGACAGAGATCGATTCATTCTTTCAAAAGGGCATGCATCACCAGGAATGTACGCAGTTCTTGCTGAGATGGGCTTCATTTCCCATGAGGACCTCAAATCCTACCGCGTTAAAGGTGGAGTTTGCCAAGGACATGTAGACATGAAGTGGTGTCCTGGTGTAGATTTCTCAGCAGGAAGTTTGGGAATGGGGTTGTCTTTCGGTATGGGCTGCGCTGTTGCAGCCAAATTAGATGGCTCAAGCAGAAATGCATACGTGATGGTTGGAGATGGTGAAATTCAGGAAGGAAGTGTATGGGAGGCTGCAATGGCTGCAACTCATCACGAGCTTGGAAACCTGAAATTATTTGTTGACTGTAACGGAATTCAAAACGATGATTTCTGTGAGGCACAGATGCGTATGTTCGATATTCCTGCCAAATGGAATGCCTTTGGGTGGGCTGTCAAGGTAATTGATGGTCACGACATGACATCGATTGTTGAGGCTATAGATTGGATGGATTCAATTCAAGACCAACCTGCTGTTGTAATTGCAAAGACTATCAAAGGAAAGGGAGTTTCATTCATGGAGAACAATCCTGCATTCCATGGAGCGGCACCGTCTGACGAACAGTTGGCTCAAGCATTGTCCGAATTGGGGGTTGAAGCATGAGTCGAATGGCTGCTACACGTGATGGATACGGTGATGCACTTCTTGCATTAGCAGGCAATCCAAAGGTTGTTGTTTTAGAAGCCGATTTGGGTAAGTCGACTAAATCACTCCATTTCAGAAAAGCGCATCCTGAACGAACAGTATCTTGTGGAATTGGTGAGCAAAACATGTTGCTAGTAGCAGCAGGAATGGCATCTAATGGCTACATCCCCTTTGCAAGTACCTTTGCAATATTTACTGAAAGAGCGTTCGAACAAATGCGAAATGGTGTTGCAAGACCAAACCTAGCGGTTCACTTGTGTGGTTCCCACGGTGGAACACATACAGGAACAGATGGTTCTAGTGCTCAATCAATCGAAGATTTAGCTATTTACAGAACTCTACCGAATGTTGTGGTAATGCACCCGTGTGATGACGTATCCACCAAGGCCTTGACTATGCAATTGCCAGATTTAGGTAAACCGTCATACATGAGGACTGCAAGAAACAAAACACCGGTTCTTTACGATGGAAAAGAAAATGATATTCAAATCGGCAAAGGAGTTGTATTACGTGATGGTACTGATGTTGCGATAATCGCTTGCGGGGTACTTGTTCATGAATCCCTTGAAGCTGCTGAAAAATTGAGCGCTGAAGGTATTGATGCGACTGTGGTTGATATGCACACTATCAAACCACTAGACACAGATTTGATCGATTCACTAGCAGAGAAGTGCGGAGCGATTGTTACCGCTGAAGACCATTCTGTCATTGGGGGGCTAGGAGGAGCTGTTGCAGAGCATGTAGTCGGTTCAACACCAGTTCCAATCGAAAAAATTGGAGTCCATGATAGGTTTGGAGAATCTGCTGGAGCTGAAGAAATGTTAGAGATGATGGGGCTCAAATCTCACCATATTTGCGACGCTGTCAAGAAAGTAATCGCGAGGAAGGTTTGAAGCACCGTCTTTAACGACACCC
>DAGO01000026.1:33506-34275 GCA_002498185.1 Euryarchaeota archaeon UBA10 | reverse complement strand
TGGGGTATTCTTGATGGAGTTACTACGAATCCATCGCTGATTAAGAAAAGTGGCAGAGATTTCAAAACCGTAGTTGCAGAAATTGCTGCAATTTGTGACGGTCCAATCTCTGCCGAAGTTACTGCGCTAGACACTGACGGAATGGTGGAACAAGGTAGAGCATTGAAAGCAGAACTGCCTGAAAATGTCATCATTAAGATTCCTTGCACGCCAGAAGGCCTAGCAGCAACTAAAATTCTGACCGCAGATGGTATCAAGACAAATGTGACATTGATTTTTTCAGCATCACAAGCATTGATGGCTGCTAAGGCTGGCGCTACATATGTCTCACCTTTCATTGGTCGAATTGACGATACTGGTGCAGATGGCATGGCATTAATTGCAGAGATCATGGCAACATGGGAAAATTACGATGTTAGTACTAAAGTTCTAGCAGCATCAATTAGACATCCAACACATGTTTTAGCTTGTATGCAACTAGGTGCTCACACAGTGACTATGCCTACCAAAACATTCAGACAATTGATGAGTCATCCGCTCACCGACAAAGGACTTGCTGGGTTCATGAAAGATTGGGCAGAGGTCGAAGCAGCCGGTAATGCTTGAAGCGAACGCTTGATAATGAGCACCTGCCCACATCGTACCGGGAGGCGATTAGCGTGAGTGCTCATGATGACAAAGTAAAGCGTCTTCTAGATGGTGAAATAGACGAAGCGGAAATAGCCGCAGACCCTGTTCTCGCAAGTCTTGCAGAGAGGATTTTCGGATT
>DAGO01000026.1:27856-33124 GCA_002498185.1 Euryarchaeota archaeon UBA10 | reverse complement strand
GAAGTTGTCACTGCAAAAACTAGCCATGACCCGATGATCGAAGTTATCCCTGGTGCAGCACCTGCAGCTCCAATGCCATTACCGGAATTGCCAACTATTCCTAAGGCTGGAGATATCAAAAAGAAGGGTGGTTTCCTCAAGATTTTCGGTTTGACCTCTCTAATAGTTGCTGTTGCAAACATCTTCGGATTGTTCGGATTCCTTAACTCACAATGCACTGCTGAAAAATGCACTGCTGAGGCTACAAGGATTAATTGGGCTGGAATTCATGAATTAAATAACGAACTCGGTTGGTCAATGCCTTTCCCAGAAATGGGTATCCCAGACTACGTCGCTGTGGCTTGTAGCATTCTTGTTTTAATTGTGGCTTTCCGTAGGAAATAATGCGGCAATTTGATGAATAATTGATTTGGAGTGTTTGTTATGGGTAAAGGCAAAGCCAAGCGTGGAATACCATCCAAAGTTGATGATTTTAACGCATGGTATCCATTTATCGTCGAGGCTGCAGAGCTTGTCGACAAAAGATATCCAATCAAAGGAATGGATGTATGGAGACCCTACGGGTGGCGTGCAATGAAACTGATTGACTCGCTAACCCACTCTGAAATGGAAAGAACTGATCATGAAGAAGTCAATTTCCCTTTACTCATTCCTGAAAACCTGCTGGATAAAGAAAATGCATTGGTTGCAAGACTCAAGCGTGCTAGAGAAGAGGGCGTGGACCCTGACGACCTCAGAGACGAGGAGGAAGAAGGCGGATTCAAGAAAGAAGTATATTGGGTAAAGCACGCTGGTGAAAATGAACTCGATATTCCGATGTTTTTGAGACCTACTAGTGAAACTGCCATGTACACTATGTTCCCATTGTGGATAAGGTCTCACAAGGATTTACCTCTCAAAGTTTACCAAATGGTGAACACATTCAGATATGAAACTAAACAAACTAGATCGTTCATTCGTGTACGAGAAATACACTTTTTCGAAGCACACACCGCACACGCTGACGAAGAATGTGCAACAAGACAGATTCAACAGGACCTAGAAATCGTTGACAATTTGATGCATGATTTGTGCTTACCGGTCATTAAAGCAAGAAGACCTGTTTGGGACACATTCCCGGGAGCATGGTACACAATTGGCATTGACGCAATAATGCCAAATGGAAGAACTTTGCAAGTCGCTTCTTGTCACCATTACAGAGACCAGTGGGCTAAGGCATTCGATTTGACTTATGAAAACCTCAATGCTGAGCAGCAGCATTGTCACCAAACCACATATGGTATGTCTGAAAGATTGCTAGGCGCAATAGTCGGAATGCATGGAGATGACAATGGCCTGATTATGCCGCCTGCAATCGCACCTTACCAAGTTGTAATTTGTCCAATGATTAGGAAAAACTCAGAAGTTGATACCATCGCAAAAAGCGAGGAAGTTGCAGCGATTCTAAAATCCGCTGGACTAAGAGTGAAAGTTGACAAGAGAGATATTCACGCAGGTCAGAAATATTTCGATTGGGAAATTAAGGGAGTTCCGCTAAGACTTGACATAGGGCCAAGAGATATCGAGAACAATTCTGCATTTGCCGCAAGAAGAACTGGCGGTAAAGAACCTCTGCCTCTTGACAATATTGTGCAAGAATGCAATCGTGTTCTTTCAGAGATTTCTGACGAATTAAGAACTCGCGCAGCTGCTCATACGGAAAATGTGGTAATTCCTTTGACCGACCTGGAGAGTGTCGAAGACGGTAAGATATACGAAGTTCCGTTTGACGGAACCGACGCTCATGCAGAAACTATAGAGAGAACTACTGGACTTTCATTCTTAGGAGATTCAACAGATGCTTACGGCGAAGAAAAGCCATGCTTCATGTCTGGAAAGATGACTACTCGAAGAGTAATATTAGCCAAGACCTACTGATCACATTTCGAGTCCATCGAAATCCATTTCAGAGTCTCGCATCATTCGCTTCATCTGTTTGTTCATCTTTCGATTTCCACTCATACCCTTCATCATCTTACGAGAACGATTCCATTGTCCAATTAGTTCTCGGACGTCTTTTTCTTTGACGCCAGAACCTCTAGCAATTCGACGAATCCTGTCAGCCTTAATTTTGGCAGGTTCATCTTTTTCAAAAGTGGTCATAGAATCCATAATTACCTGATATCGGTCGAGATTTGCCTGCATGGCTTCTTTCTGATTCTTACCCATTGCACCCATTCCACCGAACATCCCTGAGGGGAGGAAAGAAAGCAATTTGTCAATAGTGCCAACCTTAGACATCATTTCCATTTGCGAATACATATCATTTAGGGTGAATCTACCCGACATCATTCTCTGGGTAATACGCATGGCTTCTTCTTCATCCATGTCTTCAGGTGCCAGATCGATGAGGCCACGTATGTCACCCATTCCAAGAAGTCTGGAAATGAATCTATCAGATTCGAATTTCTCTAGGTCCGCAACCTTCTCACCAGTTCCGATATACATTACCGGCGCACCAGTAGTGGCCACTGCAGATAGCGCACCACCACCTCTAGCTGTACCATCGAGTTTGGTAATGACTATGCCAGTTACTCCTGCCAAATCATGGAAATTTGCAGCAACAGGTCCTGCTGATTGACCTACCTGAGCATCGATAACAAGGAATCTCTCATTCGCATTGGCTACTTCAGAAATCTGTTCCAACTCTACGACTAAATCTTCGTCTAACTTGTGCCTACCAGCGGTATCGATGATAACTAAGTCCGCTGCTGCGTGCTCCTTCAGACCATTTTTTACGATCTCCACTGCATTCTTATTATCGGGCTCGCCGTATACTTCAACTGATGAATCTTCTAACAGCTGAGATAGTTGATTATACGCACCTGGTCTGTGAACGTCAGCCTCGATAACAGCGACTCTAACACCATGCCTTCGACGATACCATTCTGCCAATTTTGCAGTGGTTGTGGTCTTACCATTACCGTACAATCCTACCATGAGAATAGTTGATTGATGCGGCCTAACTTCTCGTGGAGGGCCAAGTAGTCTAACCAATTCAGTGTAGAGAATATTCATTGCATGAGTCTGCAAAGTAATTCCAGGACGAGGCTCTTCGTCCCTCATTCTAGATTCTAATTTTTCCGTGATTTCTTTTGTTTGCCTGACGTTGAAATCCGCTTCTTGCAACGCTCTTCGAAGAGAACGTAGCATTTCCTTCAGTTCATCTTCGTTTAGCTTTCGCCGACTCTTCAGAATTCCCAGTGCTGAGAATATTCCTCTGGAGAGTCCTTCGAGTGCCATGACATGCCCAAAAGCGCATTTGGTTTGAACCCAACGGAAGATTATTCTTCAGGAAATGTCAATTTGAGGATATCATTTTCGAGTTTAGCATTGACTTGACTAGCCTTGGCTGGCCTATCGAACGGAACAGGATGTTCGCGTGAATTAATGCCAACATATACCGTTCCAGATTCGCTGCGAAGAGAAAGGTCTTCACGAACTATTCCCGGGAGATGTAAATATACATCATTTTCGTTTGACCATGTGCCTCGATGGACTTCTAAGCCAAGACCAACGGCAAAAGGCCCTAGTCCTTCTGAAATGGAGATTTCACCATGCAATTCCAAACTTATGGACCTCAAAAGATCCAGCCCATGAATATCTGTATCCTTTAGTTCAACTTCATGGAGATGTAAATCAGGTAATTCATTGCGTAACTGCTCGACATTCACTCTCTCGTTACTGCGACGTGTTTGAATGAAATCGTTATCTAAATCAGGCGTCATTCTATTGATTACACAACCAGAAACTGGCAAATTGAATTCAGCTAAGGATTCGTATGCGCGTAAAGTTTCGTTGACACCCATTTTTTCTGGAATTGTTACTAGCGTGAAACGGGTTACTTCTGGATTGCACAAAATCCGCCGAACATGCAGAACTCTACGGCGGAATTTTTCTAATTCATCCCGCATTTTTTCTCCCTCTTTAGCACCAAACATCAATGCCCTAATTCCCCCGGTCAAGCGATGCATTCGAATGATTTTGTCCGCCCACTTCTCGATAATTTCGGGCAGTGCCAAAAATCGGAGTGTATGACCAGTGGGTGCTGTATCGAATACAATAACATCCCAATCTGGGTTTTCTAAATGCTTGAGCAACTCATCAAACGCCATTGCTTCATCAAGCCCCGGAAGAACCATTTCAGATGCGTTCAATTCAGGGTCTTGACCGCCTAGCATCGGACCGAGACTTTCGGTCAACTTTGGAATGTGGTCAGAGATTCTAGCCTCTGGGTCTAATTCTAGACCCCACAACCCTTCAACACCCTCTACAGGTGTAGGTTCAGGCCCCAGTTGAACACCCAAACTGTCCGAAGTACTGTGTGCAGGGTCGCTACTTACCAACAATACCTTCAATCCAGAATCTGCCAATCCTACAGCAGTCGAAGTTGATGTTGTAGTTTTACCCACGCCACCCTTACCACCAAACAACAGTAGGCGAGCCATACTAACCCCTCGAGATGGGGATATTCAAGGCTTAGGTTTGCACAACTCACTTGAATAGGTCTCTGCACGCTGTCATTATGGCAAGCGACTTGTGGCTATCTCAAGTTGCAATTGTCATATCATTAGTGGGTATGAGTTTGGGATGGCGCGGTGTCATGACCAAATATTCAGGATTCTATGATTTGACAACAGCTTGGAGTATGATGTTCTGGGGGATTTTGGTTGGTGGGCTGTATGGAAGCCTAGGTGACTTATTTCTTCTCACGGTCTATATCGAAGGTAAATTTCTTCCATACAGCAACTTGATTATTTGTTTGGGAATATCCGTTGCAGTACATCTATTTCTTCGCAGAAAAAAAGTCCGAAGGACTGGTTCTCAACCGACAACAGGCTGGGCATTAGGTTTGGCAGTAGGAGGAATGATCTCGTTATTCCTAATCTTTCGATTACTGCAGCTCTATCAAGATAATATTGGAATTGAATTGGTTGTTACAATAATTCTTGTGGCATTAATTTCACCTAGAGCCCATGCATTGATTTTCTGTCGACACGGATATGGTATGCTAATGGGTAAGCGCTGGAGCATTGTATTGCGCACATTCTTCTGGACTACATTATTGCTTACTGCACTCTACTCGACAGTCTACAGGATGGACGTTTGGATATTCATCATTCCGCCAGTGTTACTAGCGGAAAAACGAGCCCACGATTGGGTATGGGCAGCTGTTCCAAGACCCGCTCGCAGACGGTTACGTAGAATTTGGTCAGATGCGTCTCGTGC
>DAGO01000026.1:5364-27473 GCA_002498185.1 Euryarchaeota archaeon UBA10 | reverse complement strand
CAATTAAGACAATTTCACTTTTATTACAGGGCAGAACCTTCATGGGGGTACCGTTCAGCCTAGATAACAATGGGAACATGTCCCTTCTGTCGCGCCCAAACCCTGCCGGGCGATTCTATCTGCTACAGTTGTGGCAGAGTAATCACTGGTGCATCAGGAATGGATTCCAGGGTGAAGGGCGAATTCATGCGTTCACCAACTAGAAAAGCGAAGCATGGAATGGCGCCTCGGCAAGCGCAAATGAGCAAGGCGAATCCAAAACGCCGAGGTAGGAAAAAAAGGAGTCGAATCAATCAATTAGGATTGGTCGCTTTCATAGCATTCGTATTTTTCACCCCAGAGGCTCGACAATTCGTTCTGGCTAAATGGGCAGAGGTCGAAGATTATCTGATGGAGGCAGTTGCACCCTATCAGGTATATCCTCTTGAGGCAGAATACACAGTTGTTCGTAGCATTGATTTGTGGAACAATGGCTCGGGTAATGGCCACTTGGAAGAATCAATCCCTCTCCCAATGGATGTTACTAGCAATGAAGGAGGCGCTGTGGCTTTGGCATACGATGACGGGACTGAAGTTGCAAAGTCTAACATTCAAACCATAATTGATATGGAATTAAGAATCGATGGCGAGGTCATAACCATACCTAGCGATGGATTACCTTACCGCAGTAAAGCTAATGCGATTTTAACTCAGGATGGTAATGAGGTTTGGTGGCCAGGACAAGGTTCTGGTTCTGATTTCTGCCCACATGGCCCATGCGTTAGGGTTTCGATCGATGTACCGAGTGGAACTCACGAGACAGTAGATTTCGCAGTGACCCTACATTCTGCAACACACACTTGGTGGCATTCAACAAGAATGGATGGTAAAATCGACGGGAAATCCGAAGGTGTAAGCGTACATCGCTCGGGAACCTTCGATGATATTTCAGAAAGAGGTATGGGTGCTAGAGTCAATGAGTTCTCAGACAACCCTTGGTATGACCGCGGCGGACAATATGGATGGGCAATCGATGGAAGACAGAATACTGCTCCTTTGGTTCATCAAACGGCAGCAAGTATTGAAGCCTCACTTCCATCAAATTTGAAAAATAATGCATATGCTTACGCAAGAGCAACATTTGATTGGTTGAATACAAATGTTCCATACGACACTGCTGCACCTAACGTAGCTCGCAGTGGCGAGCAATGTTTGCAAGCAGGAATTGGTGATTGTGACGAGCAGTCCAATGCTTTCATGAGTATCATGCGGATTAAAGGAATCCCGACTTGGTATGTGTTTGGGGCACTAACGGATTCGCAATTTCAGACATGGGAAGGACACGCCTGGGCATACATTATGTTGCCAATGTCCGAAGAATGGTGCGAAAAAAATGGAGTGATTCTAGAAACATGTTATGTTGAAGGAGCCGTTGACGTAGTAAATCGCAAGTGGCTGGTCCATACACCAACTGCATACATTGACTGGATTGAAGAAGCACCTTGGGACAATGTAGATGGATACTATGCAGGAGGCTCGATTTCAGGTAATGATTTCAAGCGCTTGAGATCATTCTACACTGAAGGTTACAAAGTAATAGGTGGCACTTGGGATAACAAATGGTTAGGAGAGGATTTCTCATGAGGGTAATCATTGGCGGAGGAGGTCGTGTAGGAACCGGCCTTGCACGAGCACTGCGCAGTGAAGACAAGGATGTTGTTCTTGTTGACAACAATGCAAGAGCTGTCAAAAATTCTCAAGGAATGGATATTCTTGTTCTTCATGGAGACATTACACAACGACAAAAGTTCATCGAGGCTGGGATCGAAACCGCCCAAGTTTATGTGGCTGCGACTAACTCGGATGAGAGAAACATCTTGTCTTGTGCATTAGCAAAGCACGTTCATGAAGAGCAAACTGGCGGTAAAGGAGAATTAATGACAATTTGTAGAGTTCGAAATCCAATGTTCCTAGAAGAACATCAATCTGGTAAACTCTCCAAATGGGCTGGAGTAGATCACGTAGTACATCCTGTGGATGGTGCGATTGAGAGATTGATGTCTGGATTACGTTCTTCATCCCTAACTGAAGTAATTCCTTTCGAAGCAGATGCTTACATTGTCGAGTTGGACGTCACATCAGAAGCAGGCGGGGTCGTACATCGTACACTAAGGGAGTCAGGAGCTAGAGTAGAAGGCGGTATGCCTCTTATTGTGGGATTGAAAAGGGATGGTGAACCGGGTAGAGTTCCGATTGCCGACGACCAGATTTTACCCAAAGATCGTGTTGCAATCGCTACTGCAGGCGAAGCATCATTCAACAGGATTCTTCGAATATTTGGGCACGAACACATAGATTTCCCAGACCGTCCAAAGGTTGCTATATTTGGAGCAGGGTTGATAGGCACAAGGTTAGCAAAAGCTTGGCTTGATGCTAACGGAACCGTAACAATAGTCGAAAGAGACCTAGAGAAAGCGAACAATCTTGCTGGCTCCGACCTAGGGAACCGAAGAGGTATTGAAATTATACACGGTGACCACCTTGACAAAGATTTGCTATCTGAAATTGAGATTTCATCACATGATATTGCAATTTCTGCACTGGATAATGACCACGCATCAATAGCAGCAGTTTTGCTGGCTAGCGACTTAGGTGTTGAAAGAACCGGACTAATTTTGTATGACGCTGACCTAGTGAACGTTGTTAGAAGAATGGGGATCACATTCTCAGTAGATAGAAAGCGTGTTGCAATAGATACTATTCTTGCTAAAATCCATTCTGAACTACCAGGGCCGTATGCAGTACTGTCCAGCGTTCCTGATGTAATCGGAATTTGTTTACCAATCAATTCAAACGTGAAATTTGCCGGTAAAACAATCGCTGAAGCTGGACTTCCAGAGTGGTGTAAAGTTGCATTCATTCAAAGGAAAAACATACATGAAGAATGGGAAACTATGCGACCCTCTTCAACAAAGACATTGCTCGAGGGAGACCGTTTGACCATATTCTTGCCTCCTGATCGTGTAGATGATTTGGAGAAGAAATTCAAGGTGTGAAACCAAGATGCGCCGAGACGTACTTTCACTAATCGTCGGATGGACGATGATGGCAATGCTGATACCATTGTCATTCAGTTTCCTGATTACTTGGTGGTTAGATGGGTTTAACACAGCATTGATTTCGTTCATGATACCAATTCTGTTTTCTGGACTAATCGGACTGTCTTTGCTTAGTATTGGAGTTCGCTCAGATACAACTGAGCGGCTTCGAGACAGGGAGGCTTTTGCTGCAGTTGCATTGGCTTGGCCAGTAGCTGTATTGATTGGCAGTCTACCATTTTGGCTCGGCGGAGTATTTCATGGACCATTTACTGATGGGTCCCAGATGGCCGACATAGGCCGAGGATTCGTTAACTCATGGTTCGAATCGATGTCTGGTTTTACAACAACAGGAGCTACAGTTATCGAGCACTCAATGAGCCCAAATTGTATTCCTGGAACTACTCCTGATTGTATCAATGCTCAACCAAAAGGTATTCTCATCTGGAGGTCTCTAACACAATGGCTAGGTGGAATGGGAATCATCATGCTTGGCTTGATGTTGCTTTCTAGAGTTCTCGGAGGTGGCATGGCGTTAGCAAGAGCGGAATTGACTGGACCTTCGCTCTCGAGATTACGTCCTAAGTTGCAAGAAACAGCGCTTGCTCTTTGGACGATTTACATCATTCTAACAGCACTTGAGATTGTGTTGCTATGGGGTGTTGGAGGGATGACCATCTTCGATGCATTCAATCATGGCCTTACCACGATGCCTTCTGGAGGATTCTCAACACACGATGCTTCGATTGCGTACTACGATAGTTTCGTTGTTGAATCCATCATCATCTGTTTCATGTTCCTTGCTGGTGTGAATTTCACTTTAATTTGGTTAGCATGGGAAAAGCAGTGGGACAAAGTGTTCGCAGACCAAGAAGGACGAAGTTATGTTTTGGTAATTCTAGCAACAACTCTGTTTGTATTCATTGCACTTATGTCACAAGGAAGTAGAATCGATGATGGACTATTCGATTCTTTGTTTACTGTAGTTTCTATAGGTACGAGTACTGGATACACTAATTCCGATTACATGCTATGGCCAGTTGTAACTCACATTTTCTTATTCCTGCTAATGATTGTAGGAGCTTGTGCTGGCTCAACTAGCGGTGGATTGAAGCTAATGAGAGTAAAACTCGCCTTGAAAATAGCGTGGAGAGAAATCGGAAGAATTGCACAGCCAAAGCGTGTCGTTCAAATCAGAATGAACGACGAAGTTGTAGATAATGATAGACTAGGACTGATTGTAGGAATGCTATTCGTTTGGACCGGACTATTCGCTCTTTCATGTATTGTCTTGGCAGTAACTATGCCTAATTCGGATTTCGAATCTGTTGTCGCTGTAGTTGCTTCATCTCTTGGAAATACAGGGCCGACTTTGGGGGACTATGGCCCATCAAACACTTGGGCATCGATGGGAACACCTTCGTTAATTATCACATCAATTCTAATGTGGTTTGGACGTCTAGAATTGATGACAGCATTGCTATTATTGCACCCGAGAACATGGGCTAGGGAAGAAAGAGAAGCACCGGATAGGGCTTCGGTCAAATTAATTCGTGAACTATTTGAGAAGATGGAAGATCGGTCTGAAGATAAGGACTAATCAAAACAGCGTGGTTTGTCCGGAATCGGGCTTGGTTTCTTCTTCCTCATCTGCTTCCATTTCATTGACTGTATGCTCAACTGGCGTGGCTTCTGGCTGTAGAGTTGCCTTTTCCAATTCTTTGGCGTACCTTTCAAGCAATTCTTTTGTTGTACGATGAGACATCGACAACCCACAAATTGCTGCATGCTCTTCAGGTGAAAGACCAAGTGCTAGAGATATCGAAAAATCTTCACTGTTTTCCGATTGTACCGCAACTAAAGATGGAAGTAATTCTTCACGCACTGCTTTCTTTGAGCAGCCACATGTTTCTGCAAGTCTGTCTACGACCGAACGCTTTACCCAAGCTGAACCACGTCGCAAAAATCCCGGATATGAACAGAATACTCTTCCCTCAACTGGCTTAGGCATCGTTACGCTAGCGGAAAGACCGGACAGATTGGAAGACCAGTACCAAGAGCGGTGTGCGGTATTTCTAAACCGAGTTGTCAATAGACAATCAGCGAGTGAGAGCGATGATGAACCCCTTCGAACAGCACCTTGGTCGGTGAAAACAACCCCGTTATTCCACGAAACCCACGCTACCATATCATCCGGACTCTTGTCCAAAGATCTTGCAGCCTTCATTGCATTCTGAGCAGTTCTTGAGCGATATAGCATATCCAAGCCCGGGAAAATTTCGACTGTAGTATCTCTAACTCCGGTTTCGATATTTTGTTTCACCATTTCCCTAGTCAAATTTGAATCGATTAGCGAGCACATTACCTGTAAATCTCTAACCAATGCACGTAAATCACCTGGATTATTTTTCACGAGTTCATCGATAGCACCAGGGTCGGCTGTGAAACCTTCTTCTTTGATTACTCGCAATGCAATCCTTCTGAGCGCTTCATCAGATGCTCTTTCGAAACGGATTGGAACTAGATGTTTAGAGAATCTGTCCCGAGCTGTTCTCCAGGTTGATGAAGTTCTACCCCATAGACCCATTTCGTCGTTACATGCTAGAATTACAGGTTGTCTAGTATCTGCTAATAGATTTAGTAACTCGGCTTTTCCACCGCTGTCTCCCTTCAATGCCTTTGAATCATCAAAATCTTCTCCCGAAACTATTGATGAGATTCTATCTGCAGAAATTTCACGCAGCCCTCCTGATAAGTGGTCGACTTCATCTAGTAAAATCAAAGTTCGAGGAGGCTTCTGTCCGGGTGTCATGAATAGTGAGCCGTGAGTAGATGCGTGGGTTGCTGCCTTCCTGATGGCACCAGCATTTCTAGCATCGCTAGCATTTAATTCAATCACTTGCCACCCCATGTCGGCAGCTACGGCTCTTGCAACTGTTGTTTTACCTACTCCAGGTGGTCCGATTAATAGTAGACCTGGTTTTTTTGGTCGGCCTTCTTTCCATTGGTCTAACCAAGCACGTATTTTCTTGCGTTGTGCCTCGTTTCCTTCCAATTGGCGCTCACTCTTCGGGCGGTGGCGTTCAGTCCAATCACTCGCCACCATGATTCATTGATTATCAAGGCCCCATTTGAACATTGAGTTATTCAAAATGGTAAATCATCAATTGAAACACGAGTTTGTTCTCCCGAATCTCTGGCCCTGAGTGTTACAGTATTGTTCTCTAGAGATTCATGGTCAACCGTTATGCACCAAGGTACTCCAATTTCGTCAGCCCGAGCATATCTTCTACCAATTGAGCCACTTGCATCATAAACTGAGAATGTGTTTTTCCTTTTACAGAGGTCCTTGTGAATCTCTTGAGCAAGCAAATCCATTCCGTCCTTCTCGAACAGAGGTAGAACAGTAACGTCAACCGGCGCTATAACTTCCGGAAGAGCGAGCAAAGCATAATCTTCACCAGATTTCTCTATTTCCGTGTAAGAGTGGTCAAGAAGATGCCAAATTATCCTATCAATTCCAAATGCTGGTTCAACAACATGCGGAACAAACCATTCACCATTGACGTTCTCCGTCCGTTGAACACGTTTTACATGTTCAGGTAGTATTTCCAAATCTGTTCCTTCGATATTATGTGAATGTGGGAATTTGGTTTCAGCTGGCAAATTTTCGACATATTCCTTGACTTTGCCCGCAAGCGCTCTGAATGCAGGACCTGCTTTCGCACCATCGATAGTCCAACCATCGATTTCGATTACTTTAGGCTCGTCAAATGTTCTCCAAGCACGAAGCCTCTGTCCTGTTGCATTTTCATGCGCAGTTAGGTCATAGCAACCCCTGTGTGCGATTCCAACACACTCTATCCATCCATATGAGCCTAAGATTTCTGCATCCCAACAGTCTTGTGCATAATGTGCCATTTCTGTTGACTCGTGTTGTCTAAATCGTAAACCTGACGGATTGATACCTACTGAAATTAAGAAATCCATAGTCCAGCCCATGAAATAACCTACAGTAGGATGCCTAATCACGCCTTCATCTACCGCCTGTCCAAGGGTCATTGACACCTCACCATGGCCATCTGCGATCAAAGTGACTTCACTACTCCAGGGTGAAAAATCGTGAACTGGCTCAACTTCTGGGTCGATGAAGTACTCTAGTTCAGCCATATTGAATTCACGTAAGCGAATCATTCCTTGTCTAGGACTGATTTCGTTTCTATATCCCTTTCCGGTTTGAATTGCACCGAATGGAAGGCGTTCTCTGAAATGACGATATATCGAGGTGAACGAAGTGAACATTCCTTGAGCGGTCTCAGGGCGCAAAAATCCCTGCCTACCGGATGCGCCTGCTCCAATTTTTGTGTTAAACATCAGATTCTGTGCCTCGATTTGGCCCCAGATGCTTGCGCCACAGGAAGGACATACTGGATTGTTTTCTTGGATTAATTTTGCTAATTCATCTTTTGTTAATGCATCCGCATTAGGGTGGATGTCCTCGACTAAATGGTCTGCACGACTCGCTTCGCCACACTCTGTACATTCAATCAAGAAGTCACTGAATTCACCTACGTGACCGCTTGCTTCCAGTACCGAATAAGGAGTGATGGTTGGACAGGAAATTTCGACAATGTTTCCCAAACTTTGCCAATGGTCTATCCATGTTTGATTCACACGGTTTCGTAATCTTCCACCCACAGGTCCGAAGTCATACAAACCAGCAGCTCCCCCGTGTATTTCAAAAGCAGGAAGAATAATTCCTCTACGTTTTAGCATACCAGTTAATCTACTCAAACGCTCAGTACTGAACTCCTCCATGCACCTGCGTAATCAAAGGGGTACATGAGGCCACCTCCTATTGTTAACTTGAAAAATGGATTTTGTAAATACAATCAAAATTACGATAAACAACATTTATGCCCCACAGTATCCCTTTTGTACTGGAAATTAGGACCTCAAATTGTTTATTACCAAAAACCAAACATTGAAGACGTCTATGCACACGCTCCCCTTCACGGATAGTGAGTCGATAAATATGGCAAATATCTCTTATCTAGAAAATCCTCTTGAAAGCGAGGATTTGTATGAGAAATTATGCCAGCCTGTTCGCAATTGGTTCAGAGATAAATTCCCTGATTTTACCAAACCTCAAAAATTGGCGATTCCATCGATTATGGATGGAGATCATTTGCTACTTTGCTCTCCAACTGGTTCAGGTAAAACGCTCACTGCATTCTTGACAATTATCGATAGCCTTGTTCGGCATGCATTAGATGGAACCTTAGAAGAGAGAGTATACTGCCTATACATTTCACCAATCAAAGCTTTAGCAAATGATATTCAAAAGAATCTGATTGGCCCACTCGAGGAAATTGAAAAGAAGTATCTTCCTGATAGAGCACAAGGTAAAATTAGAGTCGGGCTGAGAACAGGAGATACACCTCAATCTGAAAGGCAAAAAATGCTGAGAAAGCCCCCTCACATCCTAATTACGACTCCAGAAAGCATGGCTATTGCCATATCCTCTCCAAGATTCCAGCCAATTGTTTCTAATGTTGAATGGATAATTATTGATGAAATGCACTCATTGGTTCCTACCAAGCGTGGAGTACATCTTGCTCTTACAATTTCACTGCTTGATACCATATTAGAAAGACCCGTGCAGAGAATAGGAATCTCTGCTACAATGGAACCCCTCGAAACAGTTGCTGAATATTTAGTGGCTAGTGATGACAGAGAAAGTCGTAATAACAATCAAACAGTGAAAATAGCGAAAATTAGTGGTGCTCGTGAATTAGACTTAGACATCCTATTGTGTTCTCCAAAATTCAGTGACCTATCTGTAATGAAAGTCCTTGAAATGAATGTCGAAATGGTTGCTGATCTAATCAGTGCACACACAACTACTCTTGTTTTCGCAAATACTAGAAAGATGACTGAAACGCTAGTCCAGAAATTACGTCCATATCTTGGAGATTTGGTAGCAGGACACCATGGTTCAATGGACAAGAGAATCCGTCTCGATGTTGAAAGAAAACTCAAACTCGGCCATTTACGGGCTGTAGTTACATCTTCGTCACTTGAAATGGGTATTGACATTGGTTCTGTTGACATGGTTATTCAGATCGGTTCACCCGGTGACATTGCAACTGCATTACAGAGAATTGGTAGAGCAGGCCACCATGTAGGTGGTATCCCACGTGCTAGATTTTTGCCTACAAGTGTTGACGATTTAATTGAGTTAGCAGCACTGCAAGCAGCAATCCAAACCGGCGACATGGACATGCTTGATTTCCCACAAAATTGTCTTGATGTTCTTGCGCAATTCCTTATCGGTCTAGTCATAATCAATGAGAGAGATATCGATGAGGCCTTCGAAGTTGTAACTAGCACTTGGTCTTACAGAAACTTAGGATATGACGATTTTATCGAAGTTCTCGACATGCTAGAAGAAGAAAGGCGTGTTTGGATTGATTGGGAAGACAATATCTACGGAAAGCGTGGTTATTCGAGAATGATTTATTACACAAACATCGGAACAATTGCACCCGATAATTCATACCTAGTATTCAATGCAGAAGGCAGTATTTTGGGTCAATTATCCTCTTCATTCGTTGCCAATTTACGTAATGGAGACGTGATTCTATTGGGTGGTTCAACATACCGAGTCACGAATATCCAGGGCACTAGAGTGAATGTTAACTCTGTAACTGGATACAGACCGACGGTTCCGTCTTGGAGTGGAGAAGCTAGAAGCAGGTCCAGAGAATTGTCAAAGGCACTTCTGGACTTAATCGGGCATAGCGTGAACGCTTTACGCAGACAGAATGACCCACGAATGATTTTGCGGGATGTGTACGGCTTAGGCGAAGGTGTAGCGAATACAATTGCAAGACATCTCGAAGAGCATACTCTTGATTCATTCCAAGTTCCAGACCCTAATCGGTTAATTGTTGAGCAAATTGTTTCTGGAGGAATGCCAACATACCTAATCACATCATGCAGAGGTAGAGGATTCAACACTGCATTGGGATATTTCATGGCAGGTTTGGCAGAGCAAGATGGCATTGCTGTCCTCGAATTGTCTTTCGACGAAAACGGCCTTTTGATTAAGACAAGCCAAGAAGTCGACCCTGGAAAGATGTATGAATCGTTCCAATCAAATGACCACATGGAAGTTATCGAAAGGTACATTGTTAACACTCAAATTTTCGCTAAGAGATTCAGAGAAATTGCTGGCCGCTCGCTAATTATACCAAAGCGAATTGGAGCTGACGAAGTCAGTCCTCAACAATTCCAACAAAGGGCAGATGCACTATTACAGAGACACAGGTCCATCGAAGATTCCTTACTGATTAAGGAAGCAAAGGCTGAGATAATGTTTGGCGATATCGATATCATCTCACTAAATCAGTTCTTGCAAGCGAGTAAAGAATCTGAGGCAAGAATTGTTCACACCAAAGTTCCAGTCCCTTCAAGACTCGGTATGAGCCTTTACATGAGTACATTCGAAGATTTGTTATCGATGAAAACTAGGGCATTCCTTGTCAAAGACATTGACCCTGAAATTCTGAAACGGCTACTAGGTAATCGAAGCCTTGCTACTGAATTGAGTGAAGAACAAATTGATGATTACTACTCAAGTAAGATTCCTAAACCTACCAACGCAGCCGAATTGCTTAGCCTAATGAGTAAAGGTGGAGGATTAGATAGAAAGTGGGAAAATCCGCTATATGCATCCAAATTGAAGGGGATTGAACACAGTACGATTGAAGGATGGGTACGCGAGTTAGCAACCAAAGGTGAAATTACAAAATTGCGCTCGACCGGAACTGCTGAACTTGATGACAAGTGGTTTACGACATACATGGCAGAAATTCACGGAACTCTCGGCAGAATATCTGAGGCTGGAGGTAAAGAAATGGAAGACATCCGTGATCTTTACACTAAAGGCATAAGTTACGAAGTTGCCACTGAGTTTGATGGTTTAGCTGCAACAAAATGGGAGAAGAGAACAATTACGGATCCACACGAAGCATTGAGAGTGAAAATAATCGAAATGCTAGGTAGCGAAGGTCCTGCAAGGGGAGACCAAATTAATTCTAGATTGCCATTCCCACAGGGCCAAATCGATTCAATTATTCATGAATTGGAGATAAGGAATGTAATTTCGGTTGGTTTCTATAGACAAACTGATGACGCAGAATATATTCTCAAAGTGGATGAACATAAAATCACTGGCGGAGAAGAAGATGTCGTTGAATACCGTTGGGTTCAAAACATGGTGATGAAGAAATCCTTTGAGCAATATAATGACGGTTTCTCGGCATTTGACCAACACATATTATTCCAAAAACAACAAGAAATGCTCTACCGTGTAGACGGCTTTAGGTATGCTGATTGGAAGGATTTACAACTCGATTCAGATGTAGTGATGGGGCGACTATTACACAATCGTATTGGTTACACAACTAGGAAAAACATCCCTATGTTGTTGGGATTAAAGCCAGAACCATGGCTTGGAGAAATGGAGAAGTTGATTCTAGAAAAGATCCCAAAGGGCGAGAATTTGACAAGACAAGAGATTCTAGCCGATTTCCCCAAGGGTGAAGACCACAAATCATTACAGAGAGACCTGAAAAATGCCATTAGTAATCTAGAGAGACAGCTGTGTCTAGTCAAGCAATTCGAAGATGTTAGTGGAAGACGCAGAAGGTTATCTTTATTCCACAGAGTTATTGATGTCTATGAGCCAATGGATTTCGAAGATGCACTCGTAGAAGTCATCAAGAGAATGGGACCAGTCAAAGCATTCACATTGCGATATTATGTTTCTAGAAGTGTAGAAGAATTAGCAATCGCACTAAGAAATTTGGAAAATAAAGGAAAAATTGCAAAGATTATGGCGCTTGTTCCAGAGCCTGAAGCATTCTATGTTCTTCCTGAAGAGGTTGCCAAGTTGAGCACCCAAAGTCGTGAAGATAGAACATTGAGAATTCTAACTCAATCCGACCCTTATGTTTCGAGATTCATATGGGAAGTTCGCTCAGTTTTGGACAGAGGATGGTATCTTCCTGTGTTCAAGGGAGTTGACCCGATTGGTAAAGTGTTGATGTTCAAGATTAACGATTACCTAGAGATTAAAGACATGCACATTCCTTATGCTTACTTGGATGAATTCTGTGCGGCTTTCGAAAAGTTACTTGACAACCACTCAGACCAACTCGTGGATGTGGCCGTTCTATCTCAATTCAATGGAATCCCTGTCACTGAATTGGAAGATGACTCAAGAAAAGCCCTCGAAAGTATTGGCTTCAAATTAGCCGGAGAGAGAATGATCCGTGGAGGAATTGTCGACCCACAACCTAGAGAAATAGCGGAGCGTGCGCTATTCCACCGTCACCATCTACACCAAAATTCAAGGCTCGAAAATGAAATCCAGGCCCTTGAAAGTGTCCAAGAAATCCGTGACGATTTCGGATTGCGTGGAAGAGCAGAAGTTTATCGCGTCAGTCTGAAAAACATGGCAAGTGCTAATCAGTTGCACCAAGGAATCAATCTCAGAGGACATCAAGTTTGGGCATCATACGACCACTTCTCAACATTGCTAGCAATCAGGGGAGAAGAACCAAATGAGGAGTTATTAGATGTTCTAGAATTCTTCGAAAGTCATAGTGACCCTAACTTGTTCATGGAAAGACATGCGATGAAGCGTGCAGCATTCAGAAAATTGATTCAACCGCTACTGAGGAGTGGACACATGGTTCAGGATTATCGAGGAGGATTCCGTTCTGTAGCTCCTCGTAGAGGATTAGACCCTGTAATTTTACGAAGGGAATACCTGCGCAGATTAGTATCAGATTATCCTGTTATCACATTGAAACAATTCACTCGCTTAGCTGGCACCCCATTTAAGCCCGAAGAATTGAAAGCAATTCTGACTGAGTTTGAAGAGGATTCAACTCTGATTAAGGGATTCTTGATACAAGATTTACACGAAGTTTGCTGGGGTAAAAAGGAATTGCTCGATGAGGCAAAGAATGTTACACCTATTCGTGATTTCGTCATTCCTCCTTCTGACCCGATTGCACCATACTTCGCAGATGTCCTAAAACAAAAATTCGGCTTTGGTAGCGCATATCTAGTTTTCAGAAACGCCGAGCCCGTTGCAGCATTCAAGGCAAATACTAGAGACAAAATTATCGATGTTACCGATTACGAGGGTTCAGAAAAGGGTTGGCGAATTGTCAAGGAATTCGCTTGGGAACACCAAATGCCACTCAAGACCGAACTCAGAATCGGCGGTAAAAGGATGAAGTAAGTCTACTATTCAGTTTGGCAATGGTAAGATTCGCAATGTACTTCCAATGGGCAATTCGGGTGTTAGATTAAATAACAAGTTTCTGCGTGTACAGACCGTGAATCAAAAGGCTATACTCTTGACGGCCCTGATGTTGCTTGTTTCTGCGACTCCATTCGTTACGACTTCTTCTGCTAACGAGGTTCAGGATATTGAAGTTCTAGACACTGTGGTTAACCCAGCAAATAATCACACCTATCATCTGCTTTCAGCATCATCTTGGAGCGACGCTGCATCAGTTGCAAGAAGCCTAGGCGGATTCTTGGTAACAATAGACGATGCAAATGAAGATCAATGGATTTTCGATACTTTTGCAGTTAACAATGACACTACAAGGCACCTATGGATTGGATTGTCTGACCACCAAAGCGAAGGAGATTATCGCTGGCATGATGGAACTCCATTCACTTACAGGAACTGGGGTGATGGACAACCAGGAAGTGGAGACGACGAGGATTATGTTCACATTACAGGAACGAACATGGGAAGCATAGAGCCAGCTTCTTGGAATGACCTCGAGGATGACCCTCAATATTTCCCCGTTTACGGGGTAGTTGAAGTTGGTGAGGGAGCGGATTACGCACTTCGTTTCGATGGAGATGATGACCACATAGTAATCGATGAAGACCTACCAGATTGGGGCAATCACATCGAGATTGAAGCTTGGGTCAATGTCGCAGATACAGACGGTATCCAATTCATCACGATGCTCGGAGATTATGGCTGGGGATTGTACCTCAATGATGGATACTTAGCATATTCCAATGAGTACTCACTATCTAGGAATCCGACTTCTAATATTTCGATTCAGGAAGGCGTTTGGACTCATGTCAAGGTTGTAGTTGATTCTGAAAATGGTGGGGAGTTTTTCATCGACAATGTGTCTGCAGGATTAATTGATGCAAACTATTCACAAATACCTGCAGGGGATTTTGGCTCCAATGATTGTTTCCAATCTGGAGAAGATTGCGATGAATTATACATTGGGAGAATGGGAGCCGGATGTGATTGCAATTATTTCCGTGGAATGATGGATGATGTACGTATTGGAAACGCCGAGAATGAATCCTTCTGGATGTTCACAGAAGGAGAGGGTGACTCTACCGAAGACTACCAAGGACTCATTGGAATGATTCATGGGGCTGCTTGGGTAATGCCGGATGGAACCATCATCGCACAAGCCTTTGAATTGGAAAATGGGGAATATTACGACGACTTCAGCGCAAGTGCTGGAGATACTCTACTATTCTTCATGGAAATTCCTGAAAATACTCAGTATGCATATCTGAACATGTATTCTTGGGACTTCGAATATGAAGAAGATTATGAGGAAGCAGAATACGAGATTTACATTGCAAAGGATAGAATTCCTTCTGCTTGGGACCATGATTATGAAGTTGAGACATACTATGGTTTGTATGTTTACGAATACTTCGACTGGCCACAGGAAGGTACCTATTGGATCACTCTGAGTTCAAGTCATGATATAGACCAACTTGAAGTAAATGCATATTGGGAATTAGCACCCGAACCACCTGAACTAGATGAAATGACTGAACTGAATGATGGAATCTCCGTAACGGGACAAAGAATTTCTAGGGATAGTGGAAAATCACTGTATTTCTATGTAGACCTTCAAGATGAGTTAGCTGAACTAAGAGTAAAAACATGGGGAGGACCTGGTGATTGTGAACTACACATTGCATTAGGTGCGCTTCCATATACCGACGATTGGGTATGGATAGAGGATGAATGGTTTGAGGAAAGCAGTGGAAGCAATGGCCGCCAAATTGGAGGCCAGCAAACTTCAGACCATTCATACAACTCAGGAAATGATGAAATTGTACAGATTTTCGATGCTCAACCTGGAATCTATTACGTCATGATGACATCCTATTCTGGCTGTAGGGATGTTACAATACAAGCAGATTTCACATATGCGCCAAATAACGTTGACCCTGAATCAGCGGTAGAGTTGACTGATGGAATATCATATGGGCCACTTAGTGGATTCGAAGGCTTAGACCAATTCTTCTACATTGATGTTCCAGTAGGAACTGAAAGATTGGAAGTCGATTTGAATAACGGTGATGGAGAAGCCAAACTGATGATGCGACTCGACCAATTCCCTACTTGGTCAACATACGATATGCATTCTAATGCTCCTGGAGCTGGCGACAAGCTTGGATTCAATGACCCTACACCTGGAAGATGGTACATTCTCCTAGGCAGTGAAGAATACTACAGCAGAATTGACATTACCGCATCCTTTGAAGAAAGATATGTTTGGACATATGATGGCGAGCCAATCCAGTTATTCAATGACGAGGAAATCGCTGGAATGAGTGCTCCTGAGGGAGAAGAGTTGTATTTCTTCATTGACCTAGATGAAACCTCAGCGGTGGATTTAGACATCAAGACTTGGGGAGGTGAAGGCGACCTAGGATTATTTGCAGAAGTCGAGGAAATTGATTGGGACGCTTTCTATGAAGAATTAGATGAACCAATGGGCAGGCAGTTCGGAGAAACCCAATATGAATCTGATTGGGGAGGCGCTGAAGAAGAAATTTACATATTCTTTGCTAGTGGAAGAATTGACATCACGGTCTATGCAAACACAGAGATTGAGGACATTTCAATCATTGCAACCTGGGATGAATTCGATGAACCCGGCCCAAGACCTGATCCACCGATAACTGAGCCTCCAATAGATGATGAAATACTCTCTTGTGACAAATATGTTGATGTTATCTTTGAGGATATGGACAGAAATGGAGATGGAGATATTTCCAGAGACGAAACCTTCGATGGTGACGATACTGAGTTCGAAGAAATAGACATCAATAGGGACGGAGTAATCGACAAAACAGAAGCAACAGTAGCAATTTGCACCTGTGATAATGAGATTTACATCACCCTAGAGCAGATTTCAACCGGGGGTATGGGTGAGTACTCCATAGAGTTCCTATCAGGAATTGCATGGAAAAATGAATTCGATTTCTTTGAGATGGATTCGAATAATGATATGATGATTGACTTTGGTGAAATTGAAGATTATACAGAAAGCTGTGTAACCACATATGATCCATTGGACCGAGACGGAGATGGAACCCCAAACGAGAAAGATGCCTTCCCAGATGACCCATCTGAAGATACCGACACTGACGGAGACGGGATTGGAGATAATGCTGATTTCATAGCAAGTGTGGATAATGATATCATTTGGGTGTCTGCAAGTATTCTAGGTCTGATATTGGTTTCAGCTCTGGGGATGATGTTTGTTAGGTCAAAGCGTAGACCTGAATATGCTTGGGAAGAATATCAAAAGGACCGCATGTCTGAATCCATGCTCGCCAGTATGAGCAGCCCTGTTAGCCCGCCTCCTTCCCAAGAAGTTGTACCGCCGGCATTAGACTTAGGACCGCCTGTTAAGGAAGTGCCAGAAGACATGACAGTATCCGACCTCTACGACTGATGCTTCTTTTTCTTAGGACCCAATCCCAAAGGACGCATTAGAGAAAGGACGTGCTTATGCATTTGTGGAAGCATCTCAAAGAGTACTAATGCCAGCAAGAACATTGCACCCAGCGAGACAAATCTTGAAGCATAAGCATGGCCAAATTCGAATACAGATAGATTCATCCATCGCCAGTCAGGATAACCCATTTGAAGCCAAATTAAACCTGCATTTCTGAATAGGTTCAGTATGTGGATTAAGGATAGAGCAATGAATAGTGCTCTAACTCGCTTCCTCCAATCTATTTCCAGAACCGAAATTGCACCTACAAAGATTATCATCGATTGTATCGCAGTACACGCTAAAACGAAGTTAATGTAAATCGGCTCCCCATTAACCAATAATTCCGTGTGGAAAGAAAATTCTGACATTTCATCGGTTAAAAAATAACGATTGCCATCCCAATCATTCCAGTTAACTGATGCCCCATTGGCAGGATTAGCATATGTTTCTCCCAAAGTGACTTCAGCGCCACCAGCAAAGGATAGTAGAGCTGCAGATTGCCAAGCTACAAACCATATTGCTAGAACATTGAGCATCGGAATATGAGCGATCATAAGATATGGTAGTCCAGCAACTGCCACAGTTCCCCTGAACCAACGTAAAGCATTGGCAGATTTACCTTCAGAAACTTGTCTTTCCCAAATTGCAATTGCACATGCACCCGGTAGGGTGATTGCACTCATTACAACCAGTACAACGTCATCATGAGCAAGATAAAACCCAATATCATTGAAGAAATAGAAACCCGTCAAAACCCAGCCTACAGGAGCGATAGACTCCAGTTTACCCGAACGGCTTTTCCATGTGACAAAAAGAATCAACAATCCTACCGCACCAAGGATGGTAGCGGTTGACCTGTCGACTAGATAGTCACCTGCCATGACGCGCCATGATTGGCGTTTCATCTTATGGCTTCGCCTTAATGCACATAGGCATGGTTCGTTTCGAGGGTAACAATGCAGGGGCCGATAGCCGAGGTGAACATGCCCGAGATGGACTCGGAATGGAACGGTGCTATTGCCTTTCTAGATAGAGATGGAGTTCTAAATTATGGAAGTCCTAATTACATTAATTCACCTGAGGAATTAAAAATCATTCCCGGTGCTAAGCAGGCAATCAATGAGTTGCGAAAACTTGGATACCGTATTGCAATCACAACAAATCAATCAGCAATAATGCGTGGAATGTGGGGGGAAGAAACAATTCATGCCATTCACGAACGCCTGCAAGAGGAATTGGGTGTACTTGATGTGTTAATGACGTGCCCGCACAGAAATCGGGACATGTGTGGTTGTAGGAAACCTCGTCCTGGAATGTTAAACCATGCTTCCCATATCATTCGCGGCAAATCTCACAGTACAGTAGATTGGTGGGGAGAAAAACCGAAACCAATTCATCCTCTGGACCTAATGGTAGGCGACAGAGATTCTGACATGGGCGCAGGATGGGCTATTGGTGCGAGGTTGTTCAAAGTGGATCAGGAAATCGGAATCCAGCAAGTCATTGAAAGAATCATCAATGGCGACCCCGGTGATGACTTCAGGCCAGTGTGATTGATATGTGGCTAGGACTCGACGATACTGATTCATTGGAGGGTGGTTGCACAACACTCGTGTTTCATGAATTACTGAATTCACTTCCCTGTGAACACGGTGAGCCTAGATTGACCAGATTATGGCCGTTTGCTGCACAGAGAACACGAGGTAACGCTTCGCTTTCAGTCGAATTGTTTACAGATGACTCGATTGTTGAATGGCTAGACAACTACTGGCATCAAAACATACTACCACTAAAAGGTAAGATTTCGGAATCTTCCCATTCATTACGGAAGCAACACCCATCAGACCCTGGAATGGTTTTGTTCAAAGAACAGCCATCTGAGGATTACTACTGGAGGGCAGTTCGCAGCGAAGTAACCTTCTATGAAGGTGGCAAGCAATGGGGTGGCAATGGTAGGATTGGGGCTGCGGCATCATGCGCTTGGCGTAGTAGTAATGTAACTTGGGAGGGGATAGCATGGCGCAAAGGTGCTCGCCAAGTTAGCGAAGAAGCCCTTGCACACGTTGAAGCTATGGATGGAACATTTTTGTGTCGAGATCCAAGAACAAACCGTGGACTAATCGCCCCTAGAGGCCCGTGCCCCGTCATGTTCGGAGTAAGAGCAATTGACAGAGATACAGCGAAGAAGGCCACTAAAATCTTGGTTCAAAGTAGCGCAGAGACGGTAGGCAGCAGAATTTTTGCTACAAATCAGGCGACAGGAGACCATATTGAGGCTGCTCAAAAATTAGTGGTGGAAAGTAAAGAAACGTTGCAAGGTGGGCACGTAATTCTAAACAACAACTGCTTAGCATTCAATGAATCTGGAGATGTAAATCGAATTGCGCAATGGTTAGAAATTGGTGACGAAATCGAGTTTATGGGGCTGGAATATGAAGGAGATTACCATCTTGAAGCAATCAAAGTCATTTCCTCAACCGTTGCACAGAGGCCGATTTGCGAATGTGGAACTAGGATGAAATCAATGGGTAGAGGACAAGGAGTTCGGTGCCCAAAGTGCAAAATTCGTAGTGATGAAAAATGGACTAAGGAAGAAAGGTTACCTCCATTCCAAGGTTGGGTCCAGCCGCCAGCAGATAAGCGGCGACATTTGGCCAAGTCATTGACATAACACCCTAAATCTTGATAGCCGAATAGTACTGGCACCTATCATGGTAGATTCAACCGAACTGACATACATAATTCTTGGATTGACCCTTTTGGGTATGATTTGGTACATGACCAATCGTGGAAGGGCTAATCTTGCTAGGGCTCGCGAGGATGCAGCTCCTGCTATTGCTGGAAGCGATGTTTTGGACGGTGCTGCAAAGAATCCAGAGCAATTCGATGAGCCTGATGATGAAGCCCTTGACGAAATGGCTAAACTTCTTGGCGAAGATGAGTGATTAGCAGACAAAACCCTCTTCGTTCAAACGAAGTTGCAATTTATCTTCATCCATCCATAGTATACGCTTTGAATCTGAATCGGGGCGAGTCAGCAACCAGACCTTATCGGTATTCAATTTGCTTTTACCTCTTGCAATTAACGGGGTCGAATCCATTGAAGTACCGCCCTTTGAAATCAACAATGTAGTCCAAGTTGTATCGGATATCAACTTGTTAACAGAGTCGATTACATCACTAGGCATGGCCCCTGAATCTGGACAATAGTCATCTAGAACAACTAGAGAAACATTAGGCAAAACTTTTGCAGTTTTGAGCAGGGAATCAATTGCTTGGTCAACATTTCCAACAAGATTCATAGCATGAAATCTAGATGAAGCAGTCAATGAAACATCTGAGAAAATCTGTGAAAATCTCACTCCATCAGGCAATTCGGGTGCAGCCCATAGAACCCTTCCACCATCATCGATAACTTGCCGTGCTAGCTGTAGCCCCAGTGTTGTTCCACCACATGACCCCTCTACAGCAAGATGTATCGAGGATTCATCCAAGTCCGGTTGCCATATTTCCATTGTATCACTTAATCCAAAGAGATCATCGATGGAACTTCATTTTCTGTTTCCTCTTCATCATTGCTGCCCAAAAGTAGGTCCAGGAGGTCACCACCCGAATCTTCTTCCTCAATTTTTTTCTCCGTAATAGCCCGACGAGACCTTGAAAGTCTTGCAGCCATCAAAAGATGAGCCTCTAGTCTCCGGGTTGCTTCTCTGTAATCTCTTACTGAGAAATAGCCCATGAAATCCCCGTTACCATCTACAACAATAATTGCATCAGGAGTAGTACTACTCATAATATCCAAACCCTTTGAAAGAGGAGTATTACCTTGTACTGCCAGTATGTTTGTTCGCATTATCTTGTCGACCTTTACTTTAGTTGCATTCAATCCTTCAGCCATTTTGGCAAATATATCTCTAGCAGTAACTACACCGAGAATGTCTCTCCCCTTTTTTACAAGTATTGCGTGCTCTGGGTTTTTCGAAAGCACCTGGCAAATGTCACTGACTTTGGTCTTAGTAGCTACAACAACATGTTCGTCAGTAATTGACATATCTGCAACTGTTGGCTCTTCCATGGTAATGGGTAATCGGCGAAAGAAGATATTGGTTTCCCATAATTTGTATGGCAAGCCATATGACCCAATTGCCCGTCACACAACCATGGCCGGCGAATTACGCAAGGGTGAAAGAATTCCACGCAGACCACTTCCTGATTTCGCTGAATCTGGTACTTTGAGTGCCGGACTAAAGCGAGATGGCATTGTTAAAACTGCACTTGAGGACAGCAATGAATACGGTCCACATTCAATGATTCTGCTGTTGATGGTTGTTGCATCAATAACCGGTGGAATCCTCCTAGCATTCCGATATATCTAATCCGTTTGGAAAACCACTTTTCTAACGATTAATCAAGGGCAATATACAAACCCTTGACAATTGAGCACCTATTATGAGTGAAGGTTCGGTCAATGTTGAAAGCCGAACATCATCCCAGGATAAACGCTGGACAATTATGGCTGCATTACTGGGAACAAGCACAGCAGTACTACTTTTCCAAGGGATTGAACAAGAAAAAAATCCCAAGTTTGTAAGGGAAGTCGCTTTGACAATTATTGCAGCAACGATTCCTTTCCAGGGTATATATTTCCTCATCTACACATTTTTACTTGAGAACAATGGTAGGTTGAATGAAGACATGTTGAATAGGCTGAATATGGCATCAGCTCTATGTCAAGTCGCTGCATATCTCTCACTGATTGGAATAATCGCACTTTGGTATAGCATGTCACCAATGGTTGGAATAGCGTTTACTATTTCGGCATTTATTGCAATGATACTAGTGCGGGTATCCATGAAGCAACCAGAAGAAATTACTGAGGTTACTGAATAGCATTTCGTGCTAATTCAACAGCCTCATCCACAATTTCACCAGAAACCCCAATGTGATTGGCTGGGTCAAACATTGCTTCGAGTTCTTCAGCACTGAATGCTGCTGCGATGGCAGGTGTCCTAGCACAAACATCGATCAATTCTTCGCCCTTTTCAATCGCCTCAAAAGATGCCGATCTGAGAATCTCATGAGATTCATCACGCCCAATGCCGTGACTTACAAGCTCAATCATTACCTTCTCTGCCATGACTAATCCTTTCTG
>DAGO01000026.1:667-4992 GCA_002498185.1 Euryarchaeota archaeon UBA10 | reverse complement strand
ACATTTGCTGTCTTTGCAATTACATCTTCACAAAGTGCTGAAGCATGAGAAAGTGTGAACCGCTCGCTACTCGAATTAGCAAGGTCTCTCTCGTGCCACAGGAGTGCGTTTTCGTATGTTGGAATAATGAATGAGCGAACAATCCTTGCCAGTCCTGAAGCATTTTCGGACTTGATTGGATTTTTCTTATGTGCCATTGTAGAGGAGCCAACCTGTTTCTTTACATCGAATCCTTCTCCAGCTTCTGCAATTTCAGAGCGCTGGAGATTGCGAATTTCTTGCAAAATCTTTTCACAGGTACAAGCGACGTTCGAAAGCCAAGAGACATACTCAATGTAACGATCTCTACCAACCACTTGTGTTGTAGCTAATGGTACTTGAAGGCCCAAATGAGTCAAAATCAATCTTTGAAGTTCTCTTGCACCTTCACCTTGGGCTGCACCTGTTCCAACAGCTCCGAGGAACTTTCCTACTGCAATACGTGGAGTAGCCTCGTCTAGGCGAACGAGTTGTCTGCGCATTTCATCGAGCCATACAGCCACCTTCAAACCGAAAGTAATCGGGACTGCGGCTTGACCATGGGTCCGCCCAAGCATCACTGTGTCTCTTTCACGCTCAGCCAAATCAGCCGTAACTGAAATCAAATTGCAGAGTTGTTTGCGCAACAAAATAATTGAATCTCTCAATTGTAAACCAACTGCTGTATCTACGATATCATTTGAAGTTGCACCCAAGTGTATACACCAACCTGCTTCACCAGCAGCCTCTGCCATCGCTTTTGTCAAAGCCATGATATCGTGTCGAGTCTCGGCTTCAATTTCAGATACTCGTTCCTTGGTAACTACGGATGGAACTGCAATTTCGGCTACCTTTGCGTAATCTTCAGCAGAGACTTTACCCATTTCCATGTGGGCCCAAACAAGTGCTCTTTCGACTTCCAGTTGTCTTTGATGTCTACCTAATTCAGACCATATTTCTTTGAATTCTTGACAGCCATAACGATAGTCTAGAGGACAGAACGCCATGATACTTCGCCTTGACGAGGGGAAATGAACATTCCGAGAGAAATGATTAGTTCATTCTCCCGACTTATTGGAAAGAAAGGTGGCCTCTCACTCCATCCCAATGCTTCACATAATCGATTTCCAATTCGCCTATCATGTGAGGTCCAGCGACCACTAAGGTCTCATATTCGCCTCCTTCCCCATCAACATGGAATCTATATTTCGAAGCGATACGAGTTAGGTCTTGTAATGATTCTTCATCTAAGACGCAGCCTAACCACTCACTGTCAAGGCCTTCTGTTGAAACTCCTGTGATCATGACTTTGAATCCATTAGCAACTAGATTGCTCATATGCGACTTGCTAGATTGGTGCCATAAGGGCGTGAATGACTTAATCCCCAACTCTTCGCTCATTCTTTCTAGTCGTGTTTTTTGATAATCTGAACGCAATGCTCCTGAAACAATTCCATCAATTTCTAATTTTGAAAGGGCCGCTTTCAAGTCATCAACCTCTTTTTCAGGCTCACCCTGAGTTGCTACCGGCAACCACTCGCATCCACAAAGTTCGGCCTGATGCTGGACAAGCTGTGTTCCTGGGATTTGAAACATCCAAGAATCTTCACCTTCAACAATCATGGTAACTAGATGCGAAACCTCCCAGCCCTTGCACTGAGCCCACCAAATTGCAGCACTACTGTCTTTGCCACCACTAGAGAGAACTGCTACCTTCACATGTGTCGCATCCCGCCAAGGTTGATAAGACCCCGACCTGACACCCCACCAGAGGTGGACACTTTGCAACCGAGCGGAAGAGGATACGACCATGGAATTACCACATTCAGCCCAGACGGAAGATTGTTTCAGGTAGAATACGCTAGAGAGAGCGTTAAGAGAGGTACTACAACTGCTGGACTAAAGTTCCGCGACGGTGTTGTACTTGTCTGTGACAAGAGAATCGCTAGCCGCCTAATCATTCCTGAATCCATCGAGAAGATGTTCAAAATTGACGACCATGTTGGCATTGCTACAAGCGGCTTGGTGGCAGATGCAAGACAATTGGTTGCTCGTGCTCGTGTGGAGGCACAAATTAACAGAATCACATATGCAGCTACCGTTCCAGTAGACATTCTGACCAAGAAAATCTGTGACTTCAAGCAATCTTTCACCCAGTATGGAGGCTCAAGACCCTTCGGAACCGCGCTTCTAATCGGCGGAGTTGATGAAAATGGCATTCACCTGTTTGAAACTGACCCATCAGGCGCATACCAATCATACCACGCTGGAGCAATTGGCAGCGGAAGAAACACAGTGATTGACTACTTCGAGAAGAACTGGAAAGAAAAACTGACTCTCAACGCAGCAATGAAACTTGGACTTGAGGCTCTTAGAAATGCTAACGACCAAGAATTGAATCGAGATGCTGTGGAAGTTTCAGTAATCGACTCAGAGGGTTACAGAATCCTCGACAGAGATGAAGTCAACAAGCAAATTGACCGTCTAAAGCCTCTTGAGGAGTGAAGTACAGCATGGTTAGCCTAGACGCTGCAGTCTTGGCTCGCTGGGAATATGGCGGTAAACGCTACGAGATTTTGGTTGACCCAGACCTAGTTGAATCATTCAAGCAGGACCCATCCAGTGTAGACATGGACGACTTCCTTGCAACCGACGAAGTCTGGCATGATGCCAAAGGTGGAGATAGGCCAACTGAAGAAGCAATTGAAGCAACGTTTGGAACTCAGGAAATCGAGCAAATCGCTGCAATGATACTAGAGAAGGGTAGCATCCAGCTAACTACCAATCAAAGAAAGGAAATGGTTGAGCAAAAACGCCAATTAATCATTCAAGAGATACACTCTACCGCTATTGACCCAAAGTCCAAGTCACCACACCCTAAAACTCGAATTGAATTAGCATTGGATGAGAGCAGATTTTCTGTCGACCCGTTCAAACGCTTGGAATTACAAGTTAAGGATGCGATTAATTCACTAAAGCCATTGATTCCTTTGTCATTTGAGCCGGTGAGAATCGCATTTCGAATTTCGGGATCTGGTTATGGTAAAACAAGCAAGTTTTTACGACCATATTTGGATAAAGAAGAATGGCTTTCTAATGGCGATTGGGCGTGCATTATCGAATGCCCCCCGGGTATGGCAGGAAATCTAATTGGCAAGGTAAAAAGCGTCGACAGCGACTCTGAAGTCAAAGAATTGTGAGTTGCATTCAAAGCGTCTGCTTTATCATGGGTTGGCTGGTCGGCCGGCATGGAGACAAAGAGATGTCAGGAGCAAAAGAAGGCGCCGAGCTGCGCCTCGTGACTCCTGGAGAGGCCATCGGGGCTTCGTCAGGAGTGCGAGCAGGAACAGGTACCCTAATCGTAGGAGACAACATTATCGCAACCAAAGTCGGTTGGGTAAAAGAAAACAACGGAGTTACTTCGGTAGATCCTATTCATTCAGCCTACATGCCTAGGTCTGGCGACCTGGTAATCGGTGTTATCGAGAGCGTGAGAAACAATCTGTGGTTCGCAGATGTAAACGGACCTTTCAACGGCCTACTTCCTATGTCACTAGCACCTTGGAAAGTAGAGTTCGGTGCTGCACGTCAGCACATGGACATTGGAGACATAATGCTTGCTAGAGTGCAAGAAGTCGATGAAGCACACAACATTGTTCTTACAATGAAGGGTGTTGGACTTAGAAGACTGAAAGAAGGAATTATGTCTGACATTTCAATGAATCACATTTCTCGCCTACGAGGAGAAAATGACTCGACTCTAAGGCAATTAAAAGAAGTCAGCGACTGTAGAGTTATCGTTGCTGAAAACGGAAGAGTTTGGGTTGATGGTGACTCAGACGGAATCGCATTCATGCGCACGGTACTCGAACTAGTGCGTAAAGAAGGCCACATGGCCACATTCAATGCTTCCTTGGAAGCATTAATCGAGGAAAGGAGGAATGCCTAATGGGCGGATACGGAGATGTAAAGTTACTACGAGATGATGGCTTGAGACTAGATGGTCGCAGAGTCGATGAAATGAGAGAAGTCAAGGTCGAGGCAGGAATACTTCCTGCAGCAGACGGTTCTGCTTGGGTAAAGCACGGACTGAATGTCGCAGTTTGTGCTGTGTATGGACCAATGGAAGCTCACCCTCGCAAGATTCAGAGGCAGGATAGAGCAGTTATCGATGTCCGCTACAACATGGCACCCTTCTCTACCAGTGACAGAATTCGCCCAGGATTTAATCGTCGTTCAAGAGAAATCAGCAAAGTAACTGCAGAAGCATTGGAAAGTGTCGTTCTGGTTGAAAGATATCCTCGCTC
>DAGO01000026.1:0-314 GCA_002498185.1 Euryarchaeota archaeon UBA10 | reverse complement strand
GAAGCAGGAACTCGCTGTGTGGGAATTACCGCTGCTGCTGTTGCACTGGCAGATGCTGGAATCCCAATGCGTGACCTAATCGTCGGAGTTGCGAGTGGCAAAATCGAAGATACAGTAGTGCTCGACCTTGACAAGGCTGAAGACAACTATGGGCAAGCAGACCTCCCAATGGGAATTTTACCTACAACTGGAGAAATTGCCTTCCTACAGATGGATGGAGACCTCTCTGTTGAGGAATACAACACATGTATGGAATACAACATGAAAGCAGCGAAGGAAATTCATGAATTGATGGTGGATGCACTAAAGCGCAG
>DAGO01000008.1:8889-11427 GCA_002498185.1 Euryarchaeota archaeon UBA10 | reverse complement strand
CCGGTACGAGCATCTTCCAAAACTAATATTTGTTTCACGATTTAGCGGTAATGTGTCCAGTTCAGATGATCCTACAAATCAAAAGGGACGGGATATTGACCTAAGGTGGGTATTTGGAAATCTATTTCTGTGGTTTGGTATGGCAATTGTTGGATTTTCATTCATCGATTTGTTTAATGGAGAATCTTTGAAATTATGGAGTTTGATTATTCCTATTGTTCTCATTATCGTTGGAATTTTTCTTATGAAAAAAGCAAGAAATTCTGCACCAATAGGCGAGGCCTACAAGGCGGGAATGATATACAGAGGCTTCAGAGGTAAAATCTAATTTCTAGGCTGATGAGTCAAACCTGTCTATTTGGATGCCATCCTAGCTAATCCTGCAAGAACAATGCCGAGGCCGGAAAGACCGATGCTTATTGAGAGAAGAAAACCTATTGCAACCATTCCCATGACGATAATTATCCCAAATCCACCAAGGGTATCTGATGATGAAGAGTCACCAAGTGATCCCCAGATACTGGAACTTATGCTTAATCCTGCAATGCCAACTACAATCATTACAATTCCTGCGAGGAAAAAAGACCCAAAAATTCCTCGAGAGATTATTTTACGAATCATGCTAGAAGGGTCCTTTGTTCCATTATAATCTTGGAACCAATTCGGATCAAGTCCCACCTCTGGTTGAACGTTCCACTCGAATTCACCATCACAATAAGGACAAACAAATTCTCCCGATGCATCATCGTCGAGGGCGATTTCCTCTTCACAGTGTGGACAGAGGATATCGACCATGGTTTCTCCTAACTCTTATTGGAAATAAGCGTTAACCCGTTCTTATTGAATAATCCATACCAACGGTGCTGTTCATTACAATGAATCAGATGAATTGAGTTAATAACAAACCGTTCAGCCGATAAATTGCTCCGGTAACGGAGCGAGCGTTTTCCGGAGTGGGCGAGGGGTCGCCCGTTTGTACACGCTCGTTCCACTCATTGTGAATTGACCCAATCGGTGTAACCCTCTGAGGCTTCACACTCATGAATAACAATTTGAGGCACATCATATGGATGCTCTTCTTCAATTTTGGAGACGACTGGCTGCTTATTGTAATCAGAGACCTTGATTTGTAGAGCCCATTCTGTATCTGATTGGATTTGACCTTTCCACTTGTATGTGGATGATACCTTGTGATGTTGCACACATGCAGCTCCAGACTCTACCAATGTCTGAGCAAATGAAGTGACTTCAAATTCTCTCCATGAATCAGGTAGGGTTGTCTTTACCAGCCACAATGTGTTGCCCATGCTGCCTCGATTATGCAGGATTTCAAGAACATTCTGTTAACACAAATTGAAAAGTAAGAAGCCTGAGAGTCTATCATGGGCCAACTATCAGACCTCAATTGGCTCACTCGATTCTTGTCTGAAACACCTGGTGATGAACAGGTAGGTGGGTCCAGCCGCCAAGTCCCTAATGCTTGCTGGTCACGGGTTCTGCCAACGCCAGCACCAGACCCAAAACTCCGTTTATGGTCTGACGAGATTGGCTCTCTCATAGGATTAGATAGAGGGGAAGCAGAGATTCTAGGCGGTGGGAAACCAGTAGCAGGTATGGATACATATGCGCAGAGGTATGGAGGCCACCAATTCGGCAACTGGGCTGGACAATTGGGAGATGGACGTGCAATTACCCTAGGTGAAGTTGACACTGGCTCTGGCGTCTGGGAATTACAACTCAAAGGGTCTGGAGAGACACCTTATTCCCGTCACTCTGATGGCAAGGCTGTACTCAGATCATCGATTCGTGAATTCCTCTGTAGTGAAGCCATGTTCCACCTTGGAGTTCCTACAACTCGAGCGCTTTCTCTTGTCACAACAGGGGAACAGGTTATGCGTGATATGCTTTACAACGGCAACAAACAACTAGAGCCTGGTGCTGTAGTTTGTAGAGTCGCACCTAGTTTCATCAGATTGGGAAGTTTCCAAATTCATGCAATGATGGGAGACAAAGAAACGTTAGAGGCTGTAGTTGAACATACACTAAAGCATCATTTCCCCGATTGTAGTTTCGACGAAGATGGAATAATTGAGTGGGCAAGGATTGTTGCAAAAACGACAGCAGAGATGATTGCTCATTGGATGCGTGTTGGATTCGTTCATGGAGTCATGAATACCGACAATATGTCAATTCATGGACTCACAATAGATTACGGCCCTTACGGTTGGTTGGAAGATTACAATCCAGGGTGGACACCAAACACAACCGACTCTGGGCGCAGGCGATATCGATATGGAGCTCAGCCACAGATTGGAGCTTGGAATATAGCCAGATTCCTTGAAGCAATTTCGCCTTTGGTTGAAAATACAGACAGATTAACTGAAGTTTTAGAATTCTATATTTCAACTTACGAAGATTCAATAGATCAAATATGGTCAGACAAATTGGGTCTTTCATCGTTCAGAGAAACCGATTCTGTATTGATTAACGAACTAAACGAATTGCTACAAAAAGTTGAGACTGATATGACAATTTTCT
>DAGO01000008.1:2187-8502 GCA_002498185.1 Euryarchaeota archaeon UBA10 | reverse complement strand
GGATCAATTCCGACAGAGGAATGGAATGCTTGGCTAGCAAAATGGTGGGAGCGAGTTGATTCCAATCCTGACAGAGAGACAATGATGAAAACAAATCCAAAGTATGTACTCAGAAATTGGATGGCACAATTAGCAATCGATGCTGCAGAAAATGAGGATTACTCAGTCTGTGAAGAACTACATAAATTGCTGAAAGCACCATATGATGAGCAGTTAGTTTTCGAAAGCAATTGGTATCATAAGCGACCTGAATGGGCTAGACATAGAGTAGGATGCTCGATGTTGTCGTGTTCGAGCTGATTTTCATTGTCTGAAACAGGGATTAATATCCATACCTACCATGTATATGCCATGGAGCAAGTAAAATTTGCAGAGAACCTAAAGGAAACCAACGCTAAGACCGCAGCGACCTTTACGATAATGATGGTCATGATTTTCATCGTGACATTCATCGTAACTGTCTTCCCGATAGCCCCGACGTTAATCATTTTGGCAGCGCCTGCCATTCTGATGAACCTCGGTTGGCTAGTATTCGCTAGGGCTGTTTGAAAATCAGTCAGGATTATGCACTTCGACGATGACACACGGTCATGGTCGAAAATCAGTTGTTGTGGTTCTTCGGACTCGGAATATGGGCATTTGCCACTGTGATGGCGATCAAACCATTGCATTCCTACATGATGTCGAAGGGCTGTGAGAATATGGTTGCGGTTTATTACAACCGTAAAGTGGCTCACATGGTAGCTGGAGGCGTTCCGCTGATTATGTGCCCAATTGTATTCACGGACCCGATTTACCCACTTCTTGGAGGAGTTCTAGGAGCAATTGGTTTGGCATCTACCCATTTGATGGACAAGAGACTTTGGTGGATGCAAACTGAACAGAACATGAACGATGCAACATTCGCATTCATGTTAGGAATCTCCGTATACGCACTATGGCATTATTTGGATGATGCTTGGCTCGCAATACTACCTGCACTTTTCATGGCTTACGGTGATGGAGTTACAGGAATAATCCGTAACAAGATGTTCGCAAAACGAACAAAGAGTGCCTGGGGTAATCTGGGCATGGCTTTTCTTTGTGTCCCACTAGGATACATCATTGGGAATAATGCAGACCCGTCAATCCCAATTTGGGGAGTTATTTCAGGTGCGGTAGCATCATTCGTTGAGAGATACGAATTTGGACCAATTGACGACAATGTCCTCATTGTGGTCGCTTCATCGCTGATTATCGCATTAGGAGTCCACCTAGGCCCTATTTGATGAAAATAAGTTTTGACTGAAGTCAAATACACTGGTATATATTTCGAATACACAGCCTCATACCATGCTAGATATTCTACCCAGCCACTTAAGCGAGAGGATTAGAGTAGTTGGTGACAATAGCCAGATTAAAAATTCAGGCCCCGTAGTAGTGTGGTTGAAATCTTCACATAGATTTCACGAAAACCCTGCAATAGATACAGGTAGAATATTGGCCCACGAAAACAACCTACCACTTTTGGTATACCATGGAATAGATGAAAGATACCCCTATTCATCATTAAGGCACCATAATTCACTCTTAGATGCTGCAGTTGATGTTTCTAGGCTGTGTGCAAAGAATGGAATTAGCCATGCACTGCACGTAGCAAGAGAAGGACATAGGCCAAGTGTGATGAAAGAGTTTGCAAAATCTGCATCACTAATCATTACCGACCTTTTCCCTATTCCACCGTGGGATAAGTGGGTTAGGAAAGTCTCTGAGATTTCAGAGTGCCCGGTATTGGAAATCGATTGCCATTGTGTTATCCCTATGCCTCTGTATGGAAAATCGGTAGATAGACCATTCAAATTTCGTAGTGCAACCAAGAAATTACGAAAAGAAAGGATTCAGCGTGAATGGCCTTCTGTCACCGTTACACCGAGTGAATACTCTGGAGAGTTGCCATTCACGCCCATTGATATTGAATCCGAGGTTGCAGATATGACGTCGAGATTTAACTTGCTAAAAAAATGCAACATAGACCCCACCGTTCTTCCTGTATGGAATGAAAAAGGAGGGGAAAAAGCAGCTCTGGAAAAGTGGGGAAAATTTCTCGACAAAGGCCTTTCTGGATATGCTAGAAGAAGAAATAATGCTGCAGATGCAGAAGGAGTCTCAAAACTATCATCAGCGTTTCACTACGGATTTTTGTCACCAATGAAGGTCGCTAGAGATGCATCTGCGGTTGGAACAAAATCAGCAGACAAGTATCTCGATGAGCTACTGATATTCAGAGAACATGCTTGGCATCACATCTATTCTAGTGAGAACCCATACTCTGAATCAAACTTACCAGGTTGGGCACTTGGCTCATGGAGAAGAGCGGAAGGGGATGTGAGAACTACACTGTTAGCAGAACACAGAATGGAGTATTCACAATCACCTAGTGATTTGTGGAACTACTGCCAGAGTTCACTCACAAAACACGGTGAACTACACAATAATCTGCGAATGACTTGGGGCAAAGCAATTCCATATTGGACTGAATCTCTAGACAAGTCACTGCAAATTGCTCAAAAATTAAACGACAAGTATGCTCTTGACGGAAGAGATCCGTCTTCGATAGTCGGAGTTCAATGGTGCCACGGATTGTTTGACAGACCATTTGAACCGTCAATTCCAGTAATGGGTATAGTGAGAAAAAGAGATATTGAAACCCACAAATCTAGGCTTGATTTCGTAAAGTATCGCGATTATGTCAATAGGAATAATGGTGATTCGAATCTGTTTTATGCTGTGATAGGTGAACCCATTTTCCAAGCATTAGTATCGCAGATTATAGATTCCAACGGCGCAGATGTATTGATTGTTAAATCGAATAAAAAACACTCAAACATGAGGATTTCAAAACTCGATTTGAAAAATTTACCACCATGGATATCAGAAAGATTTGATTCAATACTGAAGAGCTCAGACAATGGTGATAGTGAAGATTTGATTAACAATCTGAGTAATTCTGCAACTAAAGTCACAATAAATGAAGATCAGTCCCTATCCTATGAGGAATTAACCTCATTGCTACAAATCGATACGAATAGCATGAATTTTACTGTCATAGAATCAACAAAGACGAACCAAATTAATGACTATGAGTTGGTAGATGGAATGAAATTAGAATCAAGTCAATTAGAAACAATCGATGTTAAGCGTTATTTCGAAACAATGGCACAAAGGATTTGGGATGTAGCTAGAATAGTTTGGATGGCAAATGTGAAGCATCCTGCAGTTTAGTTGATTTCGCAACTTCTGCTATTATTCTTCTTCGCTGTTGAACTTTTTCAACTCCAAGCGAAGTATATTCAATACATCTTCTGGGTCGGTAGTCTCAAGGATTTCTTGGCGCAAATCTAGGTCTCCAAACAACAGTGCGGAGACCGCAAAAATAGATTCAGGACTATCATCGATTAACTCCATTACCGGAGATTTGTCAATCCATTCTGCAAAATGGTCATCATCTACATTCAATATCAAAGCCACGCGTTGTAATATGCTCCTGACAATTTGTTCAAGTTCACTTCTTTGCACATCGTCCATTACTTCGACTACATCCAAGAAGTCTACATCTGCACTGATGTATAATTTGGAATTAGTAACATCAGCTGGAATTTCTGCAATTAGGGTTTCAAGGTCTGGATAGATGCCATCCTCCTCCATGAATTTGCTCATGGAGGGGTGATTGAATGGTGGGAGAGCTGGCTGATGTAACTTCTTTACAACAAATTTTCTGCGACCGATTATTTGCAGAAAGTGGTTGCTGCCTTTGGTCTCGTGATGGATAATCTCTGCTTCACAGCCGTATTCCATAGGTCCATCCCAGTGATTGACCTCTGAAAGAAAATCGCTGCGCACTAATCCAAAATTCTTACCGTCCAACAAACAATCATCGAGCATCTGTTTGTAGCGAGGCTCGAAAACTCGCAGCTCCTGAATCTCCCCCGGTAACAAAACCATAGGAAGTACGAACAGTGGCAAGTTTTCCATACACCGCAAATTGAGGATTTTCTTATCAAGATATGTTTCTACAGATTTTGAAAAAAACATCTATTGATAAACATCTCAATGCTTTTGTTACATATGATGAGCAGACTTACTGGTATTGCATTGTCCGTTTTAGTTATTGCAGCAGTAGCATCTGCTAGCACGCTTGTCGCAGTCAATATTTTGAAATCTGAAGAAACTGAACCTTTCACAGCAAAGGTTGACTTCGCTGAAGGAAATAATCACTACACATTGATTGAAGTTGATGAAGGAGATAACGATGAAGAAAAGCAAGTAACCCTAATTTTGCACGAATTTGTATTCTCTGTTACCGGAGAACTAGATACTGTGAACTGGGATTTCGGCGACGGCAATTCTGGAACCGGAGCCATCATTTCTCATCAATATGATGAACCTGGAAACTATGTTGTCACAGCTACAACATCATCCCCGGAAGTAATTGAATCTATGACCATTGACATCACAGTCAATTTGGTTGGCTCAGCCGAGGTCGATAACATGGAGTGTACTTGTGCACCTACTGCAAAGGACACTGTAATCGACTTGATGGCTTTGCCACTTGAACAATCAATTGCAGGTTATGTAAAGGTCGAGCATGATGGCTCGAGCGAATCATGTTCGCTAAGGAATCCTTTGCAAGAATGCCACATCAGAGTAATCATGCAATGGACTGAAGAAGGCAGTGTTATCGGCCAAGAAGTCCTTTATGATGACACTTTCAGAAGCAATGAACTCGTTGTCGATTTCAATGTTGAAAATCTTGAACTTCAGCAAGGCAAGGGACTTCAACTTAGGCTGGAAACTGACCAGTTGAGAGACTGGCACAAGCCAAGTGCAGAGTGGTACAACACTGTACTCGACGAGTGATCAAGACATGATTTCGTCTTGTTCTGCATCTTCCATTAGAACGAACTTATAGTCTCCAGTAGCACTATCGTAGTCGATGCTTGAGAATAATGCTTTCATTTGTCGGTCCTCAAATGGATCGTGGAAGTATGGTTGGTCGGTTCTGAAAATTCGGAGGATTTGTTTGTACTTCTCCATATCCATGTTACCTGTGATTGTGTAAATGGCAGACTCAGCACCTTCATCCAAAAGGTCGTCACCTTCGTTGCCACGGATTACTGTTCTCTGCAAGCGGCGCTTTACATTCATGTGAACATTGCAATTCTCGATTCTTACCCAATCTTCACCTGCTGTGGTGATGAAGCACTCATTAATCTCCATGCCCTGACCTAGGGGACCGACAATATTAGTGATTGTGCCTACATTAATTCACAAGCTGGTTCAGCATGTCCTCAATTGTTTCAGGATTAGCTTCTTTGTTCTTGTTAGAAATGCAATTTCGGCCTATTACGATACATCCTAGGAAAGAGAACATCTGTCTCATTGCCATGATTACATGAGCACCCCCGCCACCACTGTGGGTTGCTAGTCCGACTTTGCGTCGATTGAATAGAGCACGGAAGTCTTGCCATTCTGTGCTTAGCCACGCAACTGCGTTGTTCAGTGTAGGGGGCATTGAACCATTATACTCTGGAGCGATTATCATCCAAGAATCTGCACCTGACATTGCTGCCTTTAATTCCGCCATACCAGGGACGGTATCCAATTCCTTAGAGCGAGCAACTGTGAACATAGGCATATCTAGTTCTACCAAATCAATTATGTCTGCTTCGTGACCCATTTCTCGGGCAGAATCAGCGAATTTGTCGGCTAGGGCACGATTGTTATCGGAGGTTGCTGTTATCATCAGTATCTTGGCCATGAACCACCCAAAGGGTCTAGGTTCTCAAAGGTGTGCATGCAATATAGGTCGAGATTGATATAGAACATCGTTGATTTAGTTTCATGGAGGAAGCGATTCAGTTTGAGCCCCTTCCTGCTGAAAGAGTAGATTACTCACCACCTCCACAACAAGAAGGAAAAAACAGGGGATGGCTAGGAATCGCACTTATTCGATTGCTTTCACTTGCAATTGTTGGGGCTGCTGTATACTATTCGACTGAAGGATTAGTTGCAATGTTTGTCCTGTTTATTTTGGTAGTACCAGTAGAGAAAATATTCCCTAGGCACAGAGGACAGAAAGTTAGACGTCCACTCTACAAATTAGACATGAGCTATGCAATGTCTTCTCCGTTACTCAATCTTATTGGATTGATTGCCGCAGCGATTGTTGCAATCATTTCGTTTGCTTGGGTTCCTGGATTATTGATGAGGCCCCTCGTAGCTCAAATCCCGACAGAATGGCTCCCAATAGTGGGTTTTTTACTGTTTGATTTCGTT
>DAGO01000008.1:1466-1810 GCA_002498185.1 Euryarchaeota archaeon UBA10 | reverse complement strand
GCTATTCATCATTCCACAGAACACCTTGATTGGGTTAGCGGATTCAGGGCACATCCGTTTGATGGAACGTTAATTGCACCAGCATTTGCATTCCTAATCGCAGCTGGTTTTAGCCCTGAGATTACAGGACTATTCGCTATTTTCCAAATTGTACTGGGATTGCTATTACATGCAAATGTAAGATTCAGACTTCGCTGGTTACATCCTTTCTTGGGAACTCCAGAGATGCATCACTGGCACCATAGCAACGAAGAAGAGGCAATCTGGACCAACTATGGTGCTGCAATCCCATTGTGGGACCAAGTCTTCGGGACATACTACATGCCTAAGGATAAACGTCCATC
>DAGO01000008.1:488-1091 GCA_002498185.1 Euryarchaeota archaeon UBA10 | reverse complement strand
TGAAAGGAATTGGAAACCCATTCAATATTATTCGTCATCCATTTAGATCAATTAAAGTTGGAATCAAATTTTATTGGAATCTAATGAAGCAGATGAAGTGGGTAATTTTCCGCCCAAGAGGTATGAAGCCTCCTATGTAAGCAAACGATTACTTACGCTGGAAAATCGTAGAAATATACGGCCTTTCACCACCAAACGGATTGACGTGGGTGTGTCTTACGGAATCAACTAGAACCCAGTTCGCACCTAACAAATCGACCAACATATCTTCATCATAAGTGTGCAATTCTAATCCACAGCAAACCTTTGCTCCATCGGTAGAAAAAGTTTCAATGACAGCATATCCACCACTAGGGATACAAGATTCTAGGTTTGAAACATATTGCTCTCTGTCGTCTTGATTCAGCAAGAAATGTAATACTGCACGGTCATGCCAAATCTCATATTCTCCAAATTCTAATGCTTTGGATAAGTCGCCATTGATGTATTGCAAATTAGTCCCGTGCCGATTAGACAGGATGCGCAATGCCTCAGATGAGATGTCCAGAACTGTAACTTCATATCCATTTTCAACCAAGGAATCGATCAATGTTGTAGCACCTG
>DAGO01000008.1:0-160 GCA_002498185.1 Euryarchaeota archaeon UBA10 | reverse complement strand
TCGATTATTCGATTTCCTTCGCAAGAAGAAATTAGATCCATGGAGACAGCATGCTCTTTTTGGTACCAACCTAACTTTGTTGTATCAACGTCGGCGTATGCCGTATCCCAATGCTTTGCATAACTTGGAATAGTCTCACCTCATTGAAATGTCACATCAA
>DAGO01000039.1:1251-4801 GCA_002498185.1 Euryarchaeota archaeon UBA10 | reverse complement strand
TGTGAGAATGATTTGTTCATTCAAAGGTTCACTCGTTTCGGGCTTGCTGTTACTCGATTCATAGTTCTGATCTGCGAACGGAGTCATGGGCATTAGTACCATGATTAGTGTCAACAGAAGGGCGGATGTGCGTAGCGATGCTGGGCGCATAACTCGCGCTCGCGCTCGCGAGCCATAGCCTTTCCTCCCTATCATGAAAGGTCAGGGGATGGTAAGTGAATTGATTATTTTTGATTCAGCGGATTGTAGATGCTCGCTGATTGTAGCCTGTTTGACATTCATCTCTCGGGCGATATCCCGTTGAGTGCACTTCCTAGGGCGGCTGTAATAGCCCATTTCGACAGCTTTGTTGAGGACGGCTCTCTGTTTTTCAGGTAGCAAGTCAATGAATTCTGGATTTTGAATTGATTCTGAACCGAGTTTGACTTTGTATCCATCTCCGACTAATTTGTACAATTCTTCTCTCACTGACCGCATGCCTTTACTTGTCCCTTTTAGAGTGATTTTCATTCCATTTCGGCTGACATAAGTTGGACTTATCCACCAAACCTCTTCATTCGTGGAGAAGATTCTGGGTAGCGGACCAAGCGTCTGCGCTTTGATTAAAGCAGCATTGTTGGTTTGCGACAAGACCTCTAACAATTCGAAGGCAGGGTTGCTTTCATCCAATGCTTTGGGGTCATCGAAACTAACTTTGAGAAAGCAGACCATACCAGTTTCATTACTCGAAATTTGGCTTACGAATTCACAGACTTTGAATGAGTTCGTAAAACTCACACCAGGTAAATCATGTGCAGTTTCGCGGGAGATGTCCAGTTGCATATATCTCAAACCAAACGATTGACTTGAGTCGGCCAAGGTCATTGTATCACCTCAATCGTCGCCACCGGCTTCGAACATGCTGAGTAGACTGTTCAATTCGCGTAGGTCTTCTTCTAGCAATGTCTTGGTCTTCTTATCCAAATCTGGATCTTTCAACTTCTCGGTGATAATTTCAATCTCTTCCTTAGCAGCAGCTCTTTCTTTGTTTAGTTGCTTGTCTTCTTTGACCATCTGAAGGCGAGCCTTTCTCACGCTGGCATTCTTGTGATTCTTATTGAATCCAACACTCGCCTTACCGGAGATTTCGACAGATGTTGGGAATGGTATTTCGATTCCTTCTGACTTGAATCTTTCATCGATATTCTTGAGCAACCAATCACGAGCTACGTATTCATCTGAGTAATCCTCGACCCATCCATACATTCTGAAAACCTTAGCGAAGTCTCCCAACTCGATGAGAAGAACTCTCGGGTCTGGCTTCTTCAACACATATGGGCACTCACGCATCAATTGAAGAACGGTATACTTGACGTGAGAAATGTCTTCATCATATCCAACTCCGATGTCTTGAACCAATGAAATTCTGCGGCCTACACCGTCTCCTCCACCTCTGGCATGGTTGATGACTGTGGAGTTGACTAGGCTGTTGTTTGGAATAACTACGAGGTTTTCTTCATGGGTTAGAATCTTTGTTGACAAGATTCCTACTGAAACCACAGACCCCATTTTTCCTTCAACTTCGATTCTGTCTCCTACTTCGAATGGTTGGTCCAATGCAAGCATGAACGAGTTGACAATGTTTCCTAGAGTTTGCTGCATTGCTAATCCAATGATTAACGAGAACACAGCTAATGATGCCAATACACCAAACAATTCGATGCCAAGTTCGGATAACGCGAGGTAAAGACCTCCAAACCAAACGGCTGCACGGAATATGAAGATGATTAGAGAGTTGCTTCCAGAGACCGTTACGCTTGTAGGGTCAGAGAATCTGCTCATCAATTCTGGAATCAATACCTTGAATGCGACGCTGAGTAACGATGCGGAAAGGATGATGTAAATCGCTTGAATCAGTGGCAAGAAGGTGAATGCAAAATCGGAATCGTCTCCAACAATCCAGTTCATAGAGAGATGGAAACCTGCAGTGATTACGAAGAAGTATATGCGTTTTGAAACTGGTGCGAATAACTTGTCATCCCAATCGAACTTGGTCTTCTTGACGAAATCCAATACGACCTTTTTCAAAATTAGTCTCATGAATCCCAATGCAACCAAAGTTAGGAAAGCACCTATACCCCACTTTGCCCATACGTTCAGTTCGTTGATGGTATTGATCGCATCATCAATTTGCTCAAGCACAGTGCTCACCGAATTGTACTGCGCAATGAAACCCATTCATGATTGTGTCGGCAATTTCACCTATCATGAAAGGTTTTGATGGTCTTGAAGGTATGCCAATTGGGGTTTTCCTTCGTCGGGTTTAAGTATCACGGCATGTAGTGTAAAGTTGTGTTCGAAGAACTCTGACCCCCCTGTTGGATCTCTGGTATGCTGATGGCCGAAAGGCCCGAGAAATCAGCCGAGGAGTAATGGAAAAAACAGGGAGTTGGAAAACAATGGTTAGGAGACACAACAAAAGAGTACACAACGGCAAGGACCGCCACACGGGACGCAAAATCCCAAACCGGTCTGAGCACGACAAGAAGGTAAAGACCAGGTCAATTGGTACTGGTAAGGGATTCGTTCCTATCCAAGATACCAAGAGGCCTACAAGAAGCCGCTGCAATTGCACTGGCGAGGTCTTGGATAAGGTGAATGAGCGATTGTTCAATGCGTGGAGAAAAATTTCACGCTCGGACGAGTGGAATGCATTGACTGGAGAATGGGAAGTTAGGGTGTTTATCCCTAAGCACTTCGCTATCAGTCATGCACCGCACATGCACCACTTTCGACCTTACCTACGCGAAAGGTTGGATGCCATCAGGCAAAAGACACACACCCGCAAATGAGCGGGGAGATCTGGCGGACACAGGGCTTCGGCCCTGTGTTCGCCTCACTACTCTACAATAGCAAAATGTTGACAAATCCGGAATTGAGGTTTCATCTTCCTAAGGTTGATAAGACCCCCCACCTAACTTTGTCATGTAGCGAATGATTCGCTGCGATATTCAACCCGTTTTTTTCTTCCAGATTTCCGATTATTCTCACAATATAGCAAAACAACACAGACAAAAGAAGGTGAAAATATGGCAGACCAATTTGAGAAAGACATTGAAAGATTAGAAGAAATCATGGCAGAGATGGCAGCAGCAGCGGCAGGGAAGGACCTAGAGCAACTAGATTCACTCATGGTAGAGCTGAAGGGTCTCTTCCCAACAGAAGAAATAGCCGAAGACGAAGAGGGCGAATCGTCCCCGTCTACATTTGTAGTTAGTACTCCATTAGGCAAATTCAAGGTTGACATGGAAGAGTTTGAAGCTGCAAAGACCCGCGCTAGAGAAAAGGTCAACCCTCCTAAGTACTCCAAAGCACGCCAGATGACTAGAGAGTTCATTGGCGGAGAGGACAAGATGGATTTCAGATATTGGTCCAACAACCTTGGTTCTCTAATCAAGTTACACATGGACACTTACTTTTCAAAGGAAGACCTTGTCAAGGAATTCGACCTTGAGGGTAAGTTAGAGACTCAGGCAACTTATGCAAACTTGCAACTCGGTGACGAAGGCAC
>DAGO01000039.1:0-876 GCA_002498185.1 Euryarchaeota archaeon UBA10 | reverse complement strand
GTCATTTCTTCCAAGGACCAAGACGGCGACCAGCGCCTAGTTATCATCACTACCGAAGAAGGCCGTGGTGTTGAGATAATCGATGAATTGGAAGATGATTTCTATACCAATGGTCCGCTTAATGGAGCATTCATTGACATGCAGTATAACTTCTTGAAGCGCAGCGACATGGTTGATGAATTACTTGCATGGAACCCGTCAATTCGCAAGCAGTTGGAGAAGGATGTTCTTGGATTCCTACGTTTGATGCCTATTCTAAACGAGAGAGGACTACCTAACTCTCGTGGTATCATTCTATCAGGAGCACCTGGTACTGGTAAGACCATGTATGCCAAGTCTCTTGCTGCAGAAGCGGAGACGACAACCATTCTGATTTCAGCAGAAATGATTCAACAGAGGCATGATGTAAAAGCAGCATTCAAGCTAGCACGTCGTCTTTCACCTACCTTGATTATCATTGAGGATATCGATACCGCAGGAACAGTAAGTAGAAAGTTCACAGACCACCCTATCTTAGGAGAATACCTCCAGGCAATGGATGGAATGGAGACCAACAATGGAGTAGTTGTTCTGGCTACAACCAACCACACCGAGAACATCGACCCAGCGATTTCAGACCGCCCAGGTCGCTTCGACCGTATCATCGAAGTTCCTCTGCCTGACAGAGCTCAGCGCAAGGAAATCATTCAGAACTTGATGCGCAACATGCCTACCAAGATTGTATCTGGTAAAGTGATTGACAAGGTAGCATCCAAGTCAGAGGGTCTCTCTGGTGCTTGGATTCGTGAAGTCGTTCAAACATCAATGATTGAAGCGATTTCCCATGACAGAGATGAGATTCTAGCCGAAGACCTGGAAGAAGGTCTCAAGGATGTA
>DAGO01000100.1:19427-22998 GCA_002498185.1 Euryarchaeota archaeon UBA10 | reverse complement strand
AGTTGAATGCAGTCACCGAAAGGGAACAGAAAGGGGCTTACTCCCTGCATTCTCCATTTAATTAGTATTACTAGCGCTCATTATGACCATTGATGTAAGCATACAAGCTATGGCTCCCCAGTAGCCATAGAAAACCCATCCGTAATCATCCATAGTCCACTCATTTGAAAACAGACAAACAAAAAACCAACTCGCCATATATCCTATGTAAACCATGATGCCGGAAATTATTCCGTAAATTGGGGTTCGAATTGATGAATTACTACGTGAATGCATTTCTAGAGGAATTAGCAAGCAAGCAGTCATTGTACCTATGAAAACTATGTCCGCAAGTAAGCTCCAAGTCCATATTGTCCATGCAAGTTCAAATGAAAAATAGTCTGGAATGAAAATATTTGTTCCAATTATATTGGCAATCAGGATGAATAAAATTATTTTGAGATATGTATTTAGATTTTCAAAATCTATACTTTGAAAGAAATCTTTCATGAGAGTGACTGCACAAAACTATTGATAAATATTGGGCCGGATTAATCTAGAATTGCGTCTACAGCCTTCATATTTTCATCTGTGAGAACAACACCTTCTCCGAAGTCAATAAATCCTGCTTCGCCCTTGATTTTTCGCCGCACAATATGGTCCAATGTTATACAAGCAGGTAGTAAGAACACACTTGTTAGGAAAGCAAATCCGATCAGCAACATCATCAAAATGAAGAAATTAACCAGTCCAGGGAATGCTACGAAGAAACCAGCACCGAGGCCTGCTACAGTGGTAGCAGTTGTCTCAAAGATCGTCTGTCCGGTGCTCTCTACAGCGCGCGACATGCCTACTGCAGTCTCACCTTCTTCCTGAATACGGTGCATCACATGTATTGCATCATCAACACCTATTCCGAAAACAATAGTTCCAATCATCGCCGTGAATATATTTACATTCACATCTCCTGAACTCATCAATAATGGCTGCCAGATAATGATTGTAGCAACTGGTATCATTGTCAGTATCCCAATTCGTGCTGACCTGAATACGAAACATAACACGATAGTTAGGATAAGTAATGTCAGCAAAGTTGTGTAACTTTGAGTTTCGTGGATTCCTTCATTGATGTCGAGGCTAACAGGCAATCCACCAGTCAATGGTGATACCCGAATTCCTGGCTCCTCCATCGGTTCTACGAGCATCTCATCGATATCATCGCGAAGCATACTAGCATTATCCAAGTTCATGTAAGGCTGAGTGACATAGACTAGAGCCTTTGTTCCATCAACATTAGTAAGCATCCATTGTACTTCCTTAGACAATGTATCATAGGCCACATTTACCATGTCCTTACGTAGATGCTTCCTTCCTTGTCCGTCACTTGATGTAACATCAAGTAGGACCCAAGCTGCACACTCTGGACTGTTTGATTCCCAACACTCATCATGTAAAAGACCCCACAAACTCCCGTCATACAGCGTGACGCCTGTAGTTGGTTCAGCAATAACAACGGGGACAGCCTCAAGGAAAGTAATCAAACTCGTTGTGTTAGTGTATGGTACTTCACCGATTTTGTTTTCTAAAGCATCCATGGCATCTAGGACTTCAAGTGAACGTATCTTCATCTCTTGATTGTTGATATCTTCATCATTGACATGCTTTGAAGCATCGAATATGAATAGAGATGTTTGACCTCCTGAGAATGTACTTGAGTATTCTACCATGGCCTCCATCGAGGGAATATTGTCTGGAGTTTGGTCAGAACCGGTAATCGGCTTGTCCAATTCATCTAGGTTGCTAACACCAGCAAGAGTAATTGCTCCAGCAATAAGAAGAACAACAGCGAAGTTCTTGACAGGGAATCTAGAAATCGAACCCCACATAGGAGGGTTTGAACGTTTGTTGAATCTTAGCAACCAAGACAGCACAGGCACTAATATCATGGAAAATACCAATGTTGCCATAATTCCAGCAACGAGTGTCATACCGACTGACCGAATCGGAATAATCGATACGATGTTTGGAAGAATTAGAACTGAGAAACCGATAATTGTAGTTGCTGCAGAAACCAGAACAGCGATTCCTGTTGTGCGAGACATTTCCATTACACAGGACCTGTAGAAATCAGGATCCCACATGTCAGGTACTTCATTTGGAACTAGACCCTTGCGTCTCCTTCGTTCATTTTCTTCGACCAAGGAATCTATGCGTTTCCGCCGCACTTCCTCTATTCGATTGACCATGTGCAACGCATAGTCAACTCCTAAACCAATCAGGATTGGGAATGTAGCAATAATCATCGGCGTCAGTGTCATTTCCAGTAGCACAGTCGCTCCAAACGTGACTGCTAAAGCCATTACGATAGGCGTTCCAGAAATAATAACAACCTTCCAAGAACGGTGCAACAGAGTGATGATTAACACCGTAAGGAATAGAGAGATTGGCATCATATTCAGCAAATCCAAATAGATCGCATCCGAGACATCTTCGAGGATTTTTGACAAACCAGTTTGTGTCATGTTCAGCTGGTTTATGCTATACTGTGTCGGGCGGTTTTCCTCATCAATAACAGCATCAATATGGGAAAAGAATTCTTTGTAATCACTCCACATTCCCGTTTCATTAATTTGGTTTGAAGAAATCATCCCAACTAAAACAGCAGTAGTGTCCCAAATACCGTCACCATTGGTATCCTTGGCCAGTGATTCAAGAGAACCATTTGATTGGTTTACTATCTCATCAATTCTTTGTTGTTCGTCTGGAATTGCGTACAATCCTCCACTAAAACCTGGGGCTTGGCTAGCAGCTTCACAATCCACCAATTCTGCAGTTAGCCTCTCGCCGGGATTATCGCACATCGCTCTGTTAAATCGTCCGTCACTAGAATTGATTTCCTTGATAATTTGAGATATTGAAATAATCCACAATACACCATCGTTCTTACCATGATCTTCTTTGTCCCAATCTAATCCATTCTGCTTAATTCCGGGAGCCCTTCTTTCATCATCACCTTCTATCCACGAAATTTCATGTAGAACTGATACACTAGTGATATTGTATTCTTCTCCGAAAATATCAGGGTCTTCTGCGTTAGGTGTTTTGATGTAAATGAAAGCAACGTCAGTTGACCATTCCTCTCGTACTTCCAGTAAAAGGTCAGTAGATTCTGCTCCTTCTGGAAGGAAAACTTCCACGTCGTCAACGATTTGGTCTTGGAAATTAGTACCAATGTTTCCTAGCCATAGAGATATAATCGCTAAGAAAATGAATGTGGTTTTGGGCTGAGATAACACTCGGAAATATGCGTTATCAAGACCATAGTCTACTTTCTCACGTATGAGTTGGGAGTACTCTGCAAGCTTCTCTTTTGCATCTCCCATGTATTGTGGGAAGAGCATTCAACCCATGAAGGCTATGCCGCAACGATTGGTAATCAGGCCAAACCGAACTCTCGGATCAGTAAGTGACGCAAGAAATTTCTCGCTGATTGCAAAACTAAACCAGTAGCCATCATTGCTAAGCCTAAAACGCCTATCCATACAGCGGTTAGCCCTGGTCCAACTAGATAGTCTACAGAATCTGAGATGCC
>DAGO01000100.1:13759-19053 GCA_002498185.1 Euryarchaeota archaeon UBA10 | reverse complement strand
GGTAGTCCCAGAACCAATAGTGGTTTTTTCTGGGATAGTGATAGCATTGCCCATGCTAACACTGTAAAGCCGTGAGATAGTGCTGTGAAGCTACTACCCTTGGGAACATCATACCGTATCACGGTTGGGACCTCTTTGATCTTCAAGTCCTTTTCATGAGCATCCTCAAGCATTTCTAGGGATAACTCCATTCCTTCAGAGTCGAACCTCAATCTCTCTATTGCTAATTTAGAGAATGCCCGGAACCCAGATTGTGTGTCTTGAATGCCAAGGTCACTTGATAGATTTGAAGCCGCTGTGATGACCTTTATTCCCAAGCGGCGATATGCGGGCATGTCCTCGCTGCCTCCGCCATCCACAAATCTGCTTCCAATGACGAAGTCTGCATCACCATCAAGGATTGGCTGAAGCATTTTTGGGATGTCATTAGCATCGTGTTGTCCGTCACTATCCAGAACGATTAAGCAATCAGCATCCAACTCCTTTGCCTTAGCAAACAAAGATTTCAGAGCACCGCCATAGCCACGATTTACTCTGTGCCTATGAACAATAGCTCCACATGCTTCCGCAATTCTAGCGCTTGAATCTGATGAACCATCATCGACACATATCACTTCTTCAACATGTTCGAGGACATTTGTAATGACCGTGCCAATAGTCTCTTCTTCATTGTACATGGGGAGGCCTGCAACTATACGTAGCGATTGACCATTGGCCATCTCCATAGATTAACCTGCTTCTGAATCCAATATATGTGATTCGGCTACCTTGTATATCAAATAGGGGAAAATAAGGGCCAGCCCGCCCTATGAAGGGCGGACTGGCTAATTTACGATTAATCATTGAGGTGATTGATCGAAGTAACTGCTCTGGAACCATCGATGATTCCTGATAGTGCGTTCAAACTTACAACTAGTTGAACATATGTCTGTCCATCGCTTGTCACATATGTGGCACAATCTTGGAAAGAACTTGTGTTAATCGATAGCTTAACTGCTCGACCTGCGTTGGATTTTCTGACAAATCCAACTAGGGTGCTGTTCGTGTTTTGCTCGTTTTCTGGCTCTGTGTTTTTTTCTGCTTTTGGCATTTTTTTCAACTCCTGGAACTTCTTGGTTTCGCTGCGTCGTTCCTACCGCAACAATCATCACTGTTTGGTCAAAACACCATGTCAATTTCTAACACAGGTACGTTGAAAGTAAACCTAGACGGCGATACTGAGGATTAAAACGAATGAATAACGGCGCATGTTCATGCGAGCGCTAGTCACCGGAGGTGCAGGCTTCATTGGTTCACATCTAGTAGACAGGTTAGTTTCACGAGGTGATGAAGTCTTGGTGGTAGACAACTTATCGTCCGGTGTACTAGAATTTATTCAAGGCCACATCGATTCAGGTGCTGTTGATTTTCACCAAGTAGACCTCAAAGATTTGGAGTCCCTTAAGCCGTTACTAAATGGAGTGGAAATGGTATACCACTTGGCAGCTAATCCCGATATCCGACTTGGTACCAGGATTACAGACACAGACCTCAAGGAAGGAACCATAGCAACATACAATGTATTGGAATCAATGAGATTAGCAAATGTGGAAAAAATTGCATTTGCATCCTCCTCGGTAGTATACGGAGAAAATGCTCCAATGCCAACGCCTGAAAATCATGGCCCTTGTCTTCCAATTTCCCTTTACGGTGCATCTAAGCAGGCAGGGGAAGGTTTGATCGGCTCATGGGTGGGTACTTTCGGTTTGCAAGCTTGGATATTCCGATTTGCAAACATCATCGGAGAGCGCGGGACTCATGGTGTGATTTTCGACTTTATTCACAAACTGAAAGCGGATCCAAGTCGCCTGGAAGTACTGGGTAATGGACTTCAGGAAAAATCATACATGGAAGTCGGTGATTGCGTCGACGCAATCTTACACGTTATCGATAACACAGACGAAAGAATCAATCTATACAATCTAGGTTCAAATGACACCTGCAGTGTCAGAAATATTGCAGCAATCGTGGTTAGAGAAACTGGTTGTGAAGGAGCAAGCATCGAGTACACAGGTGGAGACCGCGGTTGGGCAGGAGATATTCCAAAGGCAATGCTAGCAATAAATCGCCTCAAAGAACTCGGATTCAAGGTTAACTATGATAGTGAAGAAGCAGTGGCCCACACTGCAAGGGTCCTAATCCAGGAGATAATGGGGTGAAATTATGATTCGAAGAAATATTTCTGATGAAGCCGGAGCACGTTCAGATGGATTGATGGTGGTATCATTGATGTTCATTGCAGCATTCACCTACATCGCTTTAACAACCAATCCCGTCTACACTGGAATCGGTGTAGGCGACAGAGTACCAAGCCTTGAAGGACAAGTGTATGATGGAACTACATGGACAGATTTCAATCTTGAAGACCATATTGATCCACTATGGTCTGAAGGTGACGGAGGAACATGGTTCATGATTGAGTTCATGGACACTAACTGTGGCTACTGTCAACAGCAAGCAGCTGAAGATATTCCAAATGAGCAAGCAAGATGGTTAGGTGATAACCCACCACGTTCAACTCCTGCAAATGTATCAGTCGAGTTCCTAGCAGTATCAATTTCACTCTGGGATTCAGACACAGAGGGCAAGTCATACGGACGAGATGTTATTCAGGACTTCCGTGATGGCAACGGCCACAATTTCCCTTACATGGACATGCAAGATAACTCGCATCGAGATGACTGGGGTGGATTCGGTACTCCAACATATTTCTTGGTAGCACCAAATGGGATCATTGAATATGTGAATTTAGACGCAGACAGAGGCTATACTGTTTGGGATGCAATGGATGAGAAAATACCTAGAGGTGCGTAAGATGGTTGCTGGGCTAGAATGTTTTGATCCAAATCTGTTACCGCACTTGGCGATATTTGCGCTAGGTGTAGCAATGTTCACTCCGCTGGGCGAAAGTCTAGCATTACCGGCATTTCGCTCTAAGTGGCCTTCGCTAGAAACTAAACTAGGGAGGACATTTGGGGGTCTTCTTTTGATTTGTTTTAGCGGATTTACGGTATCTGCTCATACATTGTGGATGCACAACAAATCCCAGGAAATGGGGGGCGGCTCATTCTGCTCTGCAGGAACAGTTTGTGATTGTGCTAGCGTTATTGGAAACAATGACTGGAACACCATGCCTTATCTCGGCTTGCCCTGGGGATTGCTAGGAATGCTTGCATTTGCTATGTTCATGTGGCTAATCATCTCAATGGCAAAGGAACCGACTGCGTCTTGGGTACTAAATCACTTGAAACTAGGAACCAACTTTGGAATCCTTGGCATTGGTGTTATTCTTTACTTGATGTATGCTGAGTACGAGATTGGTAAAATCTGTCAATTCTGTACAGTTGCACACATCGCACACATATCTGCCACTATTGGCTTCTTCAGGTTATCAAACATGTATGGTTCCAGCGATTGGAATGTGGCTGGAAACTCAAATGTCGTTGATGTGGCAGCTAAAGAGCGTAGAAAGCGTGGCGGCTACGTCGCGCCAAAACAAGCTTCTGAGGAGGAATGATTCCTGGGTGAAAACGGCTGGTGGGGAGTCTTTACGGTTGTATGCCTGGTTTCATTGCTTGGTTTGATGGAATATCAGGGAATGATCAATGTTTTCGATGACGACAAAGAAGAACAAGTCGTTGAACAAACTCTAGCAGAAGACCCGCTAACCAGTACTGCTGATGAAATGCATCCATTCGGTAATTATTGTTTGACAGACCACAATAGTTCCATGCAAATGCATATTCACCCATATCTGACTATCATTATCGATGGTCAAGAATACGATATACCATCTAATGCGGGAATTGATACGGACACTTGCCCTAGTGCTATGCACATGACTCACACGCACGATGATTCAGGAAAATTACACGTGGAGAACTATACCAAAGAAGACGTGCCTCTTGAGGTATTCTTTGACGTATGGGGTAAGCATTTCAATGAAACTGGAATTTTTGATTATCGTGGTGGAACAGTTGAAATGACTGTTAACGGTACAGCAAGTCAGGATTTTGAAAAGCATATACTAGGTGACCAGCAGAATATTGTCATCTTTTACACATCTGCTCAAGGGGAGTAGATTCCCTCGAAGTACAGGGCGTCTGTGTTGGTCGTAACTGGTTCAATCCTGTGTACTGTAACATCAACTCTATCGCTTGTTTGATACATCTTTCTCAATTCACTCAGTAAATGATGGTGGACATCAGTTACATCGCCTGCACTGATCATTGAAAGGTGACGGTTAGTCTCTCCTCCAACTTCTACGGTATATTCTACCATCCAAGACTTAACACCTTGGTTAACCCAGTCCTCAGATGCATTGTGTGTCGGTTCCATGGTATTACATTAGTATCCAACCTTATGAAGGATTTGGTAAAATGTGTGGTTTTTTACCGTATTTTTACGATTTTGACACCAATCGGTGCAATAAATAAGCACAATTATTCATTCTTCTTCCGTATTTAGGGATTTTTTTGCTGGAGTAAATACCAAAATTGCACCTAAAAGAACGCAAGATGCAACAATCCGAAGAAGTTCGTAACTGGAGTTTACTTCATACTCAAGATTCGAAATTTCCACTACTCCGTACGGCTCGCCGCCTTCGACAGGCTCGTGAATCATAATTACAGACCACAATTCTGGTAAATTCAAATCTCCATATTCAGAAATATTTCCTTCCGAATCTATGACTTTCATTCCTACAAGTACTCGATCACGAACATCCTCTCCAGGATTGTCAACACCAGCAGGAACATCCTTGTCGTGTTCAAGCACCATCAGAGTAATTTGTCCATATTCAGGAGTTGGCAGTTGAATGTCTACATCGGTTAGAATCATTGCCATTTCTTCAGGAGCTCCACGGGAATTTTCCTGCAAAAGAATGCGATCCCGAACATCGTCCCAAGCATCATATCCTTCTGCAGTTTTTATCCCGTCAACAAAGAATGTTGGAGTTCCGTAAGGTGAGTTGTCTACTTGCTTTTGATATTCTATGCGAGCAAGACTAGCATCATTCTCGAAAGCATCATCCACATGCAAGCCGACAATGGCTGTACGTGCGCCATGTGATTTGGCTACAATTGCCAATTCAGGGTCAATTTCTGCACAACTAGGACACCATATCGAAGTCCTTTCTTCTACTAGTACAGTCCTCTTCAACCAGTGTTCTTCGGAAGTGCTTTCAGCCATAGCAGCTGTTGAAGATGTCAGGAATAACACCATGACGAGTGCTGCAATAAGTGGCCTCATTGGTC
>DAGO01000100.1:1131-13384 GCA_002498185.1 Euryarchaeota archaeon UBA10 | reverse complement strand
TGAGGGAGCGCTTTGGTAGACCGCTGGGTACAGGATCACCAGAAAGATGCTTGGCGAAAGCAAGCTAAGGCTAGTGGTTATCGTGCCCGCTCTGCTTTCAAGTTGAAGCAAATACAAGAACGACATAAAATCATCAAGCTTGAAGACAGCGTGCTTGATGTTGGTTGTCATCCAGGTGGATGGGCTCAAGTTGCTGTTGAGTTGGTGGGTTCTAAGGGGAAAGTCGTTGGTGTTGATTTACAATCATGTGTACCTGTTGAGGGTGCGAATCTTATCGTTGGAGATATTACAGACCCCTTCACACAACAAGCGGTACTCGACGCAATAGACACGGAAGTTATCGATGTAGTTGTTTCAGATATTTCTCCTCACATAACTGGCAAATGGGATATCGACCAAGCGGTCTCTTTGATGCTAGTTGCTGATGTTTTCGATTTTGCATTGCCCATCTTGAAGTATGGAGGTCACTTTGTAACCAAATTATTCCAAGGTGCAGGAGTGGAGGAGTTGATTGAATTGGTACGGCCTCACTTCCAAACCGTCAAGAGATTTTCACCGATGGCTAGTCGAAACTCATCTTCAGAGGTTTATCTCGTTTGCAAATTTCATACTCCTAAGAGAGGTCCTGATTGGGAGATAAGGCCTGCATTTGAAATCGCACTGGAAGAAAGGCAAGGCGGGCCTAAGCCCATGGAGGATATTGAACCGGCAAAGTCTACTTTCACTGTTCGTAAGAAGAATACTCCAAAGGAGTAACCTTTCCACTTTCATTCATCGTCAGGGAATCTTTGAAGATGGTTGAATCAATCCAGATGGTTTCATGGTGCAAGATAGTAAGCCCAGCAATCAGCAGGACGTGAGGGAAAAATCAATCCTTTCTCAAATGAAAAACCAAACCAAACCAAAACAAGCATGTTCCTCAAGGCAACGTGTTTCAGACTTAGTCCCCAATCAAAAGTTTCAGCGTCTTGAATTGGTTGTTTTACGACGCTATCCCCGACGCCTGGTGAACTCTGACAATTTTACCGGTTCACTAGCTGCGGCGTGCGGCCGAGATGAAACAGGAATTGTTGGAATCGTGTTGTGGGCAGATCAAGTTAAGCAAGTAAAAACAGGCGACATAATACGAATTGAGAACGGATGGTGCCGTTCCAGAAATGGGGAGATAGTTGTCTCAACCGGCAAAACTGGAAGGCTAACGGTCTTGGATAGGTGATGTTTCATTCCGCGTAAGGATAAAGAGGGAGAGGTCGTGGCCGTGCTGCACTGAGGTGTATATTATGTCTGAGCGAGCAACCGTCTGCACCGCTTCCGGAGTCCCACTCGTGGACAAAGGATCTACCACTTTCCCCTGCCCTACATGTGGCGAGCCAATTGGCCGCAGTCCACGCTGTAGAAACCAAGGAGTGGCCTACGTTTGCTCCTCTTGTGGGTTCCAGGGACCTTGAATTGAATTGGTGATATTATGGGAATGGTTGCACTAACTTACAAAGTCATGCCTGATTCTGATGTTGAAGATGTTTCTGCAGATGATATTGTAGAACAAATCATGGCATTGAAAGATGAAACATATGATGTTCAATTGTGTGAGACCAAGCCGTTGGCTTTCGGTCTGAAATTCATTCAAGTTCATGTCGTCATGAACGATGGTTCTGGATTATCCGATGTTTTCGAAGACAACATGCGTGCAATCCGTGGAACTGGTGAAATTGAAGTCTTATCCATGGGACTACTTTGATTACATCACAGTTGATGTAATGGAGTTCGCATGAACTCGCGCAGCAATGTCGTTGCATAACTTCCTGAAGGTAGTGTGAATCTAAATCTAATACATGCACCTTCAGGATTCCAAAGTTCCCCATCCTTCGGACCTTGAGCCCATTTTTCACCCATCGTCTCTTCGCCTGCAGCTGGAACAGGCTCGTATTGGAACTCACTGAAAGTGGTCACAGTAGGTCTGCGTGTCCCCTTAGTTGTAAGCCTCGATATTTTTTCGACTTGCCAAGTCGTATCTGCAAGACCCATTTCGCTTAGAACATCAGATTCAACGGATCCAAAATCTCCAACGGGTTTCTCCATCTTAGAACCCGGTAATTGTGCAGTCACAGCCAACCTACCGAGTTTGCAATTACGTGAAATCCTCTCAAGTGTTCTCTCCTCAACTGTAACAATCGAGGAAGTTTCAAGTTGGCCATTGTCATCAATTCTTCCTACGATGTCCCCTGGAATCGGACTTGAAAGGGAAATTCCATTATTGATTCTAGCTTCAATAGTCTTGTTGAAAACAACTGATTGTAATGCATGAACAGTCATAAGTTGCAGGTTGTTTGGCAACTTCCTAAATGCTCCAACCCAGTCATCAGGATTCTCTAGCATGTGTCGCAGCATGTCTTTTTCATAACCCAACCAGTGGGGCGCCATTTCTAGTGCTTCATTGGAGATACCATTGTCACGAATATGCTTCCTAAATTTAGAGACATCTTCATTCTCATCACCTTCCATGCTTAGATATGCCATTACAGCACCTTCCCAATCCTCGGAAATAACGTGTCTGCCAACAACTGGAGTTACTGGTCTGCCAGCACCGAATCTCTGAGGGCCAATCCAATTTGGGAACAAATGAGGGCCTAATTTTTCTTCCATAGCGGATTCAATTTCAGCAATCTTATCCATTGCCTCAGAATTAGTCATCGGACTACCATCAGGGTGACAACAACCTCGTGCAACGATTGTGAATCGGTTTCCTTTGTGATTTCCAAAACCAATCTTTTGGTGAGTTCTACCTAGAATCTCAATCTCTACGTCTGGAATCTCTACTTGAGCGACTTTCTTCTGAGGTGCATCGATAATGAAAACTTGGCGAGTAACAGCTCGCTTATCCTTTGTTCCTGCGAAGAAGATACGATTCCGTGATATCCCACAGGCCTTGGCGAGTTTACCAATGAAACGATTTGTTTCCCAATTTGTTAATGTAATGTTGGCAGCAGTAAATCTGCCCCTTGGGTCGAGGCTGATTTTTGTTGAAATTTCATCTACTCTGAAATCTGCCACTCTTCCCTTTAGCACACCGCCTATGCCAGTAGAATCTACAGCATAGCCTGTCAAACCGATAGTACTGGCTAAGCCATCCTCAGAGGACATGTGCTAACACATCTCAAAGTTTTAGACTGGAGAAATCACCTTGGATGTCTCCAATCAGTTTCTTCAACAGTTTAGCAGGGTCTACTCCCTTGTTGGTACGAATGAAGAATTCAGGCTCATCAAGATCTGGATGACCTGGGAAATAGTTTGCATAGTCGACTCCCTTGTCGCTGTTTAGTCTTTCACGGAGCACTTGAAGAGAGGTGTGTGACTCTCCAATGAAGCGTACTCTTAGCTCATTATCGTCGCGGGCTAGAACTTTAACTGGCATAGTGAACGATGTCGCCGTTCAGACTCGCCTTCAAGAACCTTTGGCATCTAAATGCTCAAATCGCTACATGCTACGCATGTAAAAACTAATGCAAAAATGAAGTTTTGACCCGTTTCGCTTTAAGCCTAACAGCGCACCCGCGGCATGTGAGTTCTCTAGCCGTTGAGGATACGCTGCGGGGTCAGTCGGACCGCTTCCGTAAGTTCTCTTGGCCTATTCTCATCTTATCTGCAGTGCTAACCATGGGCTTAGTTGCCGATTTAGCGTTCGTAGACACACCGGTATTCCACACAGATTTGGCAGATTTTGCGCCCGATTCTGAATCAGCAGATGCTCATGAAAGAATTAGTGATCATTTTAGTAATGAGACGAGGCCAATGTTCGTGCATGTAACTAGAGACGACGGAGGCAATGTTCTCGATATGGCCTCGTTAAATTTGATGGATTCCCATCTTGATATAGTACAAAATGAAAGCGAAATGATGCGTGGTGTTGTCAAAGATTGGATAACAGCCCCTTCAATCCTACAACTAGCATTAAATGAAACGGCCGATGGAATCAAACTTTCAGAGGTTGAATCATGGGAAGAGATGCTAAACCTAGTGATTGATGTCAACGAATCGGATTGCCCTGGTGATGTCTCTAAACAGAGGGAAGTTGCCCAATTCATTCTAGATGGAATGTTGCACAAGGATTTCGATGGCTCTGAAATCTGTCTTTGGATTCAGACTAATTCTGAAGAAGGTTCCGCCACAGTTTCAGCATCATCAACACTTTGGATTCTAGAAATAGACCCGGATCTTCCTAGCGAAGAGCGCAAAGCTAAGCAAGACCAACTGCGAGATGTCTTCCAACAACTAAGCGATGATTCCGATTTAAATTATGGAGTTGCCTCTCTTGACCTGATTTCCCATGATATTGATGAAGGCACTTTTGACAATCTTGCAACCCTGATATTTTTGGCAGTCATCGTAGTAGTACTGCTACTGGCAATCTCATTTAGAAGCGTAAAGGGAGTAGTTTTCCCTCTGGTCGGACTCTCGTCAGCGTTAATCTGGACTTATGGAATACTGAATCTGTTTGGAACCAGATTTACGGCATTAGAGGTCGCAGTCGCTCCATTGGTACTCGGTCTTGGCATCGATTACTCAATACACCTTCAGAGGAGGTATAACGCTTTCAAGAAAGACATCAGTGACTCTGCAGAATCTTGGTTAGCGTCCTGTGGAAAATTATCCACCCCACTCGGTCTTGCAGTTATCACGACAGTGGCTGCGTTCTTGGCCAACATTATCTCTCCTCTCCCCCCACTAGAAACATTTGGAATTGCCTTAGCAGTCGGTGTTTTGTCTGCCTTCATCAACGCAACTGTCGTTGTCGGTGCTCTGCATGTGGTTATTGATTCTAGTAAAGATAAGCTTCCGGCTGAACCGATTAGAATGCCAAGACTTTCCAAGAAAATTGTTGATTTGCAAAGGTCACAACAAGCCCTAGTTCTGATTGTTGCTTTGATCATCTCAGGGCTTTCAATCATTGGAGCAATGGGGCTTGAAACCGAATTCGATTTGACCGATTTCCTAGATGATGAGATGGAAATCATGGAAGTTCGAGAAGATTTGGACACCAGCTATGAAAGCGCAGGCTGGAAAGTAGTCTACGTTTTGATGGAACCCTCGGGAACTCAGGATGAGATCGATGATGATTTCAAATTGTTAAATGAAATGCGAGGCCTACACTTTGACCTTGCAAATAATCACGATGTAGTAGGTGGAGGAGGAGTTGATTCCAGCCCTTCATATGAAGGCCCATACAAAGTTCTCTATGATGCAGTCGATAACGATGTTTTGTTTGGCGAGAGGTATGGATTGGTTATTACAAACGGTGATTTACGCCGTGGAATCGCCTCACAATTCGACTTAGGTGCTGCATTTGCTAACCTTTCCGAAAATACATCAGTTGCTGACCCATATGCGGGAGACTCATGGGCAGATAGGGTTGAAAATACAGTCGACTTAGAGGGAGATAAAATCAAGCATATCAGGATCGAAGTCCGAGTGGATGCTTCCACATCTAGTGAAACCAGTCGTGTAGTCAAATGGTTTGAAGATGAGTTGGGGGAGGAAGAGGATTCTGGAAAAATGCGCAGTGAATTGTCAGGAGTTGCTAATGTATACGTAACAGGTGATTTGGTTGCTCTACAAAATGTGCTTGACGGGCTAAACTCCTCACAACTTTCATCCACGGCAATTTCGTTCATTGTATCCTTTGTTGTCTTGTTGTTGTTGACAAGAAGGCCTGTACCAGCCATCGTCGTCTTGACACCGGTTGTTTTGGCAACGCTTTGGGTTGTAGGTTCAATGGTTGTTCTTTCATTAAAGTGGAATGTTCTGACCGTAATGGTGACCGCACTTTCATTGGGTATTGGAATCGATTATGTCATTCACATGTGGCGAAGGTTTGAGTCTGAGAGGGAAAAACGCGACGATGTTTGGGAAGCCTTGGAAGAGACAATTTCCACAACAGGGGTAGCGCTCGTTCTTTCGGCAGGAACTACGGGTTTAGGATTCCTTGTTCTGCTGTTCTCACCAATGCCAGTTGTTCAACAATTTGGGCTTGTGACAGCTCTGACTGTAACTTATTCACTGATTTTGTCAATACTTGTCTTACCAGTATTACTATTGATGTCTGAGAACAGTTCACCTGGAGGAGAATGAATCGATAATCGAATTCATCTCGAGGTTTTGCTCACGACTGATTAAACACAATGCCAACCACATTGTACAGTATCTTAGAGCCTTGACCTTTCTTTCAGCTCTTCGAGTTATTTCATCAGAGTCTATTCCAGATTGTTTAGAGATAAATTTGACTAGACGCTTCTGCATTCTAGATCTTGGGTCTACAGGTTGAGTGTCAGTTTCTACTACTTTTTCTACAAATTCAGATTCATCTGCAGGTCGCTCTGCTTGCAGCTCAGAACCAGTATCATTTACAGCAGGGTCAGTAAGCCTAGAGGGCCTAGGTTGCCATCCTAAGGGAGCGTTAATGCCCTTAATGTCACAATTTGGTGACAGTACACCTTCTTCATCAATAATCCAGCCTGCAAAAACTAACGCTTTGATTGCATCATGAGCGGTTTCTGTGTCCATCCATCCCATGTCGAAGGATAGTATTCTCTCAAGGTCATCCGCAGTCTGTCTAGAGCCATCTCTGAAGCATATCGCCAAAACGCGTTTGACATCCTCAATCTCAGGAGACATTACAATCACTCCAACTTGATGAAAGAGCCGTCCTCTTCCAATCTCCATCGCCCGATGCCTTCTCCTGAGTAGTAGGTTCCTTCAGTGAGATACTCATATTCACCGCCTCCCGGTAAGGATTGATAACTAGGAACAATTTGAGGTTGTGCATCATTTCTACCCGGCAAATTGCTCAATGACAATTTAGCCATTGCATCTGCTACATTGGTAGTAGGTGTAATCTCTTCCGTTGGCTTTGGCTTAGGCGGAGGGCCACTCTTCGGCTTTGATGAAGGAGGTGGGCCAGATTTACTTCGAGAACTTTGAGGGGGTCCAGAACGAGGTAAGTCTTCAAGCGAGGGTAATTTCTTGGATTGGGTTAGTTCGCCTTCAGAACGCTTGCGAAGAACGATAAATAGTGCAAGTACGACTAGAACGCCTCCCCCTGCTCCCAAGTATAGCATCAGATTGATTTCTTCTGGTGCTGAGTATGTCTTGGAGAAAGTATTGTCATCTTCGTTCAATTCCCAAATTCTCTGGTCCTCGTCTACAATAACCAATAATTCCCAATCTCCGTCGGGTACTGTGACAGCAACTCGTTTGATTATTCCTTGGCCTGAGGCAATCTTTGCTTGTGAATAAAGCCCAACTAGCGTTTTTTCTCCATCAATGATAGTGTAAACTGTAATGTTGAAAGATTCCTGCAAACTTTCACCAGAGTTCATTACCGAAATCTCTGCTCGCAATTCTTTGCCTGGCTCTATCATTCCATCCAGTTTTACATCAACAAGTTCGATATTTGGTCCTATAGTCGATAGAGGAACAGTTAACCACGGGTCATTCAGTGATTCTCCAGAGAATCTCTGTAATTCCCACCCTGCATCATCCATACCAGAAGCCCAGCAATCAATGTGCGCTTCTGGAGACAGTAGTGATGGGTCGCCCTGTTCAGAGAAGTCGAAGTTGAATGAGAACAATGTCTTACCTTGGAATACATTCGATGGTTCAAGCGAAATAGTGACAGGTTCCCACTGAACTTCCGTTGAAATTACTTGACACATTAGACCAAGTTCCCCGCTCCATGTTTCATCTTCAACTATGTTCACACCAATGCCGATATCATCCAAATGATATCTGGACAAATCTTCGATACTCGAATCTAAGATTACGGGAGCTTCGTCATCGATTATGAAAATCGGTGCATCATATACTCCTAATGTTCTAGTTTCCCACGGGTCCATGAAAGCGACGTCAAAATCAATTATTCCACCAGTGCTAGGCATAGGTATTGTTGCGTTAATCAGGCCGTCTACGACTTCCACGGTTGCAGACCCAAACCAATTCTGTCCCTGCAATAGGCCCCACCAACTAACAGACAAATCACCTTGGTAAGGGAGGCCAGATAGTGAGTGAGTCATTGAGCCAGTGATCCTCATTTCTTCACTTACAATCATAATTGAAGTATTGGTAATCGGTCCAGTGACAGCACCTGAAACGTCTTCGATTTGTGAAATGGTGAAGTCAAAATCTTCTGAGAAAATCCACATGTTTTGGAAAGTTGTCTTACTTGTTCCATCAATGTCAGTGATGAAAATCTCAACGAGGCCTTCGTCCAAAACAGAACGGTCGACTTCCCAACCTGCGAAAATTGAAACAGAGACCATCATGTCATCCCCGACATATGTATGGCTGCAAGTTGTTCTATCGGAATCAATCCTTGTGTCCATTACAGAGCATATTGAATCTGCAACATCATAGGTTATTCCAAAATCAGAGTCATCACCGAGTTCGATTCGCATCGACATTATGTCAGAAATGCCATTTCCGTCGCTTATCTCTATGTCCCAAGATATGTGTCGCGAAACTTCCCAATACTGAGTTGAGTCTTCATTGAAGATACGCTCTACAACTGCGTTTTGGGCATCTCGAGTTTTCCACCATACGGTATTGTTTGTAGTTGAAAAACCAGTCAAGTCATCACCGGTTATTCGCATGTATACGAGTTGTTGGTCCGCATTTTGGTCATCGGATTGAGTTCCATTGAACCACCACAAACTGCCATTGTTTTCCAGACTGAAGTTGATGTCACGATACTCGCTTTCTTGTGGTATTCCATCGGGGAAACTACCATCTGAAGCATCGTCGATAGCTTGTACCCAAACTTGCATTGCCATGCCCTCGTAAACGAATCCTGAAGTATCTGCAATTAGAATGGAAAGTTCTCTGTTCTCCTTGCTGTTCAAGTAATCCCCATTTTCTGGAATACTCGAGATAACAAATGGATTCAAATTATCCAATATTAGCATAGACGAGTTTGAATCACTTACCATTTGGAACGACTGGTCGCTACGTGATTCGAGTGTAATGTTGACAATTCCTGAAACATCACTTGGAAGTGTCCATGATATTGTGTTTGACTGCCCTGCTGTTAAGTCAGTCCAAGGGGTTGTTTGATTTACCCACTGCGTGTAATTGTTTGTAGCAGCATCATTTACTCGAATGTCGAACTTCAAACGTGCCTGCAAATCCCCGCTAGATAGAGTCATACCAGAGGAAGGGAATGAATGGTTTACACCCACATTGATTGGTGTGTTACCAGTAATTGCATCACCAGAATTTAGTATACCTAAGTCTGTGATTCTGACTTCTAATACGTTGTCAATTTCAATCGGAGTTGTGTAAATGAATTCGGTGGTTTCAGCGCCTGAAGAACCAACCTTTGTGCAAAGGTAACTTATCCCTGTCAAGTCTCCAAGATCTATTGACCAATCGATTAGTGTTTCACCTAAAGATGAGGAATTGACTACTCCATTACTTTGTATGAAAAGACCTTGAGTATCACTCTCTAGGAAAGATGTACCATCGTGTGACAATTTAGACCAAGGGCCGTTAACAGCTCCAAATTGGTCACAGGATGCAAACTCAATGTACATGTCTCCACTTGCAAAAATATCGTGACTGGTCTGAATGTGCAGGGTTTCTGCACGTGGGTGAAGAACAGTAGGAATATTGGATATGAAAGCAGCATGCTCCGCCCTAACTGACATCGAATCTAAATCAGGCTCATCCCAATTCTTCAAATCAGTAATTTGGAATCTGATCCGGTATTGAACAAAGTCTGCATAATCTCCCAATTCAATATCAGTCGTTCCGGTTGGGAAGGTAGTATTGATTGTACCATCTATGCCTTCCCATAACTCAGAAGAAAGAGAGTTAGCATCCCCTGAGGCTCTGTACTGGAATCCTAATTCTCCCCCGGGAGTATCGGTTCCTGCGAGCTCGAATTGAACGGGAGTTGCTCTTCCGTTTGCATTTGGCCGCAAATCAATTACTGGCGAGGTAACCCAAGCGTGATGCGAAAAAGTTGCGTTTTGGTATTCAGTATCTCCAGAGAACAACTGGCTCCATGAACTGTAAGGGTATGATGACATATCCCCCGTTGCCCAAACAATACTGCCGTTTATTTCTTCAACAGTTAGGTCGAAGTGGCCGATTGAACCTAAGTTGTTACCCTGTGACCAAGTATCTTCGACCGGATTCCAATGATATACGGTATTTTTTGCACCTCCATTGTAGCCGCCTACAAGTACAATTTCGTCATTGAGAACTGTGCCTCCCCAGCCGAACATAGCAACTGGTAGCTTTGATAGATTTGTCCAAGTATCTGTGGCGGGATCATATCTTTCGACGTAATCTAGCGCCTGCCTGTTCCATGTTTGTGTTCCATGGAAACCACCCATCGCATACAGTTGGCCATGGAAATTAACTAATTCGAATGATGCTCTTGCATGATTCATGTCTGCCATTCGAGTCCATTGATCACTGACAGGATCGTAACGGAATGTTTTGTTGGTAGCATCGTTAGCACTCGGACTTCTGACGCCTCCTGCATAGTACAGGTATCCATTAGCTTCAGCCATTGCTCCCAATCCCCTTTCGTGTGATGATGGCATTGAGGAACCGTTGTACCAACTGCCATTACTAAGATTGTATATCTGAACTCTTCCAGTTGGTAATTGTGCAGGATTTGAATTTCTGTACCAGTCTCCTACAACTATCACCAAGTTACCAACTAACTCTGCTTCACAATACTGTTGGTCAGAAGGCATTCCCACTCCAGATGGCGTCCAAGATTTGTTTACATTATCCATCTTCTCAACAAGGTTTGTCGGTGTTTCGTCATTTGGTTGAGTAGGGTTAGGGTCGGTTCGACCTCCCATTATCCAAACTTCATCGAGTGAATCAATAGCTACTGAGCATGCACCGCTTCTGATGATTGCTAGACCTTGATTAGGATATGTCCATTGTATATGTGGACGGTTTACGTGCACTTCACCATCGGTTGTAGTGTATACTCCGTCTTCATAGAATCCAGATTGGTTGAATAATACGTCTTCGCGGTATGAATTGGATGTTGATGATTCAGACAACACGAAATTGACACTAGACCAAGTTTGAAGCAGGAATAAAATGACAATGGAACATGCCAATACACCCCTGCGCATATGGATATGTGGGAGTAATTAGGGTTTGATGATTTTGGAATGAAGTTCTACAGAAAAAGCGAGGGTTCATTTCCCCCTGCTTCATCCCAGCCCCGCTATGTCACGAGAATACATCGCTCGGGACCCCCGGACGGGGCGCCCAATCAATGTTGGAAGTAGCCGTAGGCGTAGCAAGAAAAGAGAGGTAAGAGAAGGACCTTGGATGGCAATTCCGCCCCAAGCAGTGATACCTCTTGCAACGGGTCAAATCGAGACATACAAAGTAGGTTGGAAAGAGAAAGACCACCATATGTCAAGACTTGATGGAATTAAGGCACTTTCAAACTTGGCTGGAGCTATGGCGTATGAAGGTCACAGAATCCTACTCGATTGTTTGATGGACGATGATCCTAAAATCAGAGTGGCAGGTTTGTTTGCCTTACCGTCTGTGGCTGAATCACGTCCTGATGAATTGTTCGACCACCTTTCGGTATTGCTTGATGATAAGGATGCATCTGTTAGGAGAGCAGCCAGTGAGTGTTTGAAGATAGTAGCACCAACCTTCCCATCTGCAACAGACAGCACACTTGCCTTTGAATTAAGGCACGAGGTTAGACAGAGGAGAGAAGCCGCATTTTCTGGTTTAGGAGACCTGTGTCAAACATGGCCCGAAGTTGCATGCGACCACATTGATGAATTGTTGCAAGAAGATTCACTAGATTTGCGTAGAAAGGCAGCAGGTTTGCTGCGACGTGTTCTGTCCAAAGGAGGTGCTGCTGCCTGGGATTTGATTGGCTGGGCGTTGGACGATGAAGATGTTGAGACTCGCCGACAAGCTGCAAAATGTCTTGTTCCTCTGGCACACAAGGAGCAAAGAATTGCCACAATTCTTGCTGAGCGAGCAATTCTAGACGAGGATACACAAGTGATGGTTTCTGCTATCAAATGTATCGAGGTATTAGATACAGACCATGGTCGTGCTAAAGACTTGGTTCTACTCGGATGTACGCACAAGAGTGCCAGCGTAAGATTAGCTTGTGTCAAGATTTTGCCTAGATTGATGGGAGACGAGGTTCTGAGAAATCACTGCAATGCTCTGCTACGTGAAGAGAAGGATGAGA
>DAGO01000100.1:0-770 GCA_002498185.1 Euryarchaeota archaeon UBA10 | reverse complement strand
CAAATTGAGGGTACTGAGGAACAGAAGAATGCCTTCTTGGCGCCTGCACCCAAGGTACCAAAAATCGATGTTGAAATCGCTGAATCTCAGGGCAAAACCGTGGGATTGGAAGACCTTCCACCTCCAGAAGCGGACAAGGACAAGCCTCGACATGGTTAAGAGGGGGTTGCCGGTCGGCGAATCGCTCAAGGAGTACTACTCATGTCTGAGGAACCATTCAATGATAAAGAGAAGCAGTTCAATGACCTATGGGATGGTGTAACACCAAAGGGTGTAAACCGAACCAAGTCGCTTAAGTTCCGCCAGTACATTCTAGAGCATGTTCGCCAGATGAAGAAGCCTCTAAACAGGGAAAACGCATTCAAGTATTGGATGGGTGTTCTCAAGGCTGAAGCTAAGGATAGCGAGAACTTCTGATCGTGACACGGGGGTCACCCCCGTCCCGGTGGCCCATATTGGGAAGGGACGGACCGAGGTGACCAAATGTTCACAACAACTCCATTTTCTACATGGGAATTGAACGACGACCTGTTAGCAGGCCTAGAAAGCATTGGATGGGAATTTGCAACTCAAGTCCAAAAAGAGACAATTCCACTTGCTCTTTCTGGTAATGACGTAATTGGGCAAGCAAGAACAGGTTCTGGAAAAACCGCTGCTTTTGGGCTACCAACTATGAATGCATGCCAGCCAACTGGAGAATTGCAAGCACTAATTTTGGCTCCGACTAGAGAACTTGCAAATCAAGTGGCTGAAGAGTTATCAAACATCCA
>DAGO01000056.1:7076-7279 GCA_002498185.1 Euryarchaeota archaeon UBA10 | reverse complement strand
TGCACAGTTACCAGAGCTAGCAGCACCTGGCAAGGTGTTTCCTAATCCATAGATTGTTTCGTAAACTGTCATGTTTCCTTCTTCTAGCATTGGTTTGATTCCCTTGAAGAATCCGCCTGAAGCAAAGTTTCCACCGTAAATTACTGTGCATACATCTGCCCACTCGGAATACATAGAACCTGACGTATCTACTACGAATACCA
>DAGO01000056.1:6474-6759 GCA_002498185.1 Euryarchaeota archaeon UBA10 | reverse complement strand
TTCTACCTTTCCTCCACGAGTGTCGTCCCATGCGATTTGGACGTAGTCGTTTGCATCAACTACAATGTCAGGGTGACCCTTGTGTCCAATGATTGGAGTTAGTAATGTATCATCGAATAGAATGATTGCATTTTGTACACTGTAGTCAGGCTGTAGCATCTTGTAGTAGATCTGTGGCTGCTGGAAGAACATGTCTAGAGAATCATAGTTGTCTTGCCAAACGATGTGTATGTTGCCTTTTGAGTCAACATCGATTGCTGGCCAATCACGGTTGTTTATGTGCTG
>DAGO01000056.1:704-6049 GCA_002498185.1 Euryarchaeota archaeon UBA10 | reverse complement strand
CCTGAATGGTCGGCCCATACAATGTGGACGCGGTCGTTCTCGTCAATTACCATATCTGGGTGGTAGATTTTGTGAAGACCTGCGCCTGTAACTTGAGTTGCATCAATCAGCGTGTCTCCGCGTGGTGAAATCATTGAGTAATACAAGTGCTGATTGGAGCGACTCCAAACAACGTGAACGTTGCCTTCAGAGTCAGCAGCAACCGCTGACATGCGGTCGGATGAACCTCCGCCGTCCACGACTTGAATCGCTTCAGTAATGACAACTTGCGTTGCGGCAGCCGGAGCTGCCATCATAATTCCAGATAGTGTTGAAAGCAGCATAATTGCTGCAAGGCTAATTGACTTCATCTTTTGTCCCATGTAGAAACCTTCCTAACGACACTTTTTGGTGTCACTACTGGTACTTAACCGCGACCCTCTCGGGTCATACGCGATTGATTCGTAACATACGCCTATCAAAGCCAATCTGTAGGGTCGAAATCTTCACCGAAGGACATGGATTCGTCCGTTTGGATTTCTGTCGGTTGAGGAGAAGATGGTCTGCCGACTCTTTGTCTGCCATCTTTCTTGTTTTTCCAGTCATCAACAGGTCCTGGATTTCCAGTTCCCGCCCCAAACGTGTATTTGATTTCGTGAATGACTCCTAGTTTTGCTAGCCACAAACTACGCAGATTTTGCATCATTTCGTTCTTAGTTAATCCATCAAACCATAGTGGCTCGCTAACATTGAATGCTTGTAGCGGACCGGGTCTCTCTTTGCCCGAATGTCCAAGGTGAATTCCCCAATCAACTCCTGATGCAATCAACTGCATTCGGCACTCATGCATCCAAGTTTTCCACTCTTCTTCATCTGTTTTCATCAAGCCTCTCATAGCTTCTTGTTGGCCTTCATCAACTCTTGTCATAGATGAAATTGCGAGTAAGTCTCTGCCCTTTGGAATGACGACTGCGAACATGTGTCCATTCTTTCCTTGAGGGTATTTGACTAGCAAATGCATGTGCGCGCGCGGGTCGTCTTGCTCACGTATTTCAATCCGTTCGCTGGCAAGCCAAGACCGGACAAGTCTCTCTGCATCCTCGGGCGACATATCCATTCCGAAACACTCCACTAACTTGAACCGTTCACTTTAGCAAGTCATGCAATTTTTTGATATCTGAACTTACTAGCGAGTTGCATTTCATTCTACGAATCCACTTGGTAAAATCAGATACAGCGTCCCAGCCATTGGCGAATGAAATTGCCGAAATCCAGAATATCACAATTGCTGAAACCCATAGCGTTGCAATTGCTAGCCCTTCTTGCCACAGTTCACTACCAAACATCCCAACCAAATCATATTCCAAATCAGAATTGAAAATTATTGCTAATGCTGTCAATATTGTCGCCATAATTGGCCACCATAACATCGAGCCGAACATTCCGAACAGCATGTGGTAAGAGGTTCTAGCATCCAGCCCCTCATCGGTGCGGTCACCAAGGTATCTGCCTAGTGCGATTTGCCAGCCCATACCAAGTATCAAAGTCGGCAAGAATAACATAAACGGAATGAATTTCAGTAAATTCGCTACTGCACCAATAGGAGAAAATCCTCTGAGACCATCGCACTTGGAATTGATATCCCGTCCATCCAATCCATATTCGTCCAGTTTATCTCCAACTCTTGTAGCAATCTCTTGAATTTCGGGGGTTGCTGGTTCGCTCTTAAGTCTGCGAATCTCTAGCACTTCTTCTCTCCAAGTCAACTCTGGCTTGTTTTGGATGCGCCTTTGGACGTGAGCTATAACTGAATCTCGGTGAACTTCGCTGAATGTCTCGCGGTTGGGCGTAAGGGGCTCTAATTTCTCTTTCAAAAGGTCCCTTAACCCAGTTACAACCTCTGCAGGAGGCTCCATCCAATCTCCTGCACCTACGGTTTCAATCAATTCAGAAGGAAGTTGGTCGTGTGGAAGTTCAATTGGTTCTCCATACTCTACCCAGCAATCTGTCCTGAACAAATGCCTGGTCCTGAAATGTAATCCAATTGGAATTAGTGTTGGTATCTTCCTTCCATTCGCTTTAGCGTGAGCTGCTGCTGCTAAGACCGTTCGGAAAGGCCCTGTTTTGAGTCGGATCAGGTGGCTCTCTGAGTGGCTGGTTCCTTCGGGGAATAATGCACAACCAAATCCATGAGAGATTCCAGTTGCTAAGTTAAGCAATGAGCGCCCATTAAGGTAGCTCGCTTCTTCTTCAGAACAGCCGCCTCGCAACAATTCTGCTTTACGGACCACTGGTTGAACTGCGAATTTACGCGCCCAGAAGCCTAGAATTGGGCGAGTGACCAGGTCGTGACGGCCGCCGACAACGAATTTCTTTGGATGAGTTAAGAAAATCGCAATTGGGTCCATTAAACCGTTAGTGTGCCATGCTGAACACATGCTACCCCTGTCTGTAGGTACATTCTCTCCGCCAGTGGTCTCAAAAGTTCTGAATTGAGAATACATTGTTCGTCTGAGCATGAAGTATCCCAATTCAGTGAAAAACGGTGACCCGGGGTAGTTTTTGTCAAAGGTTGGAAGTGGCGCATCGATTAATTTGTCATACTTCATTCGAGTTGCTGACGCCGATAATTCGGGTAACAAATCGCCGTGATGGTCTCTTGCGCCATCAAAGCCTTTCTTCATTGAGTGGCCTCCTTTATTTCATTACACAGATTTGCAAGTGCAGCGAAATCTGGTGGATTTGGAGGCGCAGCATTAGGGAACATAGCCGGTAAAGCTCTACCGCCATCGCCTTGTTTACGTGGAATAACATGAACATGAACATGAGGAATCTCTTGGCCTGCCAAAGGACCATCGTGAATTGCAACAGTGAAATCTGTTGTTTCAAAATAATTGGATAATTTTGACTGAGTTTGCTTAACTCCGGAAAATAACTTCATCAAATCTGAATCGGATAAGTCGGCTAATCTCTGCGAGGGATTTTCTAGCACAACCAGTGTGTGTCCTTGTGAGCGAGGGAACACATCGAGGAAGGACGCCCACCCGTCTCCTCGGCAAATAAAGTTCCCAGGGATTTCTCCAGCAAGGATTTTCTCGAAAAGAGTGGGCTCTGCCATGAGCATTCGAAGTACGCACACCTCAAAGTTTTGAGGGTGTTTCATTCACTAGGAGATAGTACCCAAGTGCCTGATGTTCCCTTTCGAATTGCTAATGTGGAAAGGTTACCATCAATATCTATCAATGTGTGATGTAATTGATCATCGTCCTGATCTGTGAAATCTGTTCTTTGGTGAGTGCCTCGGCTTTCCGTTCTCGACATTGCACTTTGAACCGTAGCCTTAGCCAATCTAATTCCCGCTTTTAATCGCAGTGCTTCAAGTAGATTCGTGTTGAATAATCTGCCAGAATCGTCAAGGTGTAATTTGCCAGCGGAATCTGCCAATGCATCCAATGATTCCAAAGCGGACTCGAGTCCTTGTGCGTCTCTAGAATAGCCCATGCTTGCTTGCATAACTTCCGCTAACTTGGCGAATAACGGTCCTGCTCTCTGTACCGGCCCTTCTTCAGCACCTGCCATGTCAAAATCTAGGTCTGCTTCCACCGCTCCAAGTGCGATTTCAAGCGCTGCTCTTCCCGTGTGCGAAGTCTTTCCAGCATGGTCTGCTGCGTGTTCTCCAGCAGCAGCTCCTCCTGCCATTGAATCAAGCAATCTGTTGCCTGCGATTAATCCAGCACCATGTAATCCAGAGCATGCTGAGTCGCCTGCAGCATACAATCCTGTGAACCAGCGAGACCATCTTCCAGTTACTGCACGTCCGTGCTCATCAGTAGCGATTCCACCGATGGTAGTCGCAACTCTTGGATGGATTGGTACTGTTTGTTTCTTCATATTGATTCCAAGTCTTTGGCTAACTAATTCGAAAGTTTGAGCCCACCAAACCGATGATTCGCCCATGTTTCTTGCATCTAAAACAGCGTCTGAATTAGAGCCGATTGCGGTAGCTAAAGCGGTGGTATCTGCCGTTAAATCAACATCGATTGGAGTGCCGTTAGAATGGTGTAGTGTCGCTCCGTCTGCTAGAAGGCCGATTGGCAGAACAACATTTGTTCCGCTCACTGCTAATGGCGCCCATGCGACGAATTCTAAATCTCTCACTGCAAGCCCTGCTTTCATTGCTATATCCAAACCAAGTCCTACGTTGCTTCCTGTCCAGATTCCTTCATATCCACCATCGGCGATAATTACTGATTTTGCCTGTAAGGCGTTGAGTAAGCCTGTGGTCATATCTAGAGCGATGACTCCATGAATTTGTTCACCTGAGTGGACCAGTTCAAGAGGTACTTGATCGCCTCGGCGGACAACGCCGTGTTTCATGCACTGTTCCTCGAGAACTTGTTGAGTGCCGCGCACCATCGAGTCCCCGGCACCAGCCAATCTTGGCAAAGTGTGCCCCGATGCTTTTCGAACCAGTGGAATGCCGTCTGCGTCTCTACGGAAAACCACTCCCCACCGCTCCAACAAGTCCACTTGGCGAGTTGCTTGAGAAACTCTGTGAGATACGATGTCTTGGTCACATAGGAAACCGCCAGCACGTATTGTATCATCTCTGTGAGATTTGGTAGTGCTCTCTTTGAGAGGTGCTGCAATGCCATCAACTGCTGAGCTGTTACCAACCCCAAGACTGTCTGCAGACATCATCAAAGTAGATGCTCCTGCTTGTGCTGCGCTTGCTGATGCTCTGAGTGCGGCTGGCCCGTCTCCGATTACGATGATGTCCCATGCTTCCACGTACTCCACCTCCGGTAGGGTGTGCGAAGTGTGGGCATGTCATAAGTAACGCGCATAGATTCTCCCTAAAGGGAGGTTGCTGAATCCACTATTGGTAGAGAAGTTTCGCCCTTTAATCGCGCCTTTAGCATGCGCCTCAAACGTTGTCTAGAAATATTGCTTTCACCTGCCAGTACGCGGGTTTTGATGATTCTGGAACCGATAACATTCCCATCATCATCACGTAAAATCACCTGAACATTTCTGCGACCTTTCACGTTTTCATTCCATGCAACGCCAATCCACAAAATAATTCCTTTTTCGAGATATTTTGGCATCCAATCTAGTGCGTCTTCAACAAGTGGATCTGTAATCTTCACCGCAGATTCTGGGCCGGGACACGAAAGCAATTCGAAACGGTGTTCTTGCTTTTCAGGCATTCCGCCAGGGACAATAACCTCGACCCGCAAATGGCGGTCCTGTTCTGTTTGATTGTTCAGGGCGATGAACAAGTGTCCTGTACGTTTACTGCAGCGGTCTGCTAATGCTACATCCATTCGCCAAGGATTCTCCGTGATCGATGCTGAACCTGCCAA
>DAGO01000056.1:0-281 GCA_002498185.1 Euryarchaeota archaeon UBA10 | reverse complement strand
TTGAAAAGTAGAGTCTCAATCGCCATCGGCTTGATGAATTCCTTAAGTTCATTCATCGTTTCCTCATCGTTCAAATCGCCTCGGCTATTTAGGTGTAAAAGATAGAGAAGCCTTTCTCTAGCTTGCTTGTTTTCAACGCCCGGCAATAATGAATCTGGAAGTTCACTTTCCCATTTATTCCACAACAAAGAATGGTCTGGGTCGAGATGCGCATAAATCAAATCACCAAGAATTGTGTCTAATTTCATAGGGTGGTGGGTTGGAGAATGCATAACCAAATA
>DAGO01000086.1:1721-3520 GCA_002498185.1 Euryarchaeota archaeon UBA10 | reverse complement strand
GGAGGGCCCGACGGAGGGCCTGATGGCGGCCCGCTAGGTGCTTCCTCTTCTGCTGCAGGTTCTTCCGAAGTTTCTTCAGCAGTTTCTGATTCTTCGACTGCTGGTGCTTCTTCAGTAGCAGGTTTTGTTGTTTCTTCTTCAACAGCTTCCTCTACAGGAGGTGTTTCTGGGACTTCCATGTTATCTAAGCCGCCAAATGCGCCGCCAAACATATCGTCTGCTGCAGCATTCTCTGCATCATCTCTAGCCTTCTCTGCTGATGTTTTTGGGCCGGCCACGTTCTCGCCTCATGTTAGCCACAGAGCGCGGCTTAAATAGCCGTTGTCACTCGGCGACTTGCTGCCCGCGTGGTGTAGTGGTCTATCATGAAGCGTTGTCGATGCTTCGACCCGGGTTCAAATCCCGGCGCGGGCGCCTAACCGGCGCAATACCTCGTTTTCAAGTTGTTTTGAATATTTCAATTCTGATTTTTGAAATTAAAAAAGCCCCCACCGGGAGCGAACTCCCGATGAGGGCAAATTCCTGTTAAGGTGTATCAATCTGATTTACTGATTGTTTCACTCGTCAGCTTCGATGAACTGGCCGATTAGAGCAGAGCCAAGTCCCATGGACATTGCTGCGCCTGCCATCCAGCCGCTCATTCCTAGGCTCATGTCGCCACCATCTGGTAGCATGAAGTACCATCCTAGCATACCTATTAACATCAAAGCACCCGCTCCCCATGTCGCGATTTGCGTTACATTTTCTGGGACAGCATCCATTGCGTCAACGCCAGCCATTGGTAGAACCATGGTCAAAGTAATTAGTAGTGCACAGACAATTCCTGCCCACATACCAATAGTTCCGATCATTCCGCCTGTAGCCATGTCACAAGATTCATCATCACCATCATCACAAAGGTCGCTGAATGACACTGTCATAGTCAAAACTGTACCATCACATTCTGCGTCACCTGCGCCTTCTTCTTCAGAAAATGCATCAGCCACCATCTCACACTCTGATTCTGAGCTTGCGCCCATTTCTTTTGTGTCCATTTCAGCCCATTGTGATGTCAGGCTTGTACCACCGTCCATTCCTTCCATCTCCTCTTCAGGGACTAGCCAGGTACTACCCATAGCGCCCATAATTCCGAGTATTAGACATAGGGCTGACATAGCCGCCATGACCATTCCTTTCATTTTTGCATCCATCATTGTTTTCACATTCCCGAGGTCTTACCCTCAGGTCTATATCCGACTCAATGAGTATATGAGTGTTATACCGGCAAAATAGATAGAAAATAGGATTTCAAACTATCTTATGGTTGGTCACGGTGCCGCAAACCGTGCAATATACATCTATACCATTTAGGCGCGGGCTGACTCCAGAAATATCGATTTCTGCTCCGCATTGACACTTGACTTTGGTCTGCATGTCCAGTGGCACATGCTGCTTATTGATGAAATAAACGGAAATTAACTTCGAATTAGATGAACTTCAATACTCACGTATTCAATATTTGAAGAATATGATTTCTTTGATTCTATCTCCAAAGATATCAATTCTGTTTGTGCAAGATGTCTGCGAATATCAGCTTCTGCGTCCCGCAAAGATTCGGTTGGGATAATTGCCCATCCTCTGATTACAACCTCGTGCCCTTTCTTGAGAAGGCCCAGTACATGAGGTAAGTGTTCAATACAATCATGAGGTAAGTTCACCAAAAGCAAGTCGCAACATTCAGGTAAATTGGCTGACAAGGTTAGTGCATCGGCGCACCTGGTATCCTGATTGGGTAAGTTCAACTGAAGTAATTCTGCAGC
>DAGO01000086.1:0-1310 GCA_002498185.1 Euryarchaeota archaeon UBA10 | reverse complement strand
CCTGCATATGGGTCACATACTGAGATTCTACGTCCGAGTTTTTGCGAAAGTCTTCTGGCACATTCGATATTCTCAAGCCTTTCATTAGCTAATCTAGGAGAATAGTACACTAGTCCCGGGTCTGTCCAAAACACGTTGCCGTGCTCCCTTACCCTGGTCCTTGTTGATTCCGTTTCATCGGTTGCTAATACGATTAGGTCCCTAACGCGGAAATTTCCTTTTACACCATTATCCGCGCATGCAATTCTTGCACTAGGATGTTGAGCGATCATCGCTTCACCTATCAATTCAGAATAGGGTTCCAACTCTTGTGGAATTTTTACAATAATCACATCGCCAATTTGGTCGTGACTCATCGGCAACAACTCCTGTAAAGCGGCAGGAATATCTTCTGAAATCCTTTCAGTCCAGTGCTTGGGCCCTGAAGTTAGAGGTTTGAGGTCAACTATGTCTAAATCTTCGACCTGGGATGGGGCATTTTCACTCAAGGGTATACCTGTGAATTCTTCCAATTTGTGAATGCCATGACCTTCTGCTAGCCAGCCATTACTAGCTAATTTGTCTCTCCAGAGAGAAGTTTCTCTCTTCGGCACTCTCAAATGACGCATGTCCTTCGCCACACCCACAGGAGCATGGGGTTTGAGCATGGCGGCTGGATTAATTCTGATTGGGATGGGTCCAGGGGGCATTAATGGAATGACACATGCTGCCATTGAAGCCGCAAAAAACGCAGACTATCGGCGCTATGAGGCTTACACTGCCTTGTGGAGCCAAGAATCTCTAGAAGGTCTTGAAAATGAAATTGGAGAAATCCAGAAAGTAATGCGTCCTGAAGTAGAAGAGCCGGTTGAATTACTTGAGTTAGCAAAACAATCCAGCGTTGCTTTGCTAATAGTTGGCGACCCACTACAAGCGACTACTCATGTCGATTTACAATTGCAAGCTTTGGAAGCAGGAGTGAATTGTTCGGTGATTCATGGAATTTCAATCACAGGTCTTGTCACCGGAGCGATTGGTCTATCCAATTACCGATTTGGGCGGCAAACTACACTTACATATCCTTACGGTGGATGGGTTGCTACCTCTCCCTTAGAAGTAATTGCAGTGAACAGATATCAGGGGCTACATACTCTCGCTCTACTCGATTTAGACCCTACTGGTGAAGGTGTTGGAGGGCAGGTACCAATGCAACCGAAAGATGCTGCCAATGCGATGACAATGATGTCTGACAAATTATCTAATTCAATTCAAGAGATGCCTAGTGATTCGGTTTTGGACAAAATGCGGATTGAAGCCTGCAAGCAAATTTG
>DAGO01000057.1 GCA_002498185.1 Euryarchaeota archaeon UBA10 | reverse complement strand
CGCTCCTCAAAGGGCACTAGGGTCATGGAATTGAGGTCCAAAGACAAGGACTCATTCCTTGATGAACTGATATTTAGTGCCAGAATGCCTGCTGAACTTGCTGAGGAAATCCTAACTGAGAAGCCATCCTCTTCCGAAGAAGAGGAATGATTCTTCTATCCGACGCATTCAAACAGTGAGTGCCTGTCTCAAAGACAGGACCGAGTGTCTCAATGGTGATTCCATGGACGAGCAGAATCTGATTTACGACTGGAATGTAGTCGACTATGAATATTCAAGAGATTCTGCTAATCACCCTCACGGTGTTTGGTTTGATGATGAGACCTTACGCGATGGTCTACAGAGTCCAAGTGCTCTGAATCCTTCAATCGACCAAAAGATTGAGTTGTTGACTTACATGGAAAAGTTAGGTATTCAAAAGGTCGATTTGGGGCTTCCAGGAGCAGGGCCATTCCATATCGAACACATCGATGCTATGCTATCTCATATCAGAGAAAATGATTTCCAAATCCGCCCAGGTGCTGCGGTTAGGACACTGATGAATGATATCGAACCATTGGTCGATCTACAAGCCAAGCACGAAATGCAAATTCAAGCCAGCGCATTTCTAGGTACAAGTCCTATTCGTCAATTCACTGAAGGCTGGACAATGGACAAACTCGTTTCCACAATGGAAAAAGCAGTATCATTTGCTGTTGACAACGACATTCCAGTAATGTTCGTAACAGAAGATACGACTCGCTCAAAGCCGGAAGATGTGAAACTCATCTATCAAAGAGCCATGGAACTTGGAGTAAGGAGACTTTGCGTCTGCGACACTTGTGGGCACGTTACTCCAAATGGGGTCAAGCAGCTACTTTCCTTCATTGATGAAGAAGTAATCAAAGATGCAGGATACAAGCGTAGCGAAATCGAGGTTAACTGGCACGGGCACCAAGACAGAGGTCTTGGGGTTGCAAACAACCTTGCTGCTGTTGAAGCAGGTGCTGACGTAATTCACGGTACAGCACTCGGAGTAGGTGAGAGAGCAGGAAACGCACCTTTGGACCAGACTCTTGTTAATTTGTCTCTAATGGGTGTAATCAACAACGATTTGTCTCTGTTGAGTGAGTACGTTCAGAAAGCAAACGAATACGTCAAGGTACCACTGCCTAGAAACTATCCAGTATTCGGACAGGATGCGTTTGAAACCGGCACAGGTGTCCACGCTAGTGCTGTTATCAAAGCAATTCGAAAAGGCGACATGTGGCTTGCAGACAGAGTCTACAGTGGCGTGCCTGCTGGCGATTTCGGTCTTGAACAAGTTATTCGAATCGGACACATGTCCGGTCGCTCTAACATCATTCATTGGTTAGAGAGCAATGGGATGGAAGCTAGCGATGAGTTGGTAGCACACCTATTCGAGGTTGCAAAGAGCCAGCCAAGAAATATGGAAGACGATGAAGTAAGGGCAGCGATTGCAGAGTTCCAATCTTGATCAGGCATCTGCTTCTTCTTGTTCGGTGTCTTCAGCATTGATTTGATTCCATTCACCGTCAACGGAACCTCCGGACCATTCACCTTGAACTTCAATTTCGACCATTTCCTCTTCTTCGCGCCATATCGCTTCGCCTTGGCTACCATTCACGATTAGAACACCTCTGTCGTCCATCTGTGTTTTTAGCAATTCAATGTGCTTGGTAACAGGTAGGAAGTGGCCTACTGGTGTACCCGCAGTAACGAACGGATTTGTTGCGGTACAAATCATCAATCCATTTTCAGGCGCAACAATATCGACAGATAGACCCGGTGCACCAGGGTCTGAAATTGTAGCAATCACGTCTCCCTTGGTGACGATACTACCAGGTCCTACGAACATGTCCAGAAGTCCGCCTTCTCCGGCTCTCAGCCATGTTGAACCACCCGCATTCAATCTGAATCTAGGCCGACTTGGATTCTTTGGAATTACTTTCAGAGCTTTTAGCACATTTAGACAACCATGCACTGCCACCTTAACTGCAGTTTGTTCCAAACGATTAGCTCCGCCTCCTTCATAGGTTACAGCAGCAATATCCATCTCGTTAGCCACACGGCGTAGGCTTCCTTTTGGAGGCTTACTATCTAGGACAACTTCAATTCCAAATGCTTTAGCGAGTAAGTAAGATTCAGGATGGGATAAGTCTCCTCTAATCTGAGGCATATTCGACCTTCCAGTAGCAGCGCTGTGCAAATCAATTATCACATCAGAATCATTGATGAGATTCTTCTTTACTCTACTTGCAACTCTTGAAGTTGTGCTTCCCTTAGACAAACCGGGGAATGCTCGATTCAGGTCTCTTCCATCTGGAAAATATCTGGTTTTCGAGCGATACCCGGGTAGATTTAGGACAGGTACGATTCGAACAGTACCCGCCATTGATTGTGGGTCCAGGGCGCCTCCTGGTTCAGTGAATTTTGCAGACAAAAGGTTCGTACAGGCACTAGGTCCAGTCAGTTCATCGCCATGTGTGGCTCCTATAATCGTGACAACAGGTCCCGGCCTAACTCCGTGGAAAACAATGATTGGAATTGGCCATGAATCACCCATTTCTACATCTAGCAAAGGCATGTGAACTGTGCGCATTTCTCCAGGTTTGATTCTCTTTCTCAAAAATCGAATGTCCTTCCAATCCGATAAGCGGTCCCAATCTGGGCGGCCTTCAGATTCATGTTCATCCAGCGCCTTTTTGATTGCTAGTCGTCTTGTTTTGGGAAGTTCGTTAGCGACACGAACCCGTCGCTTCTTCCCGGCCATGATTGCCCATAATCAAACAGGAAATAAGTTGATGCATGCGAATACAAATCAACCCCCTCGATTTGTAGGGTCCTATGGGACACGGAGTTCAGAGACAATATGCTCCCAATTCGATTTGCTTTGGTTGTGGCCCAGCAAATGAAAAGGGCTTACAAATCGATTCACACAGGTGTGAAAAAGGTCTAGAAATGAGGTTTACTCCATCTGAAGAGCATCAAGCATTTCCTGGAATGATCAATGGCGGGATTATCGGAAGTCTTCTTGATTGTCATGGTAATTGGGCTGCTGCAATAGCGCTAATGGATGCTTCAGGATTAGAAGAACCTCCTTGTACAGTTACCGCAACTTATTCGATATCATTGAGAAGACCAACACCTGCTGGTGTTGAGTTACATGTGTTAGCTGAAGTTGAAGATTTACAAGATGACAGAGCAAGCATCAAGATGACTTTGACTGCAGAGGGCAAAGTATGTGCTACTGGAAAGGGATTATTCGTAGCCGTAAAAGAAGGCCATCCTGCTTATCATCGGTGGTCGTAAATGGTAAAGCCATCAAAAGTTCAAACAGAAGAATTAGCTAACTTGCGAGATTTTGTCATCGAGGTAATGATGGCGATGGAAGTATGGAGTGAGCAGCAACTTACTAAACTGCTTGAGGTCGATTTAGGTGTTCTGAGAAAAAATGCAACCCAAAGGCATGGAGTTACCAGATGGAAGAGGGGAGTTCGCAAACCTACGAGTCCAGAACAAGTGGAGGTTATCGATTTACATCCTCGCTTATTATCAGATGAATGGATGCCTTATGCTGCTTGGGTCCTTCACCATGAATTTGTGCATGCTCTAGGATACACAGCACACGACTCTACATTCCGCTCATTGGAGGCTCTCTGGCCTAGTCAGGAGTCGTCAAAAATGGGGTCACGTTTTACTGAAACATTGCGTAGGGAAAAGGCCACTTGGTTATGGGTCTGTGCCGATTGTGATAAGGAATATCCCCGGCAAAAACCAGGTAAGGGGCGCTATCTTTGCCGTACTTGCAAAACGGTCCTGAAAGATGTACCCAATAATCCGTCACAGTGATTAGTACTGAACACTACAGCAAGATATGCGCAGAGTGGTTGCAATATTGTTGCTCTGTGTCATTTTTTCACCCCTTGCTAAAGCAGCCATTGACTCTGAGGAAGGAGGTGGTGAGTTGTGGTTCTCTTGCAACGATGTCAATGATTGTACATTGACCGAGTTTCATACAGGCGAAGCAAGCGTCGGAGGAACAGTAAACTCTGCTTCACCACTATCTCCTGAAACGATTTTCATAGAATTGCCAATGACTCCTCAGCAAAGCGAAATTGCGCTAATCCCTGATGAAATTGAAGAATTGAAAATTGATTTGAAGTACCAGGATGATGTAATTGGATTATCGAGACCAGATTTGCAAGTCACAATAATAATCGCACAATCTACAACTGTTATCGAATTTGAAGGCGACACAAATCCTGTGGACGGAGTCCAGGGACCTTATGCAGTTGAAAATGAACCGCTAAATCACGGCGGTGATAGATTACTTTGGCCAGAAGAAGAGATCAGAATCCTGCTACAATTCGAAGTGGAGAGGCCTGGCACCTGGCAGCTTAACCTCAGAGGCGCATCATACATGTTGTTGGACATAATTTGGTCCGAGGATGTAGATTCTAGGGATGTAGACGAACCATCATCATATTCTTCTCCGAGAATGACTGATTTGGAAACAATACATTACGGAGCTTTGGTAGAAGACGATTGGGATTGCTGGACTTTTGACCTTGACAATCACGAGATTTTACGAATCACAATCGAATGGGAAGAGGTTCCATCAGAAATTGAGCAAACACATGGCAGGCCAGATTTAATTATGCCAGATAACAAAATGGCACCGATTCCAGATTTAGAAACTGAAGTTACAAATGGTGCTACTAAGATGACTTGGCAGTGGCGTGCACTACCTGTTGGCGAATACGATTTCTGCATCGGAGGGCGACTAAACGCATTCCAGCCATATCAATGGGCTGGATTGATAGCATTCGAGGGGATTGGTCCTACATCTCCCGAAGAGTTTGACTATTCTGCTTGGCAGTGGCAAGGGTATGGAATGAAGGCTGAAAGTTATGGGTCAGAAGAATTGAGTGCGACCTCTGACTTGATGGCATTAATTCTCTCGCTAGCGATTTTAGTAGGATTAATTATTGAATTTAGAAATGATACAACTTCGAAAACTGTTCGGTATGGCGTTTTTGTTCCTGGCGTGTTGATTCTAATTCTTGGAGGAGTAATTTCTCCTCTCTGGGCGATTGGTGGAGAAATGCAGTCTAGTGAAGATGATAGCCTGGACGAATTGATTGATTCAAGATTAGATCAGCTATGGCACGCATCCCATCCAAATACTCCAGCTTCATCCCGTGCATTACATGTTGGAGCCACCTTCGGTATGCTAGACGGCGAGACCCTATCGGTCCGATTGATTGCAGACTCAGCATGGCCACTTGATGATGGTAGATGGCAATTACATATTCCCGAATTTTACGAACTTGATTTTGAAGCACTAATTTTCAATAAGGTAGCAGAAAAATCTGCAGTTAATCCAGTAGATGATTTACTCGATTCGCATTCAAGGTCATTCATACTATTAGCAGCAAGAACTCTAATGCTCGATTTATTGATGCTAGAGGCTTTGCTAGTAGTTGATGAGATTCCAAATTCAAATGTGATTCATTTCGAAACGGAAATGGTTAGTTCGGGTAGCTTAGGTCTTGTCAAGGACCCTACGTGGGGGACTAGACCGATTGATGTGCCTGAAGGAAGATGGAGGCTGATGCAAGAGAATTTGTATCCAAATCTAATATCAATTACTATGTTGGATGGAGTTAAAGATGACTTGGAATTTAGGGTTCAAATAGACACAGAAATGGATCACAACCTCATGTATGCAAGCGAATCAGTTCAACCTGCATCACCCTTATTGGAATCTCAATACCTATGGGTCATTGCTGGAATTACTCTTGTTGTCATAGGTTTCACCATAGAAAACCGAAGACGTGCTAAAGCAAAGCAAATTCTACAGCAGTTCGCTGCTGAAAATATTTGGAATTAATCTTCAAGTGATTGTAGAATCTTTTCCACTTCATCGCTGATTTCTCCGCTATCTAGCGCTTCTGTGAGTTTTGTTTTCTTTGCCTTCGAAAGTCCCTTAGATGCACTTTCAATCATCTCTCTTTCTTCATCGGTGACCTTTCCATCTGCTAGTGCAGATTTGATTGCACTTCTGACAGCCATCTTGGCAGCATCTTCGTCACTGATCCCTAATGCGGATTGAATGGCCTTTAACTCCTCAAGTTCCTTATCGGTTATTACGCCATCAGCATACGCATTTTCATACTCTTTGACCAAGAAGTCTGCGTATGCATCTGGGTTTAGGATGACGTCACGAATTAATCCATAATCGACGCTTCCTTGCTTGGAACCCATTTCTAAAATTACGATTGATTTTCTGACTTCTTTTATCGCCATATCCTTTAATCCATGAGCGGCCCAAACTAGACCTGAAACACTTACAGCAGCAGCGAACCAACGCATAACATCTGGGTCAACAAGATTGCCTGGAGAAATTAGTTGGAATATTCCGATAACCGCCATTAGAGAACCACAAATGACTTCGAACCAGTCATTCAAATCAGGCTCATCATCAAACACAGAAAGTCGCTCATCGACCATTGCATCGTCACTGCTCATGTTACACGCACGCTCAAGATAGGACTTGAGGGTGTCGGCTCTTCAAGCGGTTACCTTTTGGACTATTGACCGTTAAAATGCATCATGGGTGAACCGGAGCGCGCAGTCTCTAGACTCGGTTTGCCAGAAGATTTCGTACAATTTGTCGAAAATGACTGGGGCATAAAGACGCTTCACCCGCCTCAAGCAGAGGCAATGCCCTCTATTCTAGCAGGCCGAAACACTATGCTTTGCATTCCTACTGCAAGCGGCAAGAGTTTGGTTGCTTTCATGGGTTTAGTAAATCAAATCATGACAAAAAATGTTGGTTCGAGAGGCATCTACATTGTTCCTTTGAAAGCTTTGGCTTCAGAGAAACTTGAGGAACTCAAACAGCTAGGTGGAAGTCTTGGCTTGAAAATTGGTCTTGGAATCGGAGATGCTCCAAATGAAGCTAAACAAATCGATGATTGCGACATTTTAGTTTGCACCAGTGAAAAATTAGATTCGCTTATGAGGTCTAAGTCAGAGGTGCTTAGAAGAGTCTCAGTGGTTGTTGCCGATGAGTTCCATCTGGTGAATGACAGTCATAGGGGGCCTACAATGGAAATAAATTTGGCAAGAATCAGGCACTTGCTTCCAGAAGCGCAAATCATTACTTTATCTGCCACAGTTGGCAATTCACAAGACTTGGCTGATTGGCTAGAAAGCGATCTAATTGTATCGCAATGGAGGCCAGTTAGTTTGGAGTATGCGACTCTTGCAGAACTCGACCTAGAACCGAGAGCCATACAAAAAAGCGAATTGAGTACAGCAAGCGACCTCGGTCCCCCTCGGACATTAGAAGGCCCGAAAAGTCATGTTGCTTGGGCCGCCCTAAACGACGTTTACGAGCAAGAGGGCCAATTACTTGTTTTTGTAGCAGCACGTCGTTCTGCACAATCAGAAGCCAAAAAATTAGGCCAAAGGATGCGCAAGTATCTGTCTAAAAATAATCCAGAGGTGTTACCGGCACTCAATGAATTGTCTGAGAGACTTTCCAGAAGTTCAAATTCTGCCATGGGTGATACTCTTGCGGAATGCGTCAAGGGCGGAGTAGCATTTCACCATGCAGGATTAAGACATACTCAAAGAAATGAAATTGAGAACGCGTTCAAAAATCGTATTCTGTACTGCTTGTGTGCAACTCCTACTCTAGCAGCAGGGGTTAATTTGCCTGCAAGAAGAGTACTAATTCGTGACTTGAAGCGCTTTGAAGATGGCATGAGCAGGCTTCTTCCAGTTATGGAAGTCAGACAGATGCTTGGAAGAGCAGGACGGCCAAGGTACGACCCTGTTGGCGAAGCATGGCTTGCTTGCAAAGGAGGTGACCCTAGGCAAGTTGCAGATGATATCGCAGACAGATATATTCACGGCCCTGTTGAGGATATTTCGTCGAAATTGGCAGCAGAACCGGCGATGAGGTTCCATTTACTTTCATCAATCGCTACAGGAGGCCTCAACACGAGAAAGAAGATTGGAGATTTCTTTTCTAGAACTTATCTTGGCCACTCACAAACCAATTCTTATCTTCAAGAAAACATAGACTCCATGCTCAAATGGCTTGTAGATAAGCGATTTGTGCGTAGAACAAATGTGGGCAGCATCGAAGAGAATTGGGATGATGAAACGCCTTCTTGGGTCGATGCGGCTCAGTCCGCATCGGGTGTAAGTTTCTCCAAATCTAACTCAAGAGAACCAACTGAAGCAACATTTGGGTTCCAAAGAGCTTCAAGTATCAGCATTGGTAATTCTCAATCTTTCGACACAGAGGCGTTGGACAATGAGTACGAGGCTACCCCAATGGGTGAAAGGGTCGCACAGTTGTACATCGACCCACTTTCAGCAGATATTTTGTTAGATGGTTTGAGGAGAGCGGTGAGGCGCATTGTCAGAAACAGTCTGCCTGTGACAAGTTTTAGCCTGTGTCATTTAGTAGCGGCAACACCTGATTTCATATCTTTATGGCCAAAATCTAGTGAATTAGATTTTGGAAGCAAGTTAAGGCAAAAATCTGCACTAGTTGAAGATCAATTGTTGATTGAAAGCCCTATTGATGAGAGGGCAATGGGTTTGGTGAAAAGCGCTTGGTGTACCGAATTTTGGTATGAAGAGAGAGACCTCAGAGATATAGAAAAAGAGTTGGGCGTTACTCCAGGAGACGTCTACACGCGCACCGATTTGATGGCTTGGTTATTGTTAGCAGCTAGAGAGGTTTTGCTTCGAGATGATGTGTTTGCCGAAGAGCATCTAGGGTATGTTGCAGAATTAGCCGGAATGCTAGAACTTACTAGAGCAAGAGTTAGAGCGGGTTGTAAGGAAGACTTGTTGCAGTTAGTCCAAGTCAGGAATATCGGAAGAAATAGAGCAAGAACGCTATCAGAAATGGGAGTTAGAACGCCTGCTGATTTGCTGGCGATGAGTAATTCTGAACTTGATAAGCTAAAATCAAAACGCGGATGGGGACCAATTTTAGTTGATAGAATATTAGAATCCGTGAGAGTGATATCCACCAAAGAGGCAAAAAAACCTCCTAGAAGCGATGATGAACCGCTTCCTGGCGAGCGTCAGGATTGAAATCATGGACGCTTTGCGGCAATTGTGACCGCACCTATTTTCCCATGCCGCAGAGTTTCCTTGGGCTCTCCCTGTGATGACCCTAGGTCTCTTGTCATGTCATGGATCGAGAATAGAGATTCTGAAAATTGGGCTTTGATTAGTGGCTACAGTCTTGCAAGCGACATTCATGGATGGGTTGCACATGACGTATTGATGCGAAATCGTGCAAGGGATTCAATGAAATCAAACTCATTAGATGGTGAATTCATGCGATTGCTTTCGGGTACTCATCACATCTCAACGAGTTTCAAACG
>DAGO01000124.1 GCA_002498185.1 Euryarchaeota archaeon UBA10 | reverse complement strand
TCTGGGCTAGGTAGGTAGTCCCACTCAGTTGTGTGAGGAAACGGCGTGTCCCAGCCTGTGACTCTGATAATTGGCGCTTCAAGATGCCAGAAACAACGCTCCTGAATGGAGGCGCTCATTTCTGCTCCGAAACCGCTTGTCTTTGGTGCTTCGTGAACAATTACACAGCGGCCTGTTTTCTTGACTGAATTAACCACTGTGTCTCTGTCCCATGGAAGTAGGGTTTGAAGGTCGATCAGTTCTGCATTTATTCCTGAATCCTTGATGCCTTGTTCAGCAACGTGAACCATTGCACCCCAAGCAATAACCGTACATGCATCTCCTTCCATAACAACTTCAGCTTGTTCTAGAGGAATTGAATAGTGGCCCTCAGGTACTTCTGCCTTAGCATGTCCTTTCCAAGTAGGAACATTGTGAGGGTCTCCGTAAAATGGTCCCCTGTAACATCTCTTTGGCTCAAAGAAAATCACTGGATCGTTACACTCGATAGCGCTAGTCAGTAATCCCTTTGCATTGTTTGGATTGGAACAGTAGACTACCTTCAATCCGGGTGTGTGTGTGAACTGTGATTCAGGGCTTTGTGAGTGGTGATGCCCACCCTTGATTCCTCCACCAGCAGGGGTTCTAATCGTTACAGGGGTTGAGAACTCTCCACCGGAACGGTGACGTAGTTTAGCGATTTCATTTACGATTTGGTCGTAAGCAGGGAAGATATAGTCTGCGAATTGGATTTCCGCAACTGGTCGCAAACCGTTCAATCCCATACCGAATGCAATCGCTGCAATTCCACCTTCGGCAAGTGGGGCGTCGAAAACTCTGTGTGCTCCATGCTTTTCTTGTAGACCGTCAGTTACTCGGAATACTCCTCCGAAGTAACCTACGTCTTCTCCAAAGATTACCACATTGTCGTGGACTTCTAGCATGTTGTCTAGAGCGCTATTTAGTGATGCAATCATGTTCATTTCTGTCATAGTATCACCTCACTTACCTAGTTCCTCTCTTTGTTCTTGTACGTGCCAAGGAACTTCTTCGTACACTTCTGTGAAAATTGTTGATGCTGGAGGGAATGGACCATTTGCCAAATCTCCAAAGGTACATGCTTCCTTGTACGCAGCCATAACTTCTGAATCGATTTTCTCGGTTAACTCTGCATTCTTTTCTTCTGACCAAGCTCCTATACTGATTAGGTGTTTCTTTAGACGCTCAACCGGATCTCCTCCTGGCCAGCACTTGAACTCGTCACCGGGTCGGTATCGACTTGGGTCATCAGATGAAGAGTGCGCGCCTGCACGGTAAGTGTAGACTTCGATGTATGTTGCACCTTTTCCAGCACGTGCTCTCTCTCTTGCCCACTTTGTAACTGAGTACAGAGCCAAGAAATCGTTGCCATCGACGCGCAGAGAAGGAATGTCGTAAGCCAGTCCTCTTGCTGCGAAATTTTCTCCACCTGTTGCTAGGTTTTTGTGAGTTGAAATAGCCCATTGGTTGTTGACTACGTTGAGGATGACTGGTGGTTTGAATACAGATGCAAAGTTTAGGCCGTAGTGGAAATCACCTTGTGCACTAGTTCCATCTCCTAGCCATGTGATTGTTGCTTGGTCGTCACCCTTGTATGCAGATGCCATTGCTACACCTACTGCTTGGCTGAATTGTGTTCCTACCGGGCTTGAAATTGAAATGAAATATCCTTCTTTCCAAGAATAGTGAACTGGCATTTGTCTGCCGCGAATGTTGTCTTCTGTATTACCGATGCAGTGACAAATCATGCTTACCATGTCACGTCCTCTGACAAATTGTGCACCAGGTTGTCTGTAGGATGGGAAAATCCAATCTGTGTCATCCAGAGCCATTGTCTGGGCAATTGCGACTGCTTCTTCTCCAAATGAGCGCATGTAGAATGACAACTTTCCAGTTCTCTGCATCTTGATCATTCTGTCATCGAATATCCTTAGACGCATCATCATCTCTAGGCCTCGAATCAATTCTTCAGCATCCAACTCAGGATTCCATTCTCCTGATGCTGAATCATCGTCGCCAAGCACACGAATCAATCCATGTGCGTGGTCATGAGTTTCAGGAGTGGTACAGGTTGCAGGGTCAGGCCTAGGAAGGTCTCCGGGTTGCTCTTTCCAAGTTCCGCCAAAATCGGCTTCGTCACCGGGGCGGAAAGGTGCGGTAGGTACTGTATATGCGTCCAATGACCCCTTATCTTTCCCCGACATGATACGCTCACTCCTTGTCCGTTCTAAGCCTTACCGATGCTCTGGCTAATAGTTCGCCTGCACGATATGAAGACCTTACCAATGGTCCACAAGCCCATCCCAAGAATCCCATTTCTTCGATTTGCAAACTCCACTCATCATATCTGGATGGTTCAGGGAATCTATCTACAGCGAGGTGCCTAGGACTTGGTGCAAGATATTGTCCTATGGTCACAAGGTCAACTTTGGCATCTCTTAGCATCTGTAATGCTTCTGTAATTTCTTCATCAGTTTCTCCAAGACCTACCATTATTGACGACTTAGTCAATATGTCTGGTCGCAATCTCTTGGCTTCTTTCAAAATTCCAATAGATTGCTCAAAAGTTGCTCTGTGGTCTCTAACTCTGGAATCCAGTCGAGGCACACACTCCACATTATGAGCAAATACTTCCAGTTCTAAACCGTTTAGCAGATCTGCCAAATCTTGGTGATCTCCGGCCAAGTCACTGCACAGTAGTTCAAGGGTGACCTCTGGAGTTCTTTTACGAACCGCTTCGAGACACTTTCTGTAATGTCCGGCTCCGCTATCTGGTAAATCATCACGGTTGACAACGGTAATTACAGCGTGATTCAACCCCATGGTAGCAATTGCATCTGCAAGATTCTCGGGCTCGTTCTCATCTAGAGGAGGAGGGGTTTTGATTGATCCCACTGCGCAAAAGCGGCAACCGCGAGTACATTCTTGGCCAGCTACCATGAAGGTGGCATCTTTGGCAGCCCAGCATTCATGGATATTCGGACAGCGCGCTTCTTGGCACACTGTGTGCAACATATTGTCTGTAACAGTATCCTTTGTTTCCTTGAATTTCTGTTGCAATTCACCAGACGGTAGGCGGGTTCTGAACCAGTCTGGAAGACGAGGACGAGTGGTCGCCATGTCCAATTTCCTGACGGTCATACCTCTCCCCCTAGTCATCCCGAAGGGATGGGGTGCAAAAAGAGTCGCTATGGGAGTTTACGAAGTTTCAAGGCCAAACTCGTACAGGAACTGCCATGCGAGTAGCTGTTGTAACAGGTGGTGCACGAAGGATTGGTGCAACAATTGTAAATTCCTTAATCGATGACGGATGGGCAGTCATTGTGCATTGTAACCGGTCACTTACTCAGGCTAGACAACTGATTCAGCGAGGCCAAGGAGCGATTGTGAGTGGAGATTTATCCAACGATGATGATTTGTTCAGAATAATCGAAGAAATACACGACCATGAATTAGTGGCTCAAGCGGGTGGTATAGACCTGCTAGTCCACAATGCTTCGATCTATAATCAAGAAGACTTCTCTACAGTTACGCCTCAGGAATTACGTCGCTTCTCATCGATTCACTTAGATGCTCCCTTCTTCATAACTCAAGGTTTGGTCCCTAAATTAAAAGCCAAAAATGGGTCTGTAATCGGAATGGTAGATACAAGTTGGAATCATGCGTGGGAAGAGTTGGCTCATTACACTTCGACCAAGGCTGCATTGAGACAATTGTTGGTCAACCTGGCTGGAGAGTTGGCTCCTGATATTCGAGTGAATGGAATCGCTCCTGGGGCAATCCTAGCAGCTGAATGGGAAAAAGAAAGATTCGAGGAAGTCCTGAAGCGAGTGCCACTAGGGCGTGCAGGGAAACCAGAAGACATTGCCCACGCTGTCAAATTCCTCTCAGAAGCAGAGTACATCACTGGTTTCATACTTCCAGTAGACGGTGGCTGGTCATTGACTTGATTGGTGCGGGGGGTGAGATTTGAACTCACGAACACATCGTGACCGGATCTTAAGCCCGGCGCCTTTGACCACTCGGCAACCCCCGCTTATCGGTTGCCCATCGCTTAGAATTAATGAATGAGTCGGACTAATTTGAAAAATCCAAACCAATGAGTTTCAAAATTAGAATGATTTCTTAATTCGGCATCCATAAATCACCCGTAGGGTGACTTCTCAAGAGCACAATGTATGCAAAACGGTTTAACCCCCCGGAGCAGAGGGTTAATTGGTGCGCATGCTAAAATCTCGAGTTGTTCCCGTCCTCGTGCTGTTATTGTTGCTATCTTCAGGCCTACCTGCGGTAGAGTTTGAAACTCTGGAAGATGAAGTACAAATCAAGCATGTTCCTGCCAATCTTCAAAATTACAATTTGTACCTAGATGAAGCTGGTGATTCTGGTGGAGACGGCGCCATCACTACTACTGAACCAGACGGTGCAAACAAGGAAGCAAGCATCCTTTCAGGAGTAGAATTCCGCTCAGATGACCTAATCGGAGATATCATGCTATATGGAGAAGGTAGTGCTTCTGAAGTGAAATTGTACGTATATCTCAAATTCAAAGGCCAGGAAGGCTCTGAGGCTGATTTGACTTACACTCTAAACTCAGTTGGTGGACCAACATATACCGTTACTGAGAAGCTAACATCTCCTTGTCAAGATAGCGTGCTCCCTGGGAGTTCTGGATGCGTTTGGACAATCAACGAAATTGCATTTGATGTTCCAGAAGATGGTTTCCTCGTAGAAAAGGGTTCACAACTAAGGCTACAAATCGATGGTTCTGCATCTTGCGAGGGCCAAGGTGGAATTGGTCAAGGTGGCGATTGTGATGTTGAGATTCAATATGGTGATTTAGACAACACTAACAGTTTCTCAAGACTTACAGTGAAAGCTAACGCATTGGCAGATTCCAGTGTCAAGGTACACGCACCAGGCGGAATCTGGTCTGATGCTGAGAAACTGGAATGGTCTCCAAACCACCGTCCAGATTTCAGAACAATCCAATTCTCAGTCGATGTTAGAGATGCCTTTGGTAGAGATGACATCAACTCGGTTAATCTCGTTCTTTCTACTCCTTCAGGTACCAGTACAGTATTCGACAAAGAATTCGAGGATGACGATTTGAGATTAGACAATAATGGTCTAGTTGGTAACTACACTTGGACGTATGATGCAGGAATCGCAGCTGGTCACTACAATCTCTCTCTTGAGATTACAGATGTTCAAGGACACGTAGTTGTCTACAGGCACGTTGGAATAGACTTCATGGAATATGGGATGTATCTTTCGCTTCCAGTTGATCAGTCGGATAGCGTCCTAATTGCACCCGGCCAAGTTAGCAGCGTTGAATTCATGGTTGAGCACACAGGCTCAGCCGGAATCCAGATGGATGTGGAGTTCGAATTGTTCACTTCACTTCCTTCATCATGGTCTGACCCTATTTGGGACCAACCTGCCGGTTATTCATTAGCGGGTGGTGGCTCATTCAAGATCGCTACTCTCTCAATTGAAACTCCAGACGGGGACTTGTCAACTGCTCCTGACCGCATTGAGGTTTGGGCTAGAGGATTTGTCGAGAATGAAGATAACGTCAGAGAAGAGGTAGTAATCGAGAAGATTGTTCTTGATGTCGAAGAAGTCGGTGTGTTCGCACCACCTAGATTGAACGTATTCGAAGATGAAGAGCACCAAATCCAGATTGCTGACTCTAACCGTCCTGAGGCATTTGATGAGACATTATCACACTACATTGATTCAGATATGGCACAATCCGGAGAGCCTTTCTACATCGACTTGTTCAATGCAGGATTCGATACCGATACCTACAGGCTGAAGGTTGATGAGACACCGAGTTCAAGTTGGTCTTATTCTTTCATCGACAACGATACAGGGAATGAGTTGACCACTGAAGGGCCGTATGCGATTACACCTGACATTGGTTCCCATGAAACAATGTCTTTGATGATGAAGATATATCCTCCTACAAACCGTGATGACGTCGACATCGGATTGTTCACTATTGTATGTTACAGTGCAGGGGATGACCAACTCAGCTCGTCAGTTTCCTTTACAGTACACCGAACCTTTGGAATCTTAGCGGAGGTCATCGCTGACTCAGACGGTCAAGAGATTGGCAGTGTTGGGCCAGTCGACCCGGGAGCAACAGTCAGTTTCGACATCCGAATTACCGACAGTAGTGATAGCGTAGGAGAGAACACATGGAGAATCATTTCTCCTGGTAAACTCGACAAGAATACCGACGAAGAGACCGGAGACCCTTCATACGGAACTTGGGATTATTCAATCACGGATGGTAGTGGTCAAGATGTTGTAGCGATTCAGTTGTCTTCGGGAGATTCCGGAGATATTGAAGTCGAGATTGAACTTCGTGACCAAGTATTGGCTGGAAACCACACATTGTACCTAAGAGTAACAGAAGAAGTGTCAGAAGGCGACCCTCGTTACTTTGATTTGCCACTTGAGATAGAAGTCAAAGAAGAAGTCCTACAAGGCAGAATATTCGTCCAGAGGGTTGACGAATTAGAACCATTTTTGCCTAATCAAGAGCAGCGCTATGAGTTCAGTGTTGAGAACGCAAACAATGTTGTATTGGACGTGATTATTTCTGTTCAAACCCTACCTGCAGGTTGGACTGCAGGATTCACCACCAGTGGTTCAACACAGCAAGGAAATACAATCCTACTGGAAATCGGTCCTTTCTCGACCAGTGAGTTTACAATGATTCTCACCGCTCCAGACGACTTGGTTGCCGGCAAAGAGGCAGTAGTTGTATTGTCCGTTGAACCAGTAGATAGCGAGATTAGTACTGTGCAACTTAAACAGACTCCTCAATTCAAATTCACAACGACTTGTGAAGGAATGGATTGTTTCGTCAACGCTGCATTGGACTTTGAGAATCCTCAAACTCTCGGCCTGTATGTTGGTATTCTTCTGGTTGTATTCTTGGCGATTTACCGCAGAGGACAATCAGCTGCACGTGAGAGTGCAATGGTCGAACAAGAAGACATGCAATTCGAATCCATGGCAGAGGAAATCAAGGACATTCCAGATTTGGTTGTGGACGAAGAAGATCTCGATGACGACCTAGAATTGTTAGAGGATTTAGAAGACCTTTGAGTCTTGAAAAATCTGATTTTCTCCCCGTAGGGGAGAGTTTTCAATCAAATATTGTATGAACATTGTTCCATTTCCCTTAATAGGCTTCAAGTGAACCCGTATATTGGTGTTAGCCGTGCGTATGTCCTCCATCCACTCGTCAGCGCGTCCAAAACTACTCAGAGAAATCGATAATCAGAAAGTCAAGTCCATGGGACTTGCACTGCTGATGTTGTTCTCAACAATAGCATCTATCGAATTTGTTTCGTTCACAGCTCTAGCCTCAACAGACCAAGATGGAGATGGTCTTACATATGGGCTTGAGTACCTCATTAATACCCAACCAAATGATTGGGATTCTGACAACGACCAACT
>DAGO01000132.1 GCA_002498185.1 Euryarchaeota archaeon UBA10 | reverse complement strand
GCCGAGCGGGCGGTTAGATGTCAACCCATCGCCTCACGAGCATCCTCAAGAAGTCGTGCTAATTCGAGCCAATCTTCGATTTCTAAATCCTCAGGCCTTTCTTCAAATAAATCCCAATCGAGCGACTGAATGGCATCGCGATAGATTTTTGCGTGCCAGCCACTAACCCTGGCGATTCTTTTCGGGGCTTTTGAGAGAGTATTTCGGATTTTTTTGCGCCTTTGAGCGAATGCTTGCCGAATCAATAATTTCGCCAACTTAGAATTCGCCGGAGATTCCTTGCGCCTCATAGTTACTAGACGGGAGTGAACCTGAGGTGAAGGCGTGAAACAATGTGGCCCAACCCGCATTTCGAAAGTACAATCCCAATCCAACATAGTGCACATTCCTAAACTGCCTCTATCGCTTTCCCATTCCACAACCAGCCTTTCTGCGAACTCTTCCTGAACAAGAATTACGACGTAATCAATCGAATTGGTACGAGTGATAACATCGATTAGAGGTGAAGAAATCTGGTAAGGGATATTTGCCACGACTTTGTTTGCCTTCGGCCATTTTACCTTGAGGGCATCTCCTTCAACCAGCTCGAGATTTGGGAAGTTATCTCTAAGGAACCCGCAAACTTCAGGATCGATTTCAATCGATGTCAGTTCACATCCCGTCTCGAGTAATCTTTCGGTCAAAACCCCGGGACCGGGTCCGATTTCAATCACATGGTCTTGTGGAGAAACCTCTGCTAAGCGCATTGTTTCGTCAAGGATTTCCTCATTGTTCAAAAAATGCTGGCCTAGCGCTTTGATGTTGTCTTTGCGCATGCGCAAACGGTCAATCAGAACCCGGGCTCCATGGCCCATGATAATCACTCATCCTGTCTTAATAGTAGGTCTAACAACCTAGGTTGTAATCCCCTATCCTCGATCTCAGAAACGAATCTCTTAGCAAGTAATTCTGCAGCATTGATGTTGCAGTCCTCGTCAAGTTGAGCGAAATTCTCCCAACCTACTCGCCCTCTGCTAGCAACCATCTCCATCGCCTTCTTGTTTCCAACACCTGGTAGCAACTCAAATGCATGCATCTTCAGAGAAAGGTTTCCTGCCCTGTTGAAGAATTGCTGAATGAATACATCTGGAGAGTCCTCGATGATTTGTTGAATCACGATTGGTAATTCAATTGATGCAGCATTGGACAAATCTCTGATTCTAGCAAAGCCAAGCACATCCTGTACTACATCTCTCTGTGCGTGGTCAATACCCATGTAGATTCTATCTCCAACCATCTGAATAGCTGAATCTGGTTTTGGACGCAAGCGAATGACGTGCAATGCTGGCTCAGTCACAACTACGATCGCCGCATCTGTTTCAGGATGGTCGATAACTCGACACCATTCTACCTTGAGAAGAGGATCAGGTCTGTCGCGGGAATTTCTACGCTGCCCGCCGCGATGGTCATTGCGCATGGTTATCACCAGTTGTCGGGTTTATTCATTCAACGCCAACGTGTTGGCGAACGATGTCAAGAACTGCAGTTACGTCTCCACCGTCAATAGAGATACGGCGGCTAGCGATTACAGCACGTACATCGTCTTCGTGCATTGGCATCAATTCTGCTAGTTTAGCTGCCAATTCAGGGTACTTCTGGAATAATTCAATTTCCATGATAGCACTGAAAATGTCATTGAAGACTTTGGGGTCTGTGGAGTAACCATTGCGGTTACCACTTGCAGCCCACTCTGCGTGTTGGAGAGCAGCCTTCTGTTCGTATGTCAGGAAGCCACGGCGTTCCTGAGCGTGCAATAGCATGTCCCTTACGGATGCATAATCTGTGAAAATTCCTTCCTCATCCATGAAAATCACTCCAACGGTCGAAGGTGCTCAGGGCGAGCGACGACGGTCTTCTGCATGTTGCCGTCCTTTACAGCGACGACCCAAGCCTTACCTTGACGACCCTGGATAAATCCAGTTCGTCCTTGGAATCTGCGGTGAGGCATACCCATTTGCTGTCCACCGTCTAAAACGATGGCAACACGGTCGCCTTCGGAGTAGTCATGCATGATGCGAGAAATGTTTACGCGGCCTCTTTCATGGCGTCCGCGACGTAGGATTGTTCGGGTGCCTTGGCGCTGCCCTTTTGATCTCTTCATGGTAATCCACTCCTGCTTCTCGTGTCATAAGACCATTCGAAGCAACCTGCCGACCTGCCCGACCCATATAAGCACCGCGACGCGCTAATCCGCATGAATATCGGCTACATCGAGCCATTCAACAGTACATTTTGCCTTGATTAGAGAAGCTATGGATGGTTGAGTTCTACCGCTATCTCCGTGCACTGTTTCTTTGACATAGGTGCCCGATTCGCATCTCAGACTAAACTCTGCAACCAGATTTCCATTCTCATCTTCTTCAATAGACGGGTTTGAGGTTTCGAGAACCATTCTCTTACGGATCTTATCAGCACGGCGATGAGCGACTCTTTCAGGGGTTCTCTGCGCTAATGTGCAACCTTGCAAATTAGTCATGATTTCCATCACATAATCCCTCTCAGGCAAAGGCAGAGTTTCTTCTTTAAACGTACTAAGTCTCTCGATCAGGACATCTTTAGTTCCGCTCTTGGCTATTCCTTTCTGTTCACACAATTCCACTAATTCCGCCTTTTTCAAAGAGGAATAATCGATTTCTTCCTCGACTTTAGGTTCGTGCTTCTTTCTACGATGGTGGTTCTTTCGTCGGCGGTTTCTGTCCTGGTTATTACTCGGGATTTCCATTACTTGCGTTAATTCATCGAGTTCGGACTGTGTGATTGGTTCAATCAGGTATCTGATTGTGTATGATTTCTCAGCTGGAGTGTCCTTCACCCTAACAACCTCGCTTCTATTCGATGGTCTCATGTCAGAAACCTCTAGACGACCTTTAGCGCTGGAATTGATTGCTTCCATGATGAGATTCGCGTCTACATTGCGCTTGTGTGGCTTCTTCAGTTCGATGACGAAAGGCCTGCCACGTCCCAGACATCTAACATCAATATCCTCTCTACCCATGCCGTGGAAAGCATGCTCTTCGCTGCCGAACAGTTCGAGTATTGGGTCTCCTATCAGCCCCTGGACTGAAGATTTGTATTGCAGGCCAGTGTAGTCACATTTCTCACAACCGCGGCCTTTACAAGCCCGACATGGCCACTTGGTTTGTGGAATTCCTCTCTCTAATTTTCTATATCTTCCATAGACATAGTGCGAACGAATATCAAGTTCTACCGTTAATGTAAGAACATCGATTAATGCAAGAATTTCTGGCTTTTCTACAACCAAATTTTGCCCCATTCCAAGTTCGCCGAGTTGGCGAGCAACTTCTTCCACCAAACTAGATTTTAGTGGGGCAGAACCACCAGCACCGAACCTCTTGCGAAGATGGTCTTCGGCTTCAGATTGGTCTTTGGGGATCCTTGCTCCCAACTGCAGCCGAGAGCATTCTCTCTCGCCAACCGATTCCTGAATCAGTTCAGCTAATAGAGGCGCCTCATCGAATAGATTTTCACAGAATGGACATAGTGGAGTTACCTCTCTAGCATTTGCCATGGTTGAATCGGTTTCAACCACACTTGCTCTAATCTCAATTCCGGATTCTAAATCGGATTGGCCGAATCTCTTCTTTCCACCAATTCGACCTAGACAGTGATTGCAACAACCTAGTCTTACCAGATGCTTGAGCCCTGCAGGTTTTGGTGCAGCAGGAATTTCTTCTTCCCCCGTGTCGAGTTGAAGATTTTCTTCATCCCATTCTGGTTCTGCGATGATTTCTGCCTCTTGGCCAGCATCATCCCAAAGCGAATAATCGGTTGACCCAAAGCCTGCATTAGCGTAGGACATCCAGTCCTCTTCTTCATCGGGACTATCCTTTGAAGCATCCTTGTCGCTCATAACATCACCATTCCTAGAGGGGCCAACCCCGTACTGGAACAGATACGCCGAAATACCGCCCCCTCAAAACTCCTTCCTTAGAAAAGCGATTATTCAAGAACCACGGACATCCAATCTAAATCATGGCGGGCGAGGCTGTTGAGGTAGGGCAATTTGTGGCTCTAGCTCGAAGCGCTCTAGTTAACGAGCCATACCTGAGCAATGCTGCAATCATTGGCGAGTTGACGAAGTTCACTCTTGCTCGCTCAGGACACACATACTTTACGCTCACAGATAGCAAGGGTTCGATAGATTGCGTACTATTCGGTGGAAATGATTCATTCATTTCTCAAAACATCAAAGAGGGTATGAAATTGATTGCACTCGGTGGAATCGATGTCTATGTAAAGACCGGTAGAATGCAATTCAAAGCATCTCGGGTTCAACCTGTAAAGAGCATTGGGGAACTGGAAAAGGCGCGCCAAGAGTTGATTGAAAAATGGCGTCAAGATGGCACCATGGATAGACCTCGAAAGTTAGCACCTTTGATACCAAAAAAGTTGCACATCATTACAGGCGCAGGGAGTGCTGCACTAGCCGATATGGAGCGACTAATTTCCGACCGTTGGCCTAATTTTTCTTACACCGTTATTCCTGTATTGGTTCAAGGTAATGAGGCCCCAGGACAAATCGTGCGCGCCATCAAACATGCTGAAAAAACTGCAGATTTGATCATCGTTGGAAGAGGAGGCGGCTCTCCCGAAGATTTGTGGTCGTTCAATCTCGAATCGGTTTGCCAAGCAATGATAGATTGTTCAGTACCAATAGTTAGTGCAGTTGGCCATGAATCGGATTACATGGTCAGCGATATGATTGCAGACATACGTGCTTCAACTCCATCCAACGCAATCGAGAGAGTTGTACCGATCAAGGATGAGTTGATTGCAATGATTGCTCAAGCTCAAGACCGACTTGATTTTGCTCTTGACAAGTTGTTTGTCAGACAAAATGAGAAAATCACAAATCTAATTTTCAGACTAAGTGCCGCTCCAATGCGTGGAATTTCTAACGCAAAATTACGCCAATCACAATTATCGAACAGGATGGTTTCATCGATTGAAAGATTCTTTATGATACAGAAAAACCGACACACAGGGTTCGAATCCATCCTAAAATCAACCAACCCAACCAGAGTATTAGAGAGGGGTTATTCTATGGCCATGGATGATAAAGGAGCACCTGTGACTAGTATCGCCGGGTTGAAACAGGGTGACCCTCTCACAGTGGTATTGAAGGACGGCCAAGTACAAACTGAGGTGAAGTAATGAGTTATGCTGAAGCGATGAAAAGACTGGAAGAAATTGTGGCTGCACTTGAGGCAGGGGGCACTGACTTAGACGAGACATTGAAGCTGTTTGAAGAAGGTTCCAAACTACTCAAATCCTGTCAAGAAGAACTTGCTGAAGCTGAAGGCAAGGTCGAAAAATTGCGCTTGGAGGATGTTGAGTGAGTCGAAAACATGCAGCGCTTCAAAGAAGGGTTGCACGCCTGGCAGCGGAGTGGGTTGACCCTCATGATGAATTGCCATGGGCGAAGAGAGACATTGTCCAAAACATCGACGTAGCAGAAGACGGTGAAGTCACAATCACCGTCCAACCTAGTAGACCACACTGTCCTTGTTGCCTGCTCGACTTAGACAATTTCAGAACCAAATTACTGGACACAAAAGGTGTGACATTTGCGACTCTGAATGTGGTTGGAGTTCCTGCAAGTGATCGCTGGACTAGAACTCTCAATCGGGGTATGCAATAATGGATGAGCAGTGGAATGACCTTGCACAAAGTGACAAAGAAGGTCCCTCTTTGTTAACACAAGTCATACTAATTCTAGTAGTCAGTGCAATGGTTATGGTTTTCTTTTTGGGAATGTGATCATTGCCACCTTACCCATTCGCTAAATTCAGCGTCCAGCAAATCGTTTTCTTGGACGTTAAATGCGATGCAAAATGTCGTACTTGATGCCATTAACAATGTCAGCATAAACACTGCAAAACGCATATGTCGTGAGATGCTGTCTGCCGTTTAAG
>DAGO01000015.1:5547-8381 GCA_002498185.1 Euryarchaeota archaeon UBA10 | reverse complement strand
CAAACTGAATCATGGAGAAAGAGGCCCAGCGATTCTGTTGGATTTATCCCCGCGATTGGATGACAGTCAACGCCTCGAAGTTGAAGAAATAGTTGAATCATTTTGGCCCAGTATTGGGAAAACTTGGGTGTGGACTAGCCGTGGTAGAGGCAGAGTGGATCGCCTATCTTTGTGGATTGGCCAATTGTCAACACCAGGGATATCTCGCAGATTTGTTCGTATCCCGCCAGATTTCAAAGATAAACCATTGATAATCGAAGGGGATTTTGAAGAAATATCCGAGCACCGTAGGCCACCAAGAAAAGGTGAGCACGTCAGCATTTTAGACGCAGCATTGGTTGAATCAGGTCTAGCATTACATTTCTTGAGAGATTTAATTCCTGGACAAGAAATCACATGGAGTATTATCGATGGGCGTCGGCCTCAAATCCATCATTCTGAAGCAATTATTTTTGATAATAAGCAAGAAAAAATGCTTATTCAGGCCACTGGAAGAATTGTAAAATTGGTCCATTCTGAATTGTCCCTAGAAACAATTTCCCACCTTGTTGAAGCATCTAGAGATTATGGATTTGGCAAATTGACCCTACGGGTCGCACTGGAACCACAGTTGCAACCAAAGATTCAGGGTAGTCTCGACAGGCAACTTTCTTCCAAGGGGGGAGAGCATGTTGGATTTGTTGCGAAACAACCCCACGATTCGATGCTACTTTTGTGCCTTGAAACACAATAGGCTTTTAGCACCACGAACAGAGGATTAGAAAACGGCTAATCTGTGGCGCAGTCTCGCGAATGATGAATCGCGGTCTTGATATAGGGGAGGTTTGTCGCAAAGTCGCTCGACATCATGTTGTACGCGTTAAACAGGTGAACTGTAATGGCTAATGAACAAGAATTGGGAGACGACTTCTCCTACATGCTTCGAATGGCAGATACCGATATCGACGGTTTGAGGCCACTAAGGACTGCACTCACTGCTGTCCGTGGTGTTGGAGACCGAACTGCAGCTAATATCTGTAGGATAACAGGATTCGATCCTAGTATGAAGGCTGGACACCTTGATACCGCTCAGCAGGAAACCTTGCGTGAAGCGATTGAGAACTATGCTCAAAACGTCCCACTATGGATGCTGAATCGACAGCGTGACCTAGAAACCGGTGATGAACTTCACCTTTCTGGACAAGATCTCAAACTCACTCATGAAGATGATATTTCTCGTCTTCGTGGAATCAAGTGCTACCGTGGAGTTCGCCATGCTGGCGGCCACAAAGTACGTGGACAGCGCGGCCGTTCTAACGGTCGTTTTGGTCTGACTCTTGGAGTACAGCGAAAGAAGTGATAGGGGGAATAAGATATGGGACATCCAAAATTTGCTCGACCTAAGTACGACACTCCTCCTCATCCTTGGAAGGCTGACAGAATCGAAGAAGAACACGCAATCAAGGCAAATCACGGTCTAAAGAACATGACCGAGATTTGGAAAGCAAAGTCTGCTCTGCGCCGTATTCGTGGCCAAGCGATGAAGCTGATTGGTCGTGTGGACACATCCGAAGGCCACTATTCTCGTGAGAAGGATGCTCTACTCGCATCACTCAACCGCAAGGGATTGATTGCAACCGACGCAATTCTGGACGACATCCTTTCTCTATCCGCAGAAGATATTCTCAACCGCCGCCTACAGGCTCAAGTCTACTACAAGGGTCTAGCATGCTCAATGAAGCAAGCAAGACAACTTGTGACCCACGGGCAGATTTGCATTGGTGACCAAAAGGTGACAATTCCTTCTTACCCTGTTACCAGAGATGAAGAAGAATTGATTCGCTACCATCCACGCTCCAAACTAAACGACGAGAACCACATCATTCGTCAAACAATCTTGGGAGTTCGTGAATCTGCTGAATACGCAGAAGATGAAGTCGATCCAGAGTTTTCACAATCCGACGCATCAGATGTCAATGAATCGGCTGACGATGCTCCTAAGGCAGAAGACACTGTTGTAGGAGGCGGTGAATGATGCGCAAGGCAATCATCAACATCTTCTCTAGTTACAACAACGTGTTGCTAACTGCAACCGACTTGACAGGAGCTGAAACCATCGCAACATGCTCCGGCGGACAAGTAGTCAAGTCATCCAAGGATTCCGGTGGCCAGTTCGCTGCAACACGTGCAGCTGAAAGAATGGCTGACCAACTGAAGGAGAAAGAATTCACACAGGTCATCGTCAAATACCGCGGGCCTGGTGGAAACAAGTCAAACAATACTGGTCCTGGAGCACAGGCAGCAATCCGTGCTCTAACTCGTGCAGGCGTGACAGTTACTCGCATCGAAGATGTAACTCCAATCGCACACGATGGTACAAAGAAGAAGGGTGGCCGCCGTGGCCGCCGTGTCTGATTATTTGAGGTGTTAAAAATGAAGGCGCAGGTAGTAGATGGTTGGCCAAAGGACAACAAGATTAGAATCATTCTTTCAGAGACAAACGCTGCTCAGGTAAACAGTCTTCGCCGTGCAATTCTTGCAGATGTGCCGAAGATGGCAATCACAAAGGTTCGTTTCGAGCAGGGAGTTACTCAGGATAACCAAGGAGAAGTTATCGAGTCGGTTAACGTACTTCCTGATGAAGTACTAGCACACCGCCTTGCAATGGTTCCAGTACCTACTTTCCTAGAGGAATTCGTTTTCCCAGAAGACGACCCAAACAACGAGAACCTTCCTGAAGACCAGTGGGGTTCCCCAATGTCTCAGATCATCTACCATCTTTCAATCAGAGGGCCAAACTCTGATTCCGATGAAGAGTTCAAGACAGTATATGCTGGTGACTTGAACGTACTTGG
>DAGO01000015.1:0-5129 GCA_002498185.1 Euryarchaeota archaeon UBA10 | reverse complement strand
CGTGGCAGAGACCACGCAAAATGGTGTCCAGCCGCTGCAGTAACTTTCCAGCCAAGACAGAAGGCAACTCTTGCAAAGCCGAAGAAGGCAAATGTTCTATTCGACCTAAACTTGACTTCAAAATCAGGCCGTGCAATCAATTCCAAGATGTTCACAAACAAGGAATGTACAGATGTTGACGCTGTATTAGACTTGGAGAGAGCACTTCACCAAGTCGGATATGGAACAGGCCGTGATGAAGCATTCGATAATGCGATTGTCATGGAGGACATCGAAGGAGAATACGTATTCTCATTCGAATCTGATGGTTCACTACCTGCTGAAGAAATCTTCAACAGGGCTTGCGCTGAACTAGTCTCTCGCTTCGAGAAGATTAACAGCGAAGTCGATGCAGCTCTCGCTTGAATCGCAAATGAATCTCGTCATTCTGGCGAATTATCATGACCTATCTAGTATAGCGCAAGCATGATGAGTGAGGTCACAGTACATGTTGGAGGTCACGTGACACTCCTTTTCTCAGTTCACTCAAAACCCCTACTGGCTAGAAATCAGGGCTCCAAAGGAGCCGGTTTTTGTCTAGAGGATGGTGTTTTGTCGACAGTACGTATTCTACCAAAAGGCTCTGACATGATTACGGTAACTTCAATGGACGGAAGTCCGTTTGTTGAGGGGGAACAATTGTATCTTGAAATGCTAAATGCATTTAGAGAATTATTCAGCATAGAATCATCAGTCGGTATTGATGTGCAGCTAGAGTTGCCAGTTTCACAAGGATTCGGCATGTCCGCTGCGGGGCTGTTTGCGACCAGCCTTGCTCTTGGTGAGTTGTTTGACCGTGGCGACGAAGGCCAGCTTGCCAGACTTGCTCATAGAATCGAAAGGAAATTTTCGGGGGGCTTAGGAGATATTCTTGGCCTATGGGCGGGAGGTTGTGAATTGAGAGTTAATCCCGGAAGCCCTCCTTTCCCAGGTAAAGCATACGGCTTTGATGTCGGTTGCCCTGCAATTTTAGTTTGGGATCCTGAGGGAGAAAAGCACACTTCGGATTATATTGACAATCCCGAATGGAAAATGAAGATAACAGAAGCTGGTGATTCAGCAGTTGAACGGTTGGAGAAGTTTGACTGGAATCCGAGTGTTTGGAGTAGTTTGCTAGAAGAAGCAGACCGCTTCGCACTAGAATCTGGATTGCTAGATGAAAGTGCGAGAGCAAATCTATTCAGTACAGTGCAAGAGTATTCGGATGATACGATGAGTTGCCATTTGTGTATGTTAGGGACTTCTTTAATCGTCGTACCAAGGAATTTGCAATCGGATTTTGATACCAGTGAATTAGCACAAAGGCTTAGGGCGCTTGGCTTAGGTGTTAGAGAAACTATTCTTCAGTAGGCTGATTTAGCGGTTCTAGGTTCAAGGGACCGCAGTCAAGTAATATTGTGCCCGGGATGTGGACATTTTCACAGAAACCATGTCTGAACACTAAGGCTCCTTGGCCCCATGTATCGACATAACGTCCAGCCTGTCTAACGATTTTCTTTCTTTGAAAGTTGACATCAGCGCCGTAGAAATGCTTAGCATCTATCCATGCAACAGGTTCGCCATTAATTTCTACATGGTCTAAGAATAACAAGTCTGGAGTGTTCACTGGCCTTCCATGTTCGGCCATTTGTTCTTTCACCATCTCACCCTGACGTCGAACTCTCACGCCTTGTTCTTCAAACCAATCTGCAAGAATGTCCTCGAAAAGGTCTGCTCTTGAATGAGTTTCAGATTGGTCAACATTGCTAACTCTGTCAGCGGCTTCCGCTGCTTTGAATTCATTCCTTTCTCTTTCTTTGAATTTTGAAGGTGCACGCAGCGTTTCTTTGATTCTAGATTTCGACCATCCCATTTCTTTGAGTACAACACGGAATACATTCATTGGCGGGAAATCGAATTTCTTTGATAGTTTAACAATGCTCATGCCTTCTCTGTATAGCCTAGCAATCGCTTTCCCTCTTGATTGTAGTTGTCCGTGTGAGTAGACTGTTTTTTGTTGCAGTAGGGCACTTCGCAAAGATAGTGCTTGGTCTAGAGTCATATCTAAGTCGTCAACCATTTCTCCGATTTCAGCGACCCTCTCATCCGATAGCCATCCAAATTCGCCACGTCGAACTACCTTAGCAGCTAGAACAGATTCAGTCTTCAGAGTCACAGGATTATTTCCCCATTCGAATGAAAAGCGCCTAGGTTCCTCAAAATCTTCTGGGATTGCGATTGGTAGAGGGTTTTGTAAGAACCTTTCATTCGCAGCCTTTTTTGCAGCAGAGTCGTATTCAGCATGCCTTTCAATCAGCAAATCCTTCGCAGGTCCACCATGTTGTTTTGGCTTTCTTGGCTTCTTGCCACGGCGGCCATTTTTCTTTGAACCGCCTTCTGCCATGTTATTGTCAGGAAGACCCCATTTCATAGACAAACCGGTCATTCTATCCTTGATAAATCAGAGATAAACTGCTCACCTTGTTTTTTCATAAACGCATTAATTTGCTTAGAAAACACTGAAAGAATCAGTGAAACTTCGCAACTAGCGTGCACTTCAATGCCCCCGTCTTCTTGGTAAAGGAATGTGATTGAAATTTTCAGATTCTTCAAACCCTTTGCAATTGGGCGTTCATTTCTGCTTTGACCCTCTCCCAATAACTCAATTTCACAGAAATCTTCTCCTTCACGAATCGATTTTACCAACCATTTTGTTTCTATTAGGCTGCCCTTGATTAGTTGGAAAATTGCGATGTGATCTCCTTCATCCAGCGACTCAGGTTGCGTAGCTAGCATACTCTTGGCACTGCTATTCCAGTCCGGCCATTTGCTGGGATTTCTGAATGCAGCAAGGCCTTTTTTGACTTGTTCTGGAGGCATCTGCTCTCTAGTAGTGTGAGAGAATACTCTGCCCATGTAAATCCCAAGTTGTGATACAGCATTGATGTTGTGGACAATTATGCCATCACTTCAAGTGAGAGAAGCAGATGGGAGTGTATGCGACGCATATTGGTTTTAGCCGTTGTTTTGGTCATGGTCCTTCCAATCTTATCTGTTGCAGATGAGGACCAAGGCCCCTTGGGATGGGCTGTTTCAGGAGGCGGATTTGATGAAGACCTTCTTGCTGGACATGTCGTTTTGGATGATGGCAGTACCGTAGCAGCAGGCTCTTTTACCTCAGCGATTATGTTCGATGATATCGGTTTAGGAGCAGTAGGTCTTTCTGGCGATACGGACATGTATATTGCAATAATGAATGCGACAGGAAATTGGACCGCTGCTTTCAGTTTCGGTAGTACAGGTGCTGACGGAATCGATGCAATAGCACTTCACAACTCAGGAGATTTAATTCTGCTTGGACACTTTTGTCTCGGGACAGCGGGCGAAGCTTGTGAGATGAACATGTCATCCTTTACACTTAACAAAAGTCAAGACAATCAAGAAGGAGACGCTTTCGTCGGGCGTTTCGCTCTATCAGGAAACACGATTACTCCAATTTGGATTAGAACCATTTCAAATCAAGATGACCTTACAGGTTTCGATGTGGCAGTAGGTCCCAACGGTGGGATTTCTGTAGGAATCTTCCACAAGGGGTTCTTGTGGGTAGAGAATGAATTATTGTCTGGGGCTGAAGGAACTAGCTTAGCTTTACTACACTATGATGAAAATGGTCAACTGTTGTGGGCTAATGGAATTAACAGCCCTGGTGGCATTGAGGCCTTCGGTGGTATGTGCTACTCTTTGGATGGATACCTTCACGTCACAGGGACTTTTATTGATTCGATAATGTTCGTTGAACGAACAGATTCGCTAGGCGAAGCAGATATTTATGTTGCACAATTGGACGGTACCGGCAATTTCACCTGGACTTCATTTGCCGGAGGAACAGGTGAAGAATGGGCTAATGATTGCGCTGTTGACAGCACAGGAACCGTTCACATAGTTGGTCAATTAGAAGGGACTGCAACGTTTGGTTTCATTAACGCAACATCGAACGGTTGGAGAGATATGTTCCACGCCACTATCACATCAAATGGAATATGGAACAATGTGAATAATGCTGGTGGCGGCGGTTGGGAGTTGATTGAAACCCTAATCATCGATTCTAAGGACAACGTTATCGTTACAGGAACATACACTTCGGCTTTTACTTTGGGCGTGGACCAACTATCTGACAAAGACTCCAATGGCGAAAAGAGAGATGTGTTCGTTGCCCAAATCGACCCTGCCAATGAATGGGTTTGGGCGGTTTCAGCAGGCGGCTCTGGTGACGACGTTGCTCGTTCACTCCACTTTGCGCTGGATGAATCACCATTGATTGGGATGGCTATACAGAACACTGTTACAATGGGTAATTTCAGTGTTTCATCTTCAGGGTATAGCGATATTGCCCTTTGGAATTATGCAAGAGACCACGATTCAGATGGTATTACAGACGGTTCAGACAATTGTCCTAGAGTCGCGAATCCAGAGCAACTAGATACCGATGGTGACTTGTACGGCGATCCATGTGATGACGATGATGACGGCGATTCAATCGGAGATGATTGGGATGATTGCACGCCAGGAGAGACAGGCTGGATTTCATCACCAATAACCGACCATGATAGTGATGGATGCAGAGACGCATCTGAAGACTTAGATGATGATGAAGACGGAATATTCGACCTTTACGATGAATGCCCAGAGGGGCCCGTAGGCTGGACATCTACAATCGAGAACGATGAAAACCAAGATGGCTGCGAAGACGTCGATACCGATGGTGATGGATACGTTGACCAGTTAGACAAGTGTCCTGAAATTTACGATGACCAATCAGATTTGGATGGAGATGGAATTGGCGATGCTTGTGAAAATGATACCGATGGTGATGGTATTCTCGACGAATACGATGAATGCCCATCCGATTCATTCGACTGGGTTAGTGAACACGATATCGATCACGACCAAGATGGTTGTAGAGACGCAGATAGAGATGCGGATGACGACGGTGACAATGTCTTGGATTTGTCAGACGATTGTCCTCGTGGTGAGATAAATTGGAACGCATCATTCGACCATGATGGTGACGGATGCCATGACGATTTGGAAGATACAGACGATGATTCTGA